>DASUIE010000092.1:0-5153 GCA_036273175.1 Allostellaceae bacterium
GATATCCATCAGCGCGGCGACCTTGGCCTGGCTCTCGCCTTCGTTGCGGGCGATGCGGAGCAGCGCCCCGGCCTGTTGCCGCGTGATCGGGAGCCCGGTATGCCGCGCCCGCCTTTCGAAGCGCCGGCGCAGCAGCCGCGCGACGTCGTGCAGCAGCGCGCCGACATTCGGCTGCAGCGCCGCCTGCGGCGGGCGGTCGATAGAGGAAGGTTCTTTGCCCCGCCGCTGCAACTTTGCGATCGGCAGGGCGTCACTCGGCAGCGCCATGGGGATCCTCCGCCAATGTCGCCGGCCCCGGGTCCATGGCCCGGGCCAGCCGCGATTGCCGGTGCGCGCCGCCAAGCCAGCGCGACAACCGTTCGAGATAGAGATAGATGACCGGCGTCGTATAGAGCGTCAGCCATTGCGAGACTAGGAGGCCGCCGACCAGCGCCACGCCGAGCGGCCGCCGCAGCTCCGATCCGGCGCCGCCGCCGAGCGCGATCGGCAGCGAGCCGAACAGCGCCGCGAACGTCGTCATCATGATCGGTCGGAAGCGCAGGAGGCAGGCCTCGTGGATCGCCTCCTGCGGCGGCTTTCCGTGGATGCGCTCGGCCTGCAGCGCGAAGTCGATCATCATGATCGCGTTTTTCTTGACGATCCCGACCAGGAGGATGACCCCGATCAGCGCGATCACCGTCAGGTCGTAGTGAAGGATCATCAGCGCCAGCAAGGCGCCGACGCCAGCCGATGGCAGAGCCGAAAGGATCGTGATCGGGTGGATGTAGCTCTCGTACAGCACGCCGAGCACGATGTAGACGACGAGGATCGCCGCCGCGACGAGGAGCGGCGTCGATTTCAGCGACGACTGGAAGGCCTGCGCCGCGCCCTGGAACGCCCCCTGCACGGTCGCCGGGAGGTGAAGCTCGCGCTCGGCCTGCTGGATCGCTTCGACCGCCTGCCCGAGCGCGGTGCCCGGCGGCAGGTTGAACGACAGCGTCACCGCCGGGAACTGGCCCTGGTGGTTGATCGACAGCGGTTCCAGCTTGGAGACCTGGTGGGCGAGGCTCGATAGCGGGATCTGCACCCCGCCCGGCCCCGGTACGTAAATCTTGCTGAGCGAGGCGGTGTCGTGGAGGAAGGCCGGCGCGACCTCCATCACCACCTTGTACTGGTTGGTCGAGGTGTACAACGTCGCGATCTGGCGCTGGCCGAACGCGTCGTAGAGCGTGTCGTCGATCATCTGCGTCGACACGCCGAGCCGCGCCGCCGCGTCGCGGTCGATCTCGATCCGGAGATGCGGGGCGGCGGCCTCCTGGTCGGAGGTCACATCCTGCAATTGCGGCAGCTTGCGCATCGCCGCCTCGAGCAGCGGCGCCCAGTGATTGAGCTCGGCGCTGTCCGTGTCGGTGAGCGTGTACTGGTATTGCGTCTTGGTCAGGCGGCCGCCGACATTGATGTCCTGGCCCGCCTGCATGAAGAATTTGGCGCCCTGCACGGCGGCGACCTGCGGCCGCAGCCGCTGGATCACCTGGTCGGCGGTAACATCGCGCTCGTCATGCGGCTTGAGCTGCAGGTACATCCGCACGGCGTCTTCGGTCGGGTTGTAGGCGTAGGTGCCGCCCAGATAGAAGACGCCCTGCACCGCCGGGTCCTTGCCGACGATCGCGGCGATCCGATGGGCGATCCCGGCCATCTTCTCGAACGAGGCATCCTCGCGGCCCTGCACCTGGCCGAAGATGAAACCGGTGTCCTGCTGCGGGAAAAACCCCTTCGGAATCTTGACGTAGAGGTAGGCGGTGCCCGCCATCAGCGCGAGGGTCGCGAGCAGCGCCGGCAATTGATGGCGCAGCACGAAGCGGAGGCCGCGGTCGTAGCCGTTGAGGAATGCGTCGAAGCCCCGCTCGGCCCAGCGGTTGACCCGGTTGGGCCGGCGCGAATGGTCGTGCCCCTTCAGGAACAGCGAGCACATCACCGGGGTCAGCGTCAGCGACACCAGCGCCGACGCGATCACCGCGACCGATACGGTGACCGCGAACTCGCGGAACAGCCGCCCGATGATCCCGCCCATCAGCAAGAGCGGGATGAAGACCGCGATCAGCGAAAAGGTGATCGAGATGATCGTGAAGCCGATCTGTCCGGCGCCCTTGAGCGCCGCCTCCATCGGCGTATCGCCCTGTTCGAGGTAGCGGACGACGTTTTCGATCATCACGATCGCATCGTCGACGATAAACCCGACAGAGATGGTCAGCGCCATCAGCGAGATGTTGTCGAGGCTGTAGCCGAGCACGTACATGACCCCGAACGTGCCGAGCAGCGACAGCGGCACCGCGATGCTCGGGATCACGGTCGCCCACAGCGTCCGCAGGAAGACGAAGATCACCAGCACGACGAGCATGACCGTCAGCATCATCGTGAACTGGACATCGTGCACGGCGGAGCGGATCACCAGCGAACGGTCGGACATCAGGTCGACCTTGACCGCCGGCGGGATCGATTGGAGGAGCTGCGGCAGGAGCCGCTGGACGTGGTCGACGACCTCGATCGTGTTGGCGTCGGCCGCGCGCTGAACCGCGAGCCCCTCGGCCGGCGTCGCGTTGAACCAGGCGCCGACCCGGTCGTTCTGGACGGAATCGCCGACCGTCGCGACATCCCTGAGACGCACGGGCGCGCCGTTGCGGTAGGCGACGATCAGCCGCCCGAACCCGGCCGCGTCGAGAATCTGATCGTTGGTGTCGATCGTGACCGACTGGAAATGGTTTTCGATGTTGCCCTTGGGCCGGTCGACGGTGGCGAGCGCGATCGCGCCGCGCACATCCTCGAGGCTCATGCCGCGCGCCGCGAGAGCGACCGGATCGACCTGGACGCGGATCGCGAACTGCTTTTGCCCGAAGACGCGCGATTCCGACACGCCCGGCACCGTCGCCATCTTCTGCGCCAGGATCGTGTAGGCGAAGTCGTCGAGGCGGTAGGCCGGCAGCAGATCCGAATGGACCGCGTAGATCAGCACCGGGAAATTGGCGGGGTTGGTCTTGCGGTAGGTCGGCGGGGTCGGCAAATCCTTTGGCAAAAGGCCGGAGGCGGCGGTGATGGCCTGCTGCACGTCCTGCGCGGCGCCGTCGATGTTGCGCTCCAGCGCGAACTGCATCGTGATCGAGGTCGTCCCGATGCCGCTCGTCGAGGTCATCTGGTCGAGGCTCTGGATCGAGGCGAATTGCTGTTCGAGCGGCGTCGCGACCGCCGAGGCCATCGTGTCCGGGCTCGCCCCGGGATAGTTCACCGAGACGGTGATCGTCGGGAAATCGACATGCGGCAGCGCCGCCACGGGCAGGAGCCCGTAGGCGACGATGCCAAAGACCAGGGTCCCGAGCATCAGCAACGACGTCGCGATCGGACGCCGGATAAAGGGTTCCGAGATACTCATGCCGCCTTGCTCGTCTTCTTTTCTTATTCGCCTGCCCCGCGCTGCCCCTCCGCGAGGGCCGGGCGCGGCGTGTCGGTAATCGCGTTGGCCAGCCGCGACGGCCGATGCGACCGCCCGAGCCAGCGCGACATGCGTTCGAGGTAAAGGTAGATGATCGGCGTCGTGTAGAGCGTCAGCCACTGCGAGACCAAAAGCCCGCCGATGATCGCGATGCCGAGCGGACGCCGCAGCTCGGAGCCCGCCCCCTGGCCGACCGCGATCGGCAGCGAGCCGAACAGCGCCGCGAAGGTCGTCATCATGATTGGGCGGAAGCGCAAGAGGCACGCCTCGTGGATCGCCTCCTGCGGGCTTTTCCCGTGGATGCGCTCGGCCTGGAGCGCGAAGTCGATCATCATGATCGCGTTTTTCTTGACGATCCCGACCAGGAGGATGACCCCGATCATCGCGATCACGCTGAGGTCGTAGTGAAGGATCATCAGCGCCAGGAGCGCGCCGACGCCGGCCGACGGCAAGGCGGACAGGATCGTGATCGGGTGGATGTAACTTTCATAGAGAATGCCGAGCACGATGTAGACGACGAGGATCGCCGCCGCGACCAGCAACGGCGTCGATTTCAGCGAGGCCTGGAAGGCCTGCGCGGTCCCCTGGAAGGTCCCGTCGATCGTCGGCGGCAGGTGGATTCTACGCTGCAATTCCTGGATCGCCGTGACCGCCTGGCCGATCGCGTAGCCCGGCGCCAGGTTGAACGACAGGGTCACCGCCGGGAACTGGCCCTGGTGGTTGATCGACAGCGCCTCAACCTTGTACGTGAAATGGGCGAAGGTGCTGAGCGGAACCTGCGCGCCGCCGGCTACCGGGAGATAGATTTTCGAGAGCGCGGTCGGGTCGTTCTGGAATTGCGGCTTGACCTCGAGGATGACCTTGTACTGGCTGGTCGAGGTGAAGATGTTGGCGATTTGACGCTGGCCGAATGCGTCATAAAGCGTCTGGTCGATGACGGCCGGCGAGATTCCGAGGCGCGAGGCGGCGTCGCGGTCGATCTGGATCGCAAGGTGCGGGGCGGCGACCTGCTGGTCGGTGGCGACATCCTGGAGCTCGGGGAGCTTTTTCATCTCCTCGGCCATCCGCGGCGCCCATTCGTTGAGCTCGCCGCTGTCGGTATCGGTCAGCGTGAACTGGTATAGCGTGCGGCTCAGGCGGCCGCCGACGTTGATGTCTTGCCCCGACTGCATGAAAAACCGGACGCCCTGGATCTTGGCGACCTGGGGACGCAGGCGCTGGATGATCTGGGCCGAGCTGAGGTCGCGCTGGTCGTGCGGCTTCAACTGCATGAAGACCCGCGCGGTGTTCTCGGTCGGGTTGTAGCTGCTCGCGCCGGTAAACGCGAAGACGCCGGAAATGTCGGGGTCCTTGCGCACGACATCGACGATCTTGTGAACGTTCTGCGACATTGCGGCGAACGAGATGTCCTCGCGCGCATCGGCCTGGCCGAAGATGAAGCCGGTGTCCTGCTCGGGGAAGAACCCCTTGGGGATCACGACATAGAGGTAGCCGGCCAAGCCGATCAGCACGAGCGTCGACAGCAGCGCCGGAAGCTGGTGGCGCAGGACAAAGCGGAGCCCGCGGTCGTACAGGTTGAGAAAGCCGTCGAAGCCCCGCTCAGCCAATCGGTTCAGCCGGCCGGGGGGGCGCTCATGCTGACTTTTCAGGAAAAGCGAGCACAACACCGGCGTCAGAGTCAGCGAGATGA
>DASUIE010000093.1:0-4455 GCA_036273175.1 Allostellaceae bacterium
CAGGTTTTTCTGTCGCCGGAATTGGCCCGCATCGCCGACCAGGCCGAAAAACTCGCCGAGAAGGCGGGGGACTCTTACGTCACGGTCGAGCGGCTGCTGCTCGCCTTGGCGATGGCGAAGGAGACGCCGTCGGGCAAGGCGCTGGCGGCCGGGCACGTGACCCCGCAGACGCTGAACGCCGCGATCGAGCAGGTGCGTCAGGGCCGCACGGCGCAATCCGCCTCGGCTGAGGACAGCTACGACGCTCTGAAGAAATATTCGCGCGACCTCACCTCCGTGGCGCGCGAGGGCAAGCTCGACCCGGTTATCGGCCGCGACGAGGAAATCCGCCGCACGATCCAGGTCCTGTCGCGCCGCACCAAGAACAACCCGGTGCTGATCGGCGAACCCGGCGTCGGCAAGACCGCGATCGTCGAGGGGCTGGCGCTGCGCATCGTCAACGGCGACGTGCCCGAGGGGCTTAAGAACAAGCGCCTGCTGGCGCTCGACCTTGGCGCGCTGGTCGCCGGCGCGAAGTATCGCGGCGAGTTCGAGGAGCGGCTGAAGGCCGTGCTTCAGGAGATCACCGCGGCGGCCGGCGAGATCATCCTCTTCATCGACGAGCTGCACACCCTTGTCGGCGCCGGCAAGGCAGAGGGGGCGATGGACGCCTCCAACATGCTGAAGCCGGCCCTCGCGCGCGGGGAATTGCATTGTGTCGGCGCCACCACGCTCGACGAGTACCGCAAGCATATCGAGAAGGACGCGGCGCTGGCGCGGCGTTTTCAGCCGGTCTTCGTCACCGAGCCCTCGGTCGAGGATACGATCTCGATCCTGCGCGGCATCAAGGAGAAGTACGAGCTGCATCACGGCGTGCGCATCGCCGATGCCGCGCTCGTGGCCGCCGCGACGCTGTCGAACCGCTACATCTCCGACCGCTTTCTTCCCGACAAAGCGATCGACCTGATGGACGAGGCCTCGTCGCGGCTGCGCATGGAGGTCGACTCGAAGCCCGAGGAGATCGACGAGCTCGACCGCCGGATCATCCAGCTCAAGATCGAGCGCGAGGCCCTGAAGAAGGAGTCGGACGCGGCGTCGAAAGACCGGCTCGACAAGCTGGTCAAGGAGCTGGAGGAGCTGGAGCAGGAATCCGCCGAGCTGACCGCGCAATGGCAGGCCGAGAAGAACAAGCTCGCCGGCGCCCAGAAACTCAAGGAGCAGCTCGACCAGGCCCGCGCCGAGCTCGACATCGCCCAGCGCAAGGGCGATTGGAGCCGCGCCGGCGAATTGACCTACGGGGTCGTGCCAGAGCTCGAGCGTCAGCTCAAGGAAGCCGAGGGCGCCGAGACCGGCCGGATGCTCGAAGAGGCGGTGACGCCGGAGCATATCGCCGCCGTGGTCTCGCGCTGGACCGGCATCCCGGTCGACAAGATGCTGTCGGGCGAGCGCGAGAAGCTGCTCGACATGGAAACGAATCTGCGCCGCCGCGTGATCGGCCAGGAGGAGGCGGTTGTCGCTGTCTCCAATGCGATCCGCCGCGCCCGCGCCGGGCTGCAGGACCCGAACCGGCCGATCGGCTCATTCTTGTTCCTCGGCCCCACCGGCGTCGGCAAGACCGAGCTGACCAAGGCGCTCGCCGAGTTCCTGTTCGACGACGAGGGCGCGATGGTGCGCATCGACATGTCGGAATACATGGAGAAGCACGCGGTCTCGCGGCTGATCGGCGCCCCGCCGGGCTATGTCGGCTATGACGAGGGCGGCGCGCTGACCGAGGCGGTGCGGCGCCGGCCCTACCAGGTGATCCTGTTCGACGAGGTCGAGAAGGCGCACCCGGACGTGTTCAACGTCCTCTTACAGGTGCTCGACGACGGGCGGCTCACCGATGGGCAGGGGCGGACGGTCGATTTCCGCAACACCCTTATCGTGCTGACCTCGAACCTCGGCAGCGACGCGCTGGCGAGCCTACCCGACGAGGCCGATGTCGAGACCGCGCGCCCGCTGGTGATGAACGCGGTCCAGGCGGCGTTCCGGCCGGAATTCCTCAACCGGCTCGACGAGATTCTGCTGTTCCGCCGGCTGTCGCGCGGCGACATGAAGGGGATCGTCGACATCCAGCTCGTGCGCCTGGAACGGCTCCTCGCCGACCGCAAGATCGTCCTGGCGATCGACGACAAGGCGCGGGAATGGCTGGCCAATGCCGGTTACGACCCGGTCTACGGCGCGCGGCCCTTAAAGCGGGTGATCCAGCGCGATCTGCAGAACCCGCTGGCACAGCGCATCCTGGAGGGCAGGATTCCCGACGGAGCCACCGTCACGGTCGGCGCGAACGACAACGGCCTCGTCATCGGCGAGGCCGGCTCGGCCGCGGCGGCGGCCTAAACCGCACGCAAAAACGGCCGCACGGAAAAGGGCGGGGCGCGGAGATTCGCGCCCGCCATTTTTTCGTCGGCTAAAGTTTGGTCGCGATCGTGTTGAAGGTCGTCGAGAGTCGCGTTCCGACGGTACCCATGACATTGACCGCCGCGACCGCGATCAACGCCGCGATCAAGCCGTACTCGATCGCCGTAACACCCTTTTTGTCGCCGAGCAGTCGCCGCAGAAACCGAACCATGACCACCCCACACCAATGCACGCGTTCATAGTGAATGGAGGGGGTTAACCAAGGGTGAAGATCGCGTGCGGAAAAGCCGGTTTACGCGATCCCGAGGCTCCCCCGCAGATCCCCCAAAACCTCGTCGCGGGTGCGGGTGTTCCACCGCCGGCGGCGGCCGATCGGCTCGTTCTCGATCTCCGGATAGACCTTGAGCGCGACAAAGACCGGGCCGGGTTTCTCGATGATGCCGCCGATCTCGCGGGAAAGGTCGCCGATCTCGGTGAAGGCATGAGCGCGCGGATAGCCGCAGCCGAGCGCGACCTGGTCGTATTTGACGGCTTTCGCGTTCGGCACCGGCTGCCCGCCGGTCGTCGCGTAGACCTCGTTGTCCAGCAGGAAATGATAGAAATTCGGCGGCGCCTGCTCGGCGATCGTCGTCAGGATGCCGAGGCTCATCAGGATGTCGCCCTCGGAATCGAACAGCACGACCTTGCGCTTCGGCTGCGCCAGCGCGAGGCCGAGCGCAAACCCGGCATGGCCGCCCATCGCCGGGTCGCCGAGCGGCACGTCGAGCTTTTCGTTCGCGGTCAGGCCGGTCCAGAATTTGCCGCCGCGTCCGGGCACGACGATCGCGTCGCCGCGGTGCGGGCGGAAGGCTTCGAGCGCCTCGGCTATGCGCATCATCGCGGTCGCTCCTATCGGTTGAAGCCGTGATATTCGTCGCCGACGAGGACGACGACCGGGCGTTTGGTCTTCTGCGCCTCCTCGAAGGCGATCGCGATGCGGGGTGCGTCGGCGTCGCTCTCGACGAGGTAGTAGTTGAGTCCGTAGGCGTTGACGAAGGGCTCGGTATAGGTCGCCGCGGTGTCGGTCGTGACCCCGTGCCGCGTCCATCCGCGATACCCGACCATCATCACCACCGGCACGCTGAGGCCAAGGAGCCACCCCCTCAGCGAGTCGCCCGACTCCTGCAACCCGGTGTTCTGGATGAGGATCATCGGTCGCCCGCCTCCGGCCGCGATCCCGGCCGCGATCGAGCAGGCATGGCCCTCGCGGCTGACCCCGACGAGGCGCAGGCTCGGCTCGGCCTGCATCAGCAGGTAGAGCCAGTTGGTCTCGCTGTCGGGAAGCCAGACGATGTCGGTGACGCCGCCCTTCTTCATCTCCTGAAGCACCGTCTCCGGGCTCAGCGAGTTCGTCGACGCCTCGCTCATCGGGCTCTCCGCCTGGTTGCCGCCGCCATCGTAGGCAAACGCCGGTGAATCCCGCAAGATTGGCGGATGCTGACCGAGGCGCAGCGCCGCTTTCTCGACCATCTCCGCGTCGGCCGCCTCGCGACCGCCGACCGCAACGGCGCGCCGCATGTCGTGCCGGTCTGTTACGCGGTTGGCGAAGGTGTGGCTTACATCGCCATCGACGAAAAGCCGAAAAACCGCGCCCGGCCCTTGAAGCGCGAGCGCAACATCCTCGAAAACCCGCAAGCCGCCCTCGTCGTCGATCGTTACGACGAGGACTGGACCCGGCTCGGCTGGGTGATGCTGCGCGGTCGCGCCGAATTGCTGACCGCGGGGACGGAGCACGAGGCGGCCCAAGCGCTGTGCCGCGCCCGCTACCCGCAGCTCCGCGCCATGCGGATCGAGGCGCTGCCGGTCATCGCGCTCAGGATCGAGCGCGTCGCGAGCTGGGGCGATCTGTCCGCCGGGCACTAGCCCACCGCACATTATCGCCTGTAAGCTCGCCACAAGCTTTGCACAGGAGTTCCCCATGCATTTCGGCGCGTTCATGTTCCACACCGACTATTCGATGCCGATCGTCGAGCTGGCGCAGGCTTGCGAGGCGCGAGGGTTCGAGTCGCTGTGGGCGCCCGAGCATTCGCACATCCC
>DASUIE010000094.1:0-2443 GCA_036273175.1 Allostellaceae bacterium
AACTTGCGCGCGATCGCGAGCCTGTTTCCTGAAAGCCTTCAGTTGGTGGTCCGCGACGACAGTGCGATCCAGACCCTCGCCGATCTCCGGGGCAAGCACATCTCGTTGGGCCAGCCCGGGTCGGGTACGCTTGCCGATGCCCGCGTGGTACTCGCTGCCGCCGGGCTCACCGAAAAGGACATGATGGCCGAATATTTGCGCCCTGGGGTGGCCGCTACAAACGTCAAGGACGGCACGCTCGACGGCTTTTTTATAATCGGCGGAGTGCCAGTTCCGGCGATCCGCGATTTGGCGGCGGAAACGCCGGTACGGCTGATTCCGGTGGAAGACGGCGTGCTCGCGAAGATGCGCGAGAGCTCGACCTCTTACCGGCGTTCGGTGATCCCATCCGGAACCTATCCCGGGATCACCGTGGAGACACCGTCGATCGGCTTCGATGCGCTTTGGATCGTGTCCGCCGACGCGCCCGACGATCTGATATATGCCATCACCAAGGCGTTGTGGAACGATGCGACCCAGCGGCTCCTCGAAGCTCGCGATCCGCTTGGCAAGCAGGTTCGGCTGGGAGATGCGCTCGACGGACTTTCCGTACCGCTGCACCCGGGGGCGAAGCGCTTCTACCGCGAGGCCGGGTTGCCGGTCGATCAAACCGGCGTGCTCGGCAAGCGCGAGAATCCCGAAGGCGCGGACGAGTTGAGGAAACCCGAATGAAAATAGACCGGCCTGTAGGGTCGCGAGGCGGAGCATGACGCTCGCGCGTCGGTTGCGTGACTATTTCTCGCCGCGCGAGGTGATCGATACGTCGCCCCGGATCTCCGACGAGGTGAAGTGTACGACCTGCTACATGTGCGCCTGCCGCTGCGGGATCAAAGTGCATCTCAAGGACGGTGCGATCCGCTACATCGAGGGCAACCGGGACCATCCCATCAACCGCGGCGTGATCTGCGGCAAGGGCGCGTCCGGGATCATGCAACAGGCCTCGCCGGCGAAGCTTCAAAAGCCGCTCAAGCGCGTCGGCGATCGCGGTTCCGGCGAGTTCCGTGAGATCGAGTGGGAAGAGGCGATCGCGACGGCGGTCCAGTGGCTATCGTCGGTCCGCGCCACGGACCCGAAAAAGCTCGCCTTTTTCACCGGGCGCGATCAGAGCCAATCGCTGACGGGATATTGGGCGGCGCAATTCGGGACGCCGAACTTCGCCGCGCATGGCGGCTTCTGCTCGGTGAATATGGCGGCCGCGGGGATGTACACGCTCGGCGGCAGCTTCTGGGAGTTCGGCGAACCCGATTGGGCGCGCACCCGGTTCTTCATGATGTTCGGCGTCGCCGAGGACCATGATTCGAACCCGATCAAAATCGCATTGTCGGGTCTGCGCCGGCGCGGCGCGAAGTTCGTCTCGGTAAACCCGGTGCGCACCGGCTATTCGGCGATTGCCGATGAATGGATCGGCATCAGGCCCGGCACCGACGGGCTTTTTGTGCTGTCGCTGATCCACGAATTGCTGAAGGCCGACCGGATCGATGTCGACTATCTGGGCCGCTATACCAACGCCGGCTGGCTTGTGATTCAGGCGCCGGGTGCGGCGGATGACGGGCTCTTCGCCCGCAACGAGGCTGGCGAGCCGCTCGTCCTCGAACCGGCGGGATCGCTCGCCAGCGGCATGGCGCCGGGAGTTTCGGCCCGCCTCGTCGGCGACGCGGTGCTGCCCGACGGCCGGCGCGCCGTCCCGGTCTTCCACTTGGTGGCCGAGCGCTACCTCGATCCTTGCTACGCGCCGGACGCTGTCGCCGAAACCTGCGGCGTTCCGGCCGCGACCATTCGCCGGCTGGCCGCCGAGATGGCCCGCACTGCCTTCGAGGAGGAAATCGAGCTCGCGGTTCCGTGGACCGACTGGGCGGGGCGGCGCCACGAGACGATGCGGGGCCGGCCGGTCTCGCTGCATGCAATGCGCGGGATCTCCGCCCACTCGAACGGGTTTCAGACCTGCCGCGCGCTGCATTTGCTGCAGATCCTTCTTGGCACGATCGATGTGCCGGGTGGCTGGCGGTACAAGTCCCCGCATCCGAAGCCCGCCCCGCCCGGCCCGAAACCCGCCGGCAGACCGGAGCAGGTCGCCCCCGGCAAGCCACTCCCCGGGATCCCGCTCGGTTACCCGCTGTCGCCCGAAGACCTCCTCCTCGATGCCGAGGGGCGACCCTTCCGCATCGACAAGGCATTTTCCTGGGATGCGCCGATCGCCGCGCATGGCATGCTTCAGATGGTCATCAGCAATGCGTGGAAGGGCGATCCGTATCCGATCGATACGCTTTTTATGTATATGGCCAACATGGCCTGGAACTCGGCGATGAATACGGCCGAGACAATGCGGATGCTGGCCGACAAGGACCCGGCAAGCGGCGAGTACCGCATCCCACGCATCATCTATTCCGACGCCTATTATTCCGAG
>DASUIE010000095.1:0-4403 GCA_036273175.1 Allostellaceae bacterium
CGCATCGCACCAGCGCTGGACATTCTGGTAATCCTGGACCTGGAGGAATTCGGCGCCGCCGTACTGGTTGAACCGCGCGAGACCGCCATACCACGGGAAGCAGGCCATGTCGGCGATCGTGTAGTCCGGTCCCGCGACGTACTCGCTCTCGGCGAGGCGCTTGTCGAGCACGTCGAGCAGGCGTTTGGTCTCCATCGTGAAGCGGTCGATCGCGTACTCGATCTTGATCGGCGCATAGGCATAGAAATGGCCGAAGCCGCCGCCGATATAGGGGGCGCTGCCCATCTGCCAGAACAGCCACGACAGGCACTCGGCGCGTGCGGCGGTCTCGGTCGGCAGGAACTCGCCGAACTTCTCGGCCAGGTGCATCAGGATCGCGGCGGTCTCGAAGACGCGGATCGGCTTGGGTCCGCTGCGGTCCATCAACGCCGGGATCTTCGAGTTCGGGTTGATCGCGACAAAGCCGCTGCCGAACTGGTCCCCTTGGCCGATCTTGATCAGCCAGGCATCGTATTCGGCGCCCTTGTGACCCTTCGCCAACAGCTCCTCGAACATGATCGTGACCTTGACCCCGTTCGGCGTGCCGAGCGAGTAGAGCTGGAACGGGTGCTTGCCGATCGGCAGCTCCCGCTCGAACTGCGCGCCCGCGGTGGGCTTGTTGATATTGGCGAACCGGCCGAGGGCGGGCTTGGCAACCCAGACCTTGGGTGGCGTGTATTCGGGCGTATCGGTCATGCGTCAGGCTCCAGGGTGTTGCCAGGGGAGTTGATCGGCGCATCCTATACGATAGCTTCGCCCGCGCGCACGCCCCGCGCCGGAAAATCAAGCGCGGGGCCAGCTAGCGGTTGACCCGCCGGGGAGGCTCCATTATACCCCGGCACTCTTCAGGGCTGGCGGTAGGAGGCCACCTAGACGCAGCCCGTCTGTCGCGTTCGTGGTCCAGCGCCTCAGCGAGGGGGCGGCGCTTATGGGGTCGGAATATTGTTTCGCGCGGCGTAAGCTGACGCCGAGCGTTCGTTTGCGTTTGGGAAAGATCGGATAGAGGTCGCAAGGCATGCCGACGATCAACCAGCTGATCCGTCACCCTCGGATCCCCGAGGCGGCGCGCAACAAGGTGCCGGCGATGGAGCGCTGTCCGCAAAAGCGGGGGGTCTGTACGCGCGTCTACACGATCACCCCGAAAAAGCCGAATTCGGCTTTGCGCAAGGTCGCGCGCGTGCGGCTGACCAACGGGTTCGAGGTCACCAGCTACATTCCCGGCGAGGGCCATAACCTCCAGGAACATTCGGTCGTGCTGATCCGCGGCGGCCGGGTCAAGGATTTGCCGGGCGTCCGCTATCACATCATCCGCGGCACCCACGACACCCAGGGCGTCAAGGACCGCCGTCAGCGCCGGTCCAAATACGGCGCCGGCCGGCCGAAATAGGGAGGGCGAGGGATGTCGCGCCGTCGCGCCGCGGTCAAACGCGAGGTTTTGCCGGATCCGAAATTCGGCGATGCCATCGTCACCAAGTTCATGAACTGCCTGATGTACGAGGGCAAGAAATCGGTCGCCGAGCGCATCGTCTACGGCGCTTTCGAGCGCATCCAGAAGCGCACCGGGCAGGACCCGATCCATGTCTTCCACGACGCGCTTGGCAATGTCCGCCCGGCCGTCGAGGTGCGTTCCCGCCGCGTCGGCGGCGCGACCTACCAGGTTCCGGTCGAGGTGCGGCAGGATCGCAGCCAGGCGCTGGCGATCCGCTGGCTGATCTCGTCCTCGCGCGGGCGCTCGGAAAACACGATGGAAGAACGCCTTTCGGGCGAATTGCTCGACGCCGCCAACAATCGCGGCGTCGCGGTCAAAAGACGGGAAGACACGCATCGCATGGCCGATGCGAACAAAGCCTTCTCGCATTATCGATGGTAGGGAGGCAGCGGCCGGAGAACGGTCCTACAACAAGGATTGAGAAAGCGGCGCGCGGCGCCGCTGGAGTTTGAGGTCATGGCACGCACGACGCCGCTCGATCGGTACCGCAATATCGGCATCATGGCGCACATCGATGCCGGAAAGACGACGCCCACCGAGCGGGTGCTCTATTACACTGGCCGCTCCTACAAGCTCGGCGAGGTGCATGAGGGCACCGCGACGATGGATTGGATGGAGCAGGAGCAGGAACGCGGCATCACGATCACCTCGGCCGCGACGACCTGCAATTGGAACGACCACCGGATCAACATCATCGACACGCCGGGCCATGTCGATTTCACGATCGAGGTCGAGCGGTCCTTGCGCGTGCTCGACGGCGCGGTCGCGGTGTTCGACTCCGTCGCCGGCGTCGAGCCCCAATCCGAGACGGTGTGGCGCCAAGCCGACAAATACGGCGTGCCGCGCATCTGCTTCGTCAACAAGATGGACCGCATCGGCGCCGATTTCCGCCGCTGCGTCGCGCAGATCGAAGAGCGCCTCGGCGCGCAGCCGATCGTGCTGCAGCTGCCGATCGGCAGCGAGGCGGATTTCGTCGGCGTCGTCGACCTGATCGAGAACAAGGCGCTCATCTGGCGCGACGAGACCCTCGGCGCCCAGTTCGACGAGGAGCCGATCCCGGCCGACCTGGCCGAGGAGTCCGCGACGATGCGCGCCAAGCTCGTCGAGCAGGCGGTCGAGCAGGATGACGAGGCGCTCGAAGCCTATCTCGGCGGCGAGGAGCCGGATGCCGAGACGCTGCGCCGCTGCATACGCAAGGGCACGGTCTCCTCGGTTTTCGTCCCGGTGCTGTGCGGCGCCGCCTTCAAGAACAAGGGCGTGCAGCCGCTGCTCGACGCGGTCGTCTACTACCTGCCGTCGCCGATCGACGTCGCCGCGATCAAGGGCGTGACGATGCACGGCGACCAGCCGATCGTGCGCAAATGCTCCGACGACGAGCCGTTCGCCGGTCTCGCCTTCAAGATCATGACCGACCCGTTTGTCGGCTCGCTGACCTTTGTGCGCATCTATTCGGGCGTGCTGTCGAGCGGCACGCAGGTCCTCAACACGGTCAAGGACCACCGCGAGCGCATCGGCCGCATGCTGCTGATGCACGCGAACCACCGCGAGGATATCAAGGAAGCGCGCGCCGGCGACATCGTCGCCCTCGCCGGGCTCAAGAACACGACGACCGGCGATACCCTCTCCGACCCGTCGCACGCCGTCGTGCTGGAGAGGATGGAGTTCCCGGACCCGGTCATCGAGATCGCGGTCGAGCCCAAGTCCAAGGCCGACCAGGACAAGATGGGCCAAGCCCTCGCCAGGCTGGCGACCGAGGACCCGTCGTTCCGCGTCTCGGTCGATGACGAGAGCGGGCAGACCGTGATCAAGGGGATGGGCGAGCTCCACCTCGAAATCATCGTCGACCGCATGAAGCGCGAGTTCAAGGTCGACGCGAATATCGGCGCGCCGCAGGTGGCCTATCGCGAGACCATCTCGCGCAGCGCCGATGTCGACTACACCCACAAGAAGCAGACCGGCGGCGCCGGGCAGTTCGCCCGCATCAAGCTGCGCTTCGAGCCGCTGCCGCCGGGCTCGGGCTTCGTGTTCGAGAACTCGGTCGTCGGCGGCGTCGTGCCCAAGGAATACGTGCCCGGCGTCGAGAAGGGGCTGCGCGCCTCGACCGAAAACGGCGTGCTCGCCGGCTTTCCGGTCATCGACCTCAAGGTCGATCTGTTCGATGGCGCCTATCACGACGTCGATTCAAGCGTGCTGGCGTTCGACATCGCCGCCCGCGCCGCCTTCAAGGAAGGCGTGATGAAGGCGGCGCCCAAGCTGCTCGAGCCGATCATGCGGGTCGAGGTGGTGACGCCGGACGAGTACATGGGCGACGTGATCGGCGACCTCAACAGCCGGCGCGGCCAGGTCACCGGCATGGACCAGCGCGGCAACGCGCGGGTCATCGATGCGATGGTGCCGCTCGCCAACATGTTCGGCTACGTCAACACCCTGCGCTCGATGAGCCAGGGGCGGGCGCAGTACACGATGCATTTCGACCATTACGAACAGGTTCCCCAGGCGGTCGCGGACGAAGTCCGCGCCAAGATGGCCTGACGTCAGCGGAGACAGAACGATGGGTAAGGCGAGGTTTGAGCGGAATAAGCCGCATTGCAACATCGGGACGATCGGTCACGTGGACCATGGGAAGACGACGCTGACGGCGGCGATTACGAAGGTGTTGGCGGAGAGCGGGGGTGCGACGTTTACGGCGTACGACCAGATTGACAAGGCGCCGGAGGAGAAGGCGCGGGGGATTACGATTGCGACGGCGCATGTCGAGTATCAGACGACGAACCGGCATTACGCGCATGTCGATTGCCCGGGCCACGCGGATTACGTGAAGAACATGATCACGGGCGCGGCGCAGATGGATGGGGCGATCCTGGTGGTATCGGCG
>DASUIE010000096.1:0-14295 GCA_036273175.1 Allostellaceae bacterium
CTGACCGCGGCATGGTGCGTCGGCAGGCCCGGGTGTCGTTTCCGCTCGGCTTCGGCGGCACCTTTCATGGGGCGCTGTCGGGACGCGAGAACGGGATCTTTATCGCCCGCGTCTACGGCGCGAGCGTGCGCGCGATGCTCCGCTACGTCGAGGATTTCGCCGAACTCGGCGCCTATTTCGAGATGGCGGTCAACACCTACTCGGCCGGCATGCGGGCGCGGCTCGCCTTCGCAGCCTGCCTCGCGGTCGATTTCGATGTCTACTTGATCGACGAGGTCACCGAAATCGGCGACGAGCGGTTCCGCCGCAAATGCGCCGCGGCGTTCCGCGAGCGCATGGCCCGGTCGGACATCATCCTGGTCACCCACAACCGGCAAACGATCCGCCAGTATTGCGACCGCGGCGCCATCCTCGGCGACGGCGCGCTCAGGCTGTGCGACGACATGACCAGCGCCCTCGACCGCTACCAGCGCAGCCTCGCCGAGCCACCGCCGTGTTGAACCTCCGCACCCTGCGGGCGGCCAATAACGACGAGCCGCGCTACCCCGCCCTCGTGCGTCCCGGAATTCTGCCGCCGGCCGCCCCGCGCGAGCGGTGGCGGGTGCACCTGATGTCGTTTGCGGTGTGCGTCGTCGCGCCGCTCTTTATCGCGGCGGTTTACTGGCTCGGCATCGCCGCCGACCAGTACGTATCCGAGTTCCGCTTCATGCTGCGTGCCGCCGAGGACCCGCAGCTTGCGCCGGACTGGCTCAACACGGTCAACGGCGCCCAGTCCCAAGCGGCCGCGGAAAGCCGTGTCGTCGTCCAATACGCGACAAGCCGGGCCATCGTCGACGACCTCGGCCGCGACCTCGATCTGCGGCAAATCTATGCCTCGCCAAAGGCGGATTGGTGGGCACGGCTGTCTCTGCCGGCGCCGGTAGAGGATTTGGTCGCCTATTGGCGGAGCCGGGTCGACGCGTTCTACGACCCCGGCGACGCGACGATCGTCGTCACGGTGCGGGCCTTCACGCCCGAAGACGCCCTCGCCCTCGCCCACGGCATCCTCGGCGCCTGCGAAAAGCTGGTGAACGATCTGTCGCTGAAGATGCGGCGCGACGCCTTGCGCCAGTCCGAAGGCGAGGTCGCCCAGGCCGAAAAGCGGCTGAGCGAGGTGCTGGCCCAGATCCGCGCTCTTCGCGAGCGCGAGGGCATGATCGACCCCGCCAAAACCGCCGCCGCGAGCGCCGATACCGCCGCGCGGGTTCAGGAGGACCTGATCCGCGCGAACACGCGGTTGTCGACGTTGCGCAGCTACATGCGCGACACCTCGCCGACGGTCATGGTGCTGAAGGCGCAGATACGATCGCTGGAGGCGCAGCGCCGCCGCCTCGCCGTCGGCGTCGCCGACCCGTCCCCGGCCAAGGGAGACGCGGCGGCAAGCGCCGTCGGCTCGTTCGAGGCCCTCGACAACCAGCGCAAATTCGCCGAGGACGCCTACCACCACGCGCTCGAAGGGCTGGACCGCGCCCGCGCCGCCGCCGACCGCCAGCAGGTCTATATCGCCAGCTTCGTGCCGCCGAGCCTCGCCGAGGAGGCGCTTTATCCGCGGCGCTGGCGCGCGCTGGGCATCGTCGCGCTGATCGCCTTCGCTATCTGGGCTATCGGCAGCCTGACCCTGCAATCGATCCGGGATCACCTCTAATCGCGGTGACGAATATTCGGAGTTCGAGGCCATGGACACCTTCGCCGTCGACTTGCTTCCGGCGGTCTCGTTCGCCAAACCGCGGCCCCGGCTGGCGATCGTCTCGACGACCAGCCGGCTTTGCGGCATCGGCGCCTATACGGCGGCCTTGCGAAAACAGCTCGACGAGGTTTTCGAGGTCACCGTCCTCGAGCTCGACCAATATCTGCTGCGCGGCCGCCATCCGCGTCTGCGCCGCCATGCCGACCTGCATGTTCGGGAGATTTGCGCCGGGCTTAGCGGTTTCGACGCGGTGAACCTGCAACTCGAGCACGGCACGCTGGGCAGCGCGACAAAGGACATTTATCGCCGCTTTTGCTGGCTCGTCGACGCCGCGCCCGCATTGTCGGTGACCTTCCACACACTGCACGCGCCGGTGCGGCCGACGCTGCGAAACCTCGCCGAGTATCGGCGGAACCGGCTGCTGTCGCAGGGCATCGCCAAGGCCCTGCGCCGCGCGCAGCAGCGCAAGCCGGTCGCCGCGATCGTCCATAACGAGCGCGACCGGCGCGAAGTCCACCACCTCTACGGGATCGAGACGGTCTACGACCACCCTCTCTCGTTTATGTCCGGTCCCCAAGCGGCGGCGGTCCAGGCGCGCGCGGCGCGGCGGGAATTCCCGATGCTCGCGCATATTCCAAGCGATGCGCGGCTGATCGGCACGTTCGGGTTTCTCAACAACTACAAGGGATTGGGGACGGCGATCCGCGCCCTGCGCCATCTTCCCGACGACCACCATCTGTTGATCTTTGGCGGCATACACCCAAACGAGATCGCCGCCGGGAAGACGATCCATCCCTATCTGGCGACGCTTTACGGAGACGCCTATGCCGACGCGACCCCGTATGGAGATATCACCGCCGGCGGCAAGGCCGACACGGCGGCGATCCGACTGGTGGTCGAGGCGGATCGCGGGCTCGCCGAGCTGATCGGCCCCCACCCGCGCGACGTTTCCTCCCGGCTTCATTTCATGGGCGCGCTGGACGACGACGATTTCCTGTGCGGTATGGCGATCTGCGACGTCGTTCTCTTTCCTTATCTGGAGGTCGGGCAATCCTCATCCGGCCCGATCTCGCAGGCGATCGAGCTCGGCTGCCGCGTCATCGCCTCGCGCACGCACAACTTTCTCGGCTTTGCCGAATATCACCGCGAGGCGGTCGAATTCTTCGATATCGGCAACTATCTCGAACTCGCCGAGCGCATCCGCGCCGGCCGGCATTTCCCCGCGCGGAAAGGAATGCCTCTATATAATGTTGAAACCAACCGAGATATTTACCTCGCGGCCAATTCCCATAAGAAAAACTGAATTGCGTTACGGGCGCCCGGGACTCCACGGTTCCGGGGCGCGCGGCTCCAGAGCGGTGACGACATCGACGACGACCGGCTCGTCGGCCGACAGCGCGTCGCTCAAGGCCCCGGCCAGCTCGCCCGGCTCCTCGACCCGAATGCCGCGGACGCCGAAGCTCGCCGCCACCTTGGTGAAGTCGGTCGGTCCGAAGCGGACTAGCTGCTCGCCGCGCCCGGGCCGGTTGCCGGCGATCCGGTTAACGCCGGTCAGGTTCTGGCCGAAGCCCGAATTGTTGTTGACCACCACGGTCACGGGAATCTTGGCGCGCCGGGCCGATTCCAGCTCGGCGAGGTGATAGTAGAACCCGCCATCCCCGGTGAAGCACAGCACCTTGCGCGGCCCGGCGGCGCAGGTCGCGCCGAGCGAGGCCGGGAAGGCCCAGCCCAGAGAGCCGGCGGCGCGAAGATAGGTCTGCCCGGCGCCGTTGAAGTCGATCATCGTGCCGGTCCAGATTCCCGAATAGCCGGTATCGGCGACGAGGATGCCGTCATTGGGCAGGGCACGCGTAATCTCCGCGCAGAGCCGCTCGACGGCGATCGGCGCGGTGTTCTTGCCGACCAGGGCCTCCATCCCCGCCCGCCAGTCGGCGACGATGCGCGCCGCCTCGTCGGCATAGCCCGAGTCGCGCACCGGCTTGCCCACCGCCTCGATCAGCCGCGCCAGCGTCGCCTTCGGGTCGCCGCACACCCCGGTCGTGTTCGGATAGCTGCGCCCAAGCTCGAGCGGATCGGCGTCGATCTGGACGATGCGGGTATCGCGCGGCGGGATCGTCCAGTTCAGCGTCACCTGGTCGCCGGTATCGCAACCGATGAACAGGACGAGCTCGGCGCCGTGGACGATGCGGTTGGCGGGCGGCGCGGAGTAATTTCCGGGAACGCCGATCGCGAGGCGGTGGCGGGTCGGGATTAGCTCGCGGGCGCCGAGCGATGTGCCGACCGGCGCGTTGAGCGCCTCGGCGAGCGCGACCACCTCGGGACCGGCCTCGGAGGCGGCGGCGCCGTCGCCGGCGACGATGCAGACACGGCGGGAACCGAGCAGCAGCTTCGCCGCGCGCTCGATGTCCCGTTGGTCGGCGACGGGGCGATGGACCGGGATTTTGCGCGGATCGGTCTCCAGCTCGATGCCTTCGCCGGTCTGGCCAAGCTCGATCACATCGCCCTGCAAGCCGTTGAAGTCGAGATGGGTCGGCCGCACTGGGTCGGCCAGCGCCGCGCGCCACGCGTGGCGCAGGAGCCGGGGCAGCTCGGCGGTCGAATCGACCGGCGCGGAGAATTTGGTGACCGCCGAGAACAGCGGCGCGTGCGCGATCTCCTGATAGGAGTTGCGGTGCTGGAACGAGGGCTCCTTGTGTCCGGTGATGGCGATCACCGGGCTGTGGCCGAGATACGGGTCCTGCAAACCCGAGGCGAGATTGGCGGCGCCGACCGACTGCGCCATGCACACGCCCGGCCGCTTGGCGACGCGGGCATACCCGTCGGCCATATAGGCGGCCGCCTTCTCGGAATGCGCCAGGACCGGCGTGACCCCAAGATCGTCGAGCGCCAGCAACGTGCGGCGCATGCACGATTCGACGAAAAAGACGTGCGTCATGCCGGTTCCGGCCAGCGCTCGCGCCAGCCACTCAGCGCCGTTCATCCCGGCAGTCTCGGCCATTTTCGTCTCCTCCCTAAAGCGTCAGCCCGCCATCGACGATCAGGGTCTGCCCGGTCACCATCGAGGTGCCGGCGCAGAGGAAGAAGATCGCGTCAGCGATGTCCTGCGGGGTGCAAGCGCGCCGGAGCGGGGTCTTCTCGATCGAGGCTTCCTTGCGGTCGGCCGGCCATTCCTTGTTCCACGGGCTGTCGACGAAGCCCGGCGCGACCGCATTGACGCGGATATCCGGCGCGAGCGCGCGGGCGAGGCTTCGGGTCAAGTTGATGACGCCGGCCTTGCTCGCCGCGTAAGGGATCGAGCTGCCGCTGCCCTGGACGCCGGCGATCGAGGCGGTGCTGCAGATCGCGCCCCTCGCCGCCTTCAGCGCCGGCGCGGCGGCATGGGTGCAGCGGAACGGGCCGATCAGATTGGTACTGAGGATCGTCTGCCAGAAGCCCTCGGTGAGCCGGTCGAGCTCGGGAAAGGGGATCGGCGCCGGGGTTGCCGGCGTCCCCGCGTTGTTGACGAGGAAGTCGAGCCGCCCGAGCGCATCGACCGCGCGCATCGTCATCGTCTCCGCTTCGACCGGAACCGAGACGTTGCCCGGCGCGGCGACGATCTTGTGGCCGAGACCCTTCAGCCGCGCCACCTCGGCCGCGCCGCGAGGATCGTCGGGCAGATGGTTGAGCGCGACGGTGGCGCCGCAGCGGGCAAAGGTCTCGACCGTCGCGAGGCCGATACCCGAAGCGCTGCCGGTGACGAGCGCGGTCTTGCCGCTGAGATCGGCGCTGAGCATGCGGGGGACTTTCGTGATGCCGAGGGGAGGGTTTAGTGGCTGCTGATCATGTCCCAGGGTGTCTTGCCCTCGGGCAGCGGCGGGATCGCGAGAAGGCTCTCCATCGCCTCGCCGGACTCGTAGCGGCGGCACAGCTCTTCGGGGTCGTAGGTGACCCCGACCGGGTTCTCGGCAAAGGCGCGGCTCTGGAAGTAGCCGTCGAGCTCCTTCGGCGTCTTGTAGTTGTCGATCTGCAATTCGACCCGGTTGTTGTCGGGGTCCATGTAGTAGATCGAGGTCGTGACGCCGTGATTGATCGGCCAGTTCGGCGTAATGCCGGCGGCCTTGAGCCGGCGATAGGTCGACAAGAGGTCGCCGAGCTCGTTGTAGCTGTAGGCGACGTGATCGGTGCCGGCCGAGCTGCGGTCGCGCACGGGGGTTCCCGGCACGTTGATGATCGCCAGCCGGTGATGCTCGTCGTCGTAGGACAGGAAACACAGCCGCTCGTCTCGAAACACGATGCGGGCGGCGAGCACGGTCCGGTACCACTCGACCATCTCGTCCATCTGCCCGGTGCGCAGGACGAAATGGGCGAATTTGGCCGGCTTGATCGCCTCGGATACCGGCGTCAGCTTGCGGATCGGCGCAACGTCGTTCATCGGGACCTCCCTCGTCAGTCCTTGTAGTCCGGCTCGCGCTTGTCGAGCAGGCGCTTCAGCGCGTCGAAATGATGATCCCAGGTTGGCTTGCCGCCATAGCTCGGCCACACCTGCTGGTATTGCCCTAGCGTGTGCTTGACCACCTCGGGCCGCACCTCGCGCAGCTTGCGCCCGGTCCACATCGCGTAGAGCTGAACCTGGCAGGCGCGCTCGAGGTAATAGAGCAGGTCGTAAGCCTCGGCGACGGTCTCGCCGCAGACCAGCACGCCGTGATTGGCCATGAACAGGATTTTGTTGTCCGGTCCCATCACGCCCGCGAGCCGCTCGCCCTCGGCGGGGTCGAGCGCGGGGCCGGTGTAGTCGTTGTCGTAAGCGACCTTGTCGAGAAAGCCGATCTCTGTCTGGCCGATCGCCAGAATCTCTTGCGGATCGAGACGGGCGATCGCGCTGGCATAGGGCTGGTGCGTGTGCAGCGCGCAGGCGTGCTTCGGCACGAGGCGATGGATCGGTGCGTGGATGCAGAAGGCGGATTGCTCGACCTCGCCCTCCCCAGCCAGCACGCGGCCGTCGAACCCAACTTCCATAAAACAGCCCGCCGTGACCTCGGACCAGTGCAGCCCGAACGGGATCTGGTAATAGCGGTCGGGCTTGCCGGGGACCGCCAAGGTCAGGTGATTGAAGATACCCTCGTGGAAGCCGTGCTCGACCGCCAAGCGGTGCGCCGCGGCGAGATCGATGCGCGCCTGGCGCTGGGCGGCGGTGGTCTGGTCGAGGGTAATCGTATCGGGCATGTCCGCTCCTGATGTTCTTCCCGCGAAGGTTAGATCACCCGAGGCCGGGGACGCCAATTCAAAACGACGCGAATAACTGGCCATGTTTGCGCCTTAAAGCGCTGGCCAAGATCGGGCTGCGGGGACGCGTTCCAGGAGCGAGGGAGACAAACCGATGAAGCGTATCGATGGGCGGCTGGCCGGAATCATGGCCGCGGTGCTGAGCGTGGCGGCCTGCGCACCGCAGGCGGTGGCGCCGACCGTGCCGGTGATGCCGGCCGCGGGCAAGCCGTTCGACCAGTTCGCCAACGATCAGGCGACCTGCCAGGCCTATGCCCAGAACATGGTCGCGCCCCTGACCCAGCAGGCCAACAACAATGCGCTCGGCGGCGCGCTGTTGACGACGGCGCTCGGCGCGGGGCTTGGCGCGGCGATCGGCGGCGGTCGCGGCGCGGCGATCGGCGCTGCGTCGGGAGCCGTCGTCGGCGGGAGCCAGGCCGCGGCCGGTTCCGGCTATGCCGGCGCGGGCATCCAGCAGCAGTACAACATGTATTACGCGCAGTGCATGGCGTCGAAGGGCAACTCGGTGCCGGGCGGACCGCCTCCGGCGCCAGTCGCCGGCTACGCGCCGCCGCCGGGCGCGCCGGTGCCGCCGCCCCCGCCGCCTCGGTACTAGCGCTCTACCATTGCAGCGGCCGGAACAGCTGAAGCAGCAGCACTAGACCCACCAGCCAGAGCAGCCACAGCGCGAGCCAGGAGACGATCCGCCACGGCTGCGGGCCGCGACGCTCGCCCTCCCGGCGGCGCTGTTCCTCGATCTCCCGGTTCCATTGCCGGACGAACTGCCTGCTGTCCGCCATGGCCGCGACTCTAGCGCATTTTTGTGTTTAATGGCCGGCACGAAAATCCACGGGGGATGCCATGGCCAAGACGCGCGGAACCGGGCTCTTGATGGTGTGGGCCGATATCGATCCCGAATACGAGGAGGAATATCACCGCTGGTATGACGAGGAACACATCGCCCATCTGCTGGCGATCCCCGGCTTTCTGAGCGCCGGCCGCTATGTCGCGATCAAGGGCGGGCCGAAAAACCTGGCCCTCTACGAGCTCGAAACCCCCGACGTGCTGCGCAGCGCCGCCTTTCTCGACGGCGTGCGGTTCCGCCCCTCGGCGATGCGGGTGCGCGCCTCGGGCGGAACGATCGGGCGCAATTACCTGATCAACGGCTATCGCCAGATCTTCCCGACCAAGACCCATCCGATCGAAATGACACAGGGGCCGGCCCCCTTCCTGCAGATGGGCCGCATCGACATCCCGGCGGCGATGGAGGAGGAATTCAACGACTGGTACAACACCGGCTACATCCCGCCCTATCTGACCGTACCAGGCTGCCTCGGCGCGCGGCGCTACGTGGCAATAGACAGCCAGCCCAAATACTTGACCCTCTACGAGTTCGCCAATGCGACGGTCTCGGAGAGCCCGGAATGGGACAAGGTTCGCGACTCGAACCCGTGGTCGAACCGGGTGCGCCCGACGATGCGCCACGATGTCGGATCGCCCGGCGTGTACCGTCGAGTGTTTCCCAAATGACACAGTGTTTCCACAATAACACATAGCCTCTCGCAATCAAATTTCGCGCGGCCGCAATGCTAAACAGCAGAAATGAGTCGCCCTCGCAGAATAAATAGGTAGTCTGTCCCTAACGATACACGCGCTCATTCGCCCCGGATGGGGAAGTTCCGGCGGATGGGAAGGGGGACGCGGCGTGCGATTGGGGGTTACTGGCCTACTCTGCGGCATCGCCATCGCGATGCTCGCCTCTCCCGGCGGAGCCTCCGCCTGGGAGGGTGACAACTGCGTCACCTATGTGCGCTCCGTAACCGGAATCGAGATCTCCGGGAATGCCGGGGACTGGTGGAACAACGCCGAGGGACGCTACGCCCGCGGGCACAAGCCGGAACCGGGCGCGGTGCTGGTGTTTCAACCGCACGGCCGCATGTGGGCCGGACACGTCGCCGTCGTGCGCCGCATCCTCAACGACCGTGAGATCCTCGTCGACCAGGCCAATTGGATGCGCGGCGAGGTCATCGAGGGCATGGCCATCTATGACGTTTCGCCCGGCAACGACTGGACGATGGTCCGCGTCGTCGACGCCCCGACGCTGAGCTGGGGACGGCTGAACCCGACCTTTGGCTTTATTTACCAGCGCGGCGACCGCGGCGTCATGACGGCCGCCTACCATCCGCCCACGCAACAGCCCAGCTACGAAACGGCTGACGACGAGGATGAGGCGCCGCCCGCCCACCACCGCGCGGCGCCCCAACGAACGGCGGCCGCCAAGCCCGCGCCGGAGCATTCGTCCCGCCACGAAATTGCGACCGCGAAAAGCGCGCACGAGAAGGCGCGCACTGAGGTCCAGACCGCGAAGGCGGCGCACGAAAAGCCGAGCCACGAAATCCAGACCGCGAAGGCCGCGCACGAAAAGGCGCGTCACGAAATCCAGACCGCCAAGGCCGCGCACGAAAAGTCGCGCCACGAAATCCAGACCGCGAAGGCGGCGCACGAGAAGCCGCATCGGCATCTCGCGGCGGCCGAAAAGCCGAACCATCCGACCCGCCACGTGGCGAGCGCTCACGGCCACCGCCAGGCCGAGCTCAAGTCGGCCCCGCACCGCGAACCGGCCGGCGAGCCGCGCGAACAGCTTGCCTCCGCTTCCGAGCGGGCGGACTGACGGATCCGCTCGTGCGGTTGGGGGTAACTAGCCTTGTCTGCTGTCTGCTTGCGGCGCTGCTGAGCCTCCCGGCCGCGGCGGGCACGCAACGTCACCGCAAGGCCGAGGGGCTTCACGCCGGGAACTGCGTCGCCTATGTCCGCGAAGTGACCGGCATCCACGTTTCCGGCAACGCCGGGAGCTGGTGGCATCACGCGGAGGGGCGATACCGTCGCGGACACGAGCCGGCGGTCGGCGCGGTCCTGGTGTTCAAGCCCCACGGCCGGATGCGGCTCGGCCATGTCGCGGTCGTCTCGCGGGTCGTCAATCGCCACGAAATCCTCGTCGATCACGCCAACTGGGTCCGCGGCCGCATCAGCAAGGCGATGCCGGTCATCGACACCTCGCCGGAAAACGACTGGTCGAGCGTCAAGGTGGCGCGGGAGAGCGCCGGCTCGGGGGCCCGGGAGAACCCGACCTATGGGTTTATCTATCCAAGCCGCGGCGGGACCGACGAAGACATGACGGTCGCGACCGAGCTGGGCGTGACGCATATGGCGCGCATCGTCCAGGCCGCGCTCGACCATCCTTTGCCGCATACGCACCGGCACGGCCATCATCATCCGCGCCACGCCGGCGGCCATCAGCGTCATCACCATCACGACGACGCGGAGACATTGGCGCAGCTCGGCGGCCCTATCTAGGCGAACCGGGCGCGGCTATTCTGGCCGCCCTTCTTCCGTCGCGCGGTGTTCCATGTCCGATCCCAGCCAGTTGCCGGCCCACAAGCTTGCGGCCGAGTTCGCCGCGCGGCGCTTGTCCCCGGTCGATATCGTCGAATCCTGTCTCGCCCGCATCGCCGCGCATGAGCCCAAGCTCCATGCCTTTGTCGATGTCTACGAGGACGAGGCGCGGCTCGCCGCCGAGGCTGCCGAGAAGGCGATCCGCTCCGGCCACGCGGTTGGCCCGCTGCACGGCGTGCCGATCGTGCTCAAGGATCTGATGGATCTCGAAGGGCGGGTCACCACCGGCGGTTCGGCGGTCTGGCGCGACCGCATTTCGCCGGTCACCGCCACCCTGGCGAAGAAACTGATCGCCGCCGGGCTGATCGTTCTCGGCAAGACCCATACGGTCGAGTTCGCGATGGGCGGCTGGGGCACCAACCAGCATATGGGAACGCCGTGGAACCCATGGGACCCGGATGTCGCACGCACCCCGGGCGGTTCGTCGAGCGGCACCGGCGTCGCCGTCTCCGCCGGCTACGCGCCCTGGGGCATCGGCACCGATACCGGCGGCTCGGTCCGCCTGCCCGCCTCCTGGTGCGGGCTCAGCGGCCTCAAGACGACGATCGGGCGGGTCTCGACCTACGGCATCCTGCCGCTCGCGCCCTCGCTCGACACACCCGGCCCTATCGCCCGCACGGTCGAGGACGTCGCGCTGCTGTTCACGATCATGCAGGGCGCCGATCCGCTCGACCCGCGCACGCTCTCCGCGCCGGCGCCCGCGGACCCGATGCCGGTGCTGAAGCGCGGTGTCCGGGGACTGAGGATCGGCCGCATGCCGGCCGCCGAGCGCGCCGGCACCGCCGACGACGTGCTCGCCGCCTACGATGCCGCGCTCGACCAGCTCGCGCAGATGGGCGCCGAGATCGTCTCGCCCTCCCTGCCCTTCCGCTTCGCCGATACGATGCTGCAGACCGGGCGGATCATCGGCTCGGAGAGCTACGCTCTCGTCGGCGATTTGGTCGACAACCCCAATCTGCCGATCGACGAGGCGGTGCGGCCGCGCATCCGCCTCGGCCGGTCGATCACCGCGCGCGAGTACCTATCGGCCCTGGCCGACCGCGACCGGGTCAAACGCGAGTTCTTGGCCGCGATGGAGGGCATCGACGCCCTCCTGACCCCGACGACACAGACCGCCGCGATCCCGGTGGAGGCGGTCGACCAGAACACGACGCCCGCGCATTACACGCGCGTTTTCAACCTGTTGGAAATGTGCGCCCTCTCGATCCCGAACGGCTTCAGCGAGGACGGGCTGCCGATCTCGCTGCAGATCGCCTGCCACCCCTATGACGAGGCGACCGCGCTCAGGATCGGCTGGGCCTACCAGAACGCCACCGAATGGCATCTGCGCCGGCCGCCGGGACTTTAGCTACCGAAAGCGGCGCCGCAGGAATTCCAGCACATCGGCGGCGCAACGGTCGGGGACGGCGTCGCAGATATTGTGCGGCAGCCCGTCATAAGTGCGGAACTCGACATCGCGGAGCCGACGGAACGGCTCGTAATTGGCGAGCGACCCGACCGTCTCGGCGCCCGGGACCACGACCAGCGTCGGGCACTCGATGCGCTCGACCTCCCCGCTCCAGTCGTAGCCCGCCATCAACAGCACGAAGCGGCCGATATAGGCTGGGTCGTTCTTGGCCGCTTCGTCGAGGAACCATTCGACGAGGCCCGGATCGGCGTCGGCCGGCAGCCGGTCTCGGATCGTTTCGGCGAGGAATCCGCGCATCCCCTTGGCCTGGATCTGGGGAATCCAGCTCAGCGCCTGGCTGTTCTTGAGCCCCGGGGTCGATCCGAACAGGCAAAGGCTCCTGACCCGCGCGGGCTGGGTCATCGCCAGCCGCTGGCCGAGATACCCGCCCGCCGAATTGCCGACAAGATGGGCCGGGCCGCAGCCGAGATGGTCGAGAAACTCGGCGACATCGGCGACGAGGCGCTCGAGGGTCGGCCCGTCCGGGGGAATCTCGGACGCGCCGTGACCGCGCAGGTCGAGGCGCACGGTGCGGTAACGCCGCGACAAGGTCGGAACCCAGCCGAAATAGCGCCGCGCGCTGCCCATCGCCGCATGCAGGAGGAGGAGCGTCGGCGCCGCCTTCCAGGGGTCGGTGAAGTCGTCGACATAATAGGCGAGGCGCAAGCCGTCGCTGGCGCGGAACGTGTCGGTCATGGCAATTCCGCCATGAACTTGATCAGCGCCGGCTTCCAGATCGACGCGTAGTAATGGCTGAAATGCCCGTGCGTCTCCTTGCCGTAGGGGGTCAGCACATAGGTGCCGTGGGCGATCTTCCTCATCGCGCGCTCGACGGTGCCGAGGTCGGGCGGGTCGGCGAAATCCTCGATATTGTTGACCAGCAGGACATGCGCCTTGATCTTTGGCAGATCGGCCTCGGGGCTGTAGTCGTAGATCGACTCGAGCTCGTAGAGGCTGTTGTTGGCGTCACCCTTCTGGATTTGCGCCAGGCGCTTGTCGTAAAGCGCCTTCGCCGCCGCCATGGTCGGCGCCTCCTCCTGGATGCGGACGGGGCTCTCGGCGAGATCGTCGCCGGCGGCGCGGTAGGTGTAATGGGTCGGGTTTTTCGTGTAGTCGCCGTTGTTCCAGTCAGGGTCGTGGCGGATCGACTCGGCCGCCCCGTGCCGGATCATGTAGTTGCGGCCGCTGATCTCGACAGGCTGGCACGACAGCCCGACCGTGCCGTCCATCAGGTCCGGATAGGTCTCGGCCCACAGGAACGTATGCATGCAGCCGAGCGAGCTGCCGACGATCAGCCGCAGATGGGCGACCTTGAGCCCGTCGGTGACGAGCCGGTGCAGCACATCGACCATGTCGTGGTAGCGGTAATGCGGGAACTTGCCCTTGAGCCCATCCGACGGCTTCGACGACCCGCCGCGGCCGAGCTGGTCGGGGATGACGATGAAATATTTGCCGGCATCGAGCGGCTGACCGGGCTTGAACAGCTCGTCGGCCAGCGTCGGACGCAGCCAGTTGGCGCCGGTGCCGGTATTGCCTTGCAGTAGCAGCACGCCGTTGACGATCTGCCCGGCCGCGTTCTTCTTCGCGGCGCCGAGGGTTATGTAGTGAATCTTCAGTTGCGGCAGGGTCTCGCCGCTGACGAATTTATAGTCGGCGATCGTGTAATCGCCTTCGGCATAATTGGGCCAATCCTTGTTGACCTCGGCGGCGAGCGCGGGCGCTGCGAAGGCCAGCAGCAGGGCAAGGGCGCGGGCCAGCATCAGCCGAGGCTTTCGAGGAATTCGATCAGATACGGCTTCCACAGCTCGGCGTAGAAGTGGCTGAAATGGCCGTGCGTGTTGGGCCCGGCGGGGATCAGTACGTAGCGGCCGTGCTTGACCCGTTTCATCGCGCGCTCGACGGTGCCGAGCTCGGGCGGGTTGGCGTGATCCTCGGCGTCGTTGATCAGCAGGACCTTGGCCTTGATCTTGTCGAGATCGGGCTCGGGGTTGTAGTCCTGGATCGCCTCGATCGCCCAAAGCTGGTTGTTGGCGTCGCCCTTGGCGGCGTCGGCGAGGCGCTTTTCGTAGAGCGCGGTGGCGGCGGCAAGGGTCGGCGCCATCTCCTGGATGCGGGTCGGGCTCTCGGTGCCGAAATTGCCGGCCGCGGCATAGATGTAGTGGCGCGGGTTTTTGTCGTAGAAGCCGCCGTTCCAGTCCGGGTCGTTGCGGATCGCCTCGGCCTGGCCCTTGCGGCCGAGCCAGTTGCGGCCGCTGATCTCGACCGGCTGGCAAGATATCGGGATCACCCCATCCATCAGGTCCGGATAGGCCTCGGCCCACATCCAGGCGTGCATCCCGCCCATCGAGCTGCCGATCACGAGACGCAAATGGCCGACGCCGAGCCCCTCGGTGATCAGCCGATAGCCGCTATCGACCATGTCGCGGTA
>DASUIE010000097.1:0-27504 GCA_036273175.1 Allostellaceae bacterium
CGCGCGTTCTCGCGCATCTCCTTGAGCTGGTCCCAGCTCGCGAACGGCACCAGCGGCGAGAGGTCGAGCCGGTCGCGCGGCGCGTTGCCGTACCACGCCTCCAGCCGGTAGCGCCGCTCGGCAAGGGGCAGGCCGCGCAAATCCTCGCCGCCGAGGCGAAGGATGTCGTAAAGCCGCACCGAGGCCGGGAAATCGGCCAGCATTTTCGGTGTCGGGGTCTTGCGGTTGAGGCGCTGCTGCAGATCGTTGAACGGCGCGACCTCCCCGTCGCGGATCACCAGCAGCTCGCCGTCGAGCGCCGCCTCGTCCGGCATCGCCGCGATCAAATCGGGGAAGGCCGGGCCGATCTCGTCGCCCGAGCGGGAATAAAGCCGCCGCTCGCCGCCGCGGGCGACGAGCTGGACGCGGATGCCGTCCCATTTCCACTCGGCGACATAATCGCCGGGGTCGAGCCCGGCCAGGTCGGTTTCCTCGAGCGGCTGCGACAGCATCAGCGGCGTGAAATTGGGCAGATCGCCGATCTCGGGCCGGGGCTCCTTGCCGTCGAGCCAGGCGAAGAGCGGCAGGTACGGCGGCGCGAGACCGTGCCACACCTCCTCGATCGCGCCGATCTCGACCGCGGCCCATTGGGCGAGCGCGGTCTTGGCGAGCCGCGCCGAGACGCCGATGCGCAGCGCCCCGGTCACCAGCTTCAAGAGCGCCCAGCGCCCGGTCGCGTCGAGCCGGTCGAGCCAGCCGCCAAGATGCGCCCCGACCTCGGCCCGACTCGCGCGCTGCAAGGTCGAGACGATCTCGGACAGGCTCGGTACCGGCGCCTCGTCCCGCGTCTCCGTCACGGGCCAGATCAGCGCCACGGTCTCGGCGAGGTCGCCGACGAAATCGTAGGACCAGCCGAAGAGCTCGGGATCGACGCGCGCCATCGCCAGCGCCCGCACCTGGCTGGGCTTGGCCTCGGCGAAGACCAGCTCGCCGGTCAGCGCCGCCAGCGCCCAGCCGCGCTCGGGGTCGGGCACGGTGGCGAAATACTCCGCCATCAGCCGAAGCTTGCCGTTGCGCGACGGCGTAAACAGCAGCGCGTCGATCAGAGCGGCGAAACGATCCATTCCCCGCAAGGTAATTGAGCCGCCGCGTTCCATCCACGACTATGGGCCGATGAGCGAGAACATCTCGGCGGCGCGGCCGTCACGATTGCGGCCGCCGTTCTTCTACGGCTGGGTGCTGGTCGGCGTCTCGTTCGTGACGATGGCGGTCGGGGTCAACGCGCGCACCGCCTTCTCGCTGCTGTTCCCGCCGATGCTCGACGAGTTCGGGTGGAACCGGGGGGTGACGGCCGGCGCCTTCTCGTTCGGGTTTCTGCTGTCCGCGCTGATCGCCCCGACGATGGGCCGGCTGATGGACCGGCGCGGCCCGACGATCGTGGTCGAGATCGGCGTCGTGACGATGGGCGCCGGCCTGCTCCTCGCAACGCTGGTGCACGAGCCGTGGCAGCTTTACCTGACGCTCGGGGCGCTGGTCGGCGGCGGGGTCAATTGCCTCGCCTATACCAGCCAGTCGATCTACCTGCCGAACTGGTTCGTGCGGCGGCGCGGGCTGGCGATCAGCATCGCCTTTTCCGGCGTCGGCCTCGGCTCGATCACGATCCTTCCCTGGCTCCAATCGACGATCGAGCATGGCGGCTGGCGCAGCGGATGCTGGATGCTCGGCATCCTGGTGCTGGCCCTGCTCGGCCCGCTGAACCTGCTGCTGCGGCACCGTCCGGAGGATATGGGGCTGGAGCCGGACGGCGCGCGCTCGACGGCCGCCGCGCCGGCGCCGAACAACATCGTCGATCCCGAATGGGCCGCGATCGACTGGACCCTCCGCCGGGCGTTGCGCACGGCCCGTTTCTGGTGGATCGCGGTCGGCTATTTCGGCGCCCTCTTCGCCTGGTACGCGGTCCAGGTGCACCAGACCAAATACCTGATCGAGATCGGCTTCCCGCCGGACACCGCCGCCTGGGCGCTGGGCCTCGTCGGCCTTGTCTCGGTGCCCGGCCAGATCGCGCTCGGCCACCTGTCCGACCGGATCGGCCGCGAGTGGGTCTGGGCGATCGGCAATGGCGGTTTTGTGCTGTGCTCGCTCGCGCTGATCCTGCTCGCCGGGCACCCGACCGCCGCGCTGTTGTGGCTGATGGTGGTCGCGCAGGGGACGCTCGGCTATGCGCTGACCTCGGTGATGGGCCCGATCCCGGCCGAGATCTTCGCCGGGCGGCATTACGGCGCGATCTTCGGCACGGTGATGCTGTCGGCGATCCTCGGCGGCGCCGCCGGGCCGTGGGCAGCGGGCGTCATCCACGATCTGACCGGCAGCTATGCCATCGCGTTCTGGGTCTCGATCGCCTGCAACATCGCCTCGGCGGCGGCGATCTGGCGTGCTTCGCCGGGCAAGGTCAGGGCCGTCGCCGGGCGCATCGCTCACTCCTCGTCATCATAGCCGACCAGCGCCAGCGGCCGCGCCTTGAGACCCGCTTGGGTCGCGTAGTAGACGAGCGCCTCCTCGTTGCCGTGCGTCACCCAGATTTCGCCGGCGCCGAGACCGGTGATGGTCCCGGTCAGCTCGTCCCAATCGGCGTGGTCGGAGATCACCAGCGGCAGCTCGATCCCGCGCGCCTTGGCCCGCTGCTTGACCCGCATCCATCCCGAGGCCATCCCGACAACGGGGTCGGGCAGCCGCCGCGACCAGCGGTCGGCACCCGCCGAGGGCGGCGCCAGCACGATCTGCCCCTTCAGCGCATCGCGCTCGACGCCGGCCACCGGCAGCACCGGCCCGAGCGCGACGCCGAGGCTCTCGTAAAGCTCGGTCAGCGCCGCCAGCGCCCCGTGCAGATAGATCGGCGCGTCCCACCCCGCCTCGCGCAGCAGCGCCAGCACTCGCTGGCACTTGCCAAGCGCATAGACGCCGACGACGTGGCAGCGCTCGGGATAGAGCCGCACCGAATGCAAAAGGCGGCCGATCTCGCCGCTGTCGGGCGGGTGGCGGAAGACCGGGAGGCCGAACGTCGCCTCGGTCACGAACACATCGCAGGGTTGCGGCTCGAACGGCGCGCAGGTCGGGTCGCGCCGCCGCTTGTAGTCGCCCGAGACGACGACGCGCTGCCCGCCATATTCGAGCACCACCTGCGCGCTGCCGAGCACATGGCCGGCCGGCGCCAGCGTCACGGCGACGCCGCCGACCGCGATCCGCTCGCCGTAATCCGCCGCCTGCATGCCCGCCGCGTCGCCGTAACGCTGGCGCATGATCGCGAGGGTGCCCGCCGTGGCGAGCACCGCGGCATGGCCCGAGCGGGCATGGTCGGAATGGCCGTGCGTGATCACGGCGCGGTCGACGGCGCGCGTCGGGTCGATATGGAACCCGCCCGGCTCGCAAAAAAGCCCGGCCGGGGTCGCGCGCAGCCAGCGTTCGGCGGGGATGCTCATCGCCGCATTATGCCATGTCAGTCGGCGGCGGCGGAAAGCGGGCGCGCGACGCTTTCGAGCGGCTGCCGCTCGGCGTTGAGGCCGAGACACCATGCCACCGCCGCGGCCGCGACCATCAGCACCGCGCCGAACAGGTAGCCGAGAAACACCGCGCCGCGCTCGCCCGATGCGACGAGCGCCCCGAACAGCGCCGGCGAGGCGATCCCGCCGCACGCCGTCCCGACCGCGTAGAAAAAGGCGATCGCGAGCGCCCGCGCCTCCAGGGGGAAGCTCTCGCCGACGGTCAGGTAGGCGGCGCTCGCGGCGGCCGAGGCGACAAAGAAGATCGCCGACCAGCACAGGGTCAGCATCGCCGCGTCGACCAGGTCGAGCCGGAACAGCTCGCCGACCCCCGCCAGCAGCACCCCGGACAGCGCATAGGTCAGCGCGATCATCGTGCGCCGCCCGACCGTGTCGAACAGCGGCCCGAGCACCAGCGGCCCGAGGAAATTCCCGGCCGCGAAGGGCAGCACGTACCAGCCGATCGACTCGGCCGGGACGTCGTAGAACCGCTTCAGCACCAGCGCGTAGGAGAAGAAGATCGCGTTGTAGAAGAAGGCCTGCGCCGCCATCAGCGAGAGGCCGAGCACGACGCGGCGCGGATAGTCGCGCAGGATCGCGCCGATCATCCGCACCGCCGACACATGCGAGACCGGCACCAGCCGCAGCCCGCCGGCCGGAACCGCCAGACTGGGCGCCGTCCCGGCACGGCGCTCGATCTCGGCCATGACCGCTTTCGCCTCGTCGAGACGGTCGTGGATCATCAGCCAGCGCGGGCTTTCCGGCACGAAGCGCCGCAGCGCGATGATGCCGAGCCCGAGCACCGCGCCGATCCCGAACGCGGCGCGCCACCCGAGATCGGCCGGCAGCACTCCAGGCTGCAGGAACACCACCGCGCCGAGCGCGCCGAGCGCGGCGCCGACCCAGAAGCTGCCGTTGACGCCGAGATCGACCCGCCCGCGATAGCGCGCCGGCACGAATTCCTGGATCGCCGAGTTGATCGCCGCGTATTCCCCGCCGATCCCGGCGCCGGTGAAGAAGCGGAAGGCCAGAAAGCTCCACAAATCCCACGACGCGGCGGTCAGCGCGGTCGCGACGAGATAGACGCCGAGCGTCACCATGAACAGCTTGCGCCGGCCGAGCCGGTCGGTCAGATAGCCGAAGAACAGCGCGCCCAGCACCGCCCCCGCGAGATAGGCGCTGCCGAGCAACCCGACCTCGCCGGCGGAAAAGTGCAAAAGCGGGCTCGCCTGCAACGCACCGGCGATCGAGCCGGCGACCGTGACCTCGAGCCCGTCGAGAATCCAGGTGATGCCGAGCGCGGCGATGATCAGCGTGTGAAAGCGCGTCCACGGAAGACGGTCGAGCCGGGCCGGGATGTCGGTCTCGACCGCCGGGAGGGGATCAGTCATGCTGCGATAACGTTAGCCGTCAAAGCTCGGCACCGTCCGGTTGCATAAGCACCGGGCGAAAAAGGGGTGTGCCTTCAGGCGGTGCGAATGGTCCGCAAGCTCATTTTCTTCCCGATCCTAGCCGTTTTGGCGCTGTCGAGCGGGGCGGTTTCCGCCCAGAACCAGCAGGATCGGCCGACCCCGGCCGAGGCCCGGCAGACCCTCGACATCCTGCAGGACCCGAAAAAGCTCGCGGCCCTGGTCGAGACGCTCAAAACCATCGCCAAGGCCTCGGCGCCGGCCGCGGCAAAGCCGGCCGACGCCAAGCCCAGCGATATCGGGCTCGCGCCCGACAGCCTCGGCGCACAGCTCCTGCCACAGGTGACCGGCTGGACCGGGCGGATCGCCGGAGCCGCCGGGGCGACGGTCGCCGAGCTGAGCCAGGCCCCGCTGTTCTGGCGCGCGCTGGTCCACACCGCTTCCGATCCCGCCCGGCGGATCGCGGTGGCGGACGCGACATGGCGCATCCTCGTGGTGCTGCTCTGCGCGGCCGTGGCGGAGATCACGACGCGATGGGCGCTCCGCCGGCCGGCGCGCTCGCTCGAACACCGCGCGCCCGGACCGGACGACGCCCGCAATGCCTGGGAGTCGCTGCGCCGCCTGCCCTATGCCGTGGTGCGGCTCGTGCTGTGGCTGATCCCGCTCGGGGTCTTCGCCGCGCTCGGCAACATCCTCGCCGGCGCGGTGGGCGGGAGAGCCTCCACCCCGCTGGTGACGGCCGCGATCGTCAACGCCTACGCGGTCGGCCGGGGCATCGTCTATGGCGGCCGCATGCTGGCGGCGCCCAAGGTGGCGCGCCTGCGGCTCGTGCCGCTCGCCGATGCCGGCGCGGCGACGATCATGACCTGGCTGCGCCGGATCGTCTTCGTGGCGGTGTTCGGCAGCGCCGCCGCCGAGATCCTGCTGCTGCTCGGCCTGCGAAGGACGCACGACGCGCTGATCCGGCTGACGGCGCTGGCCGTGGCGATCCTGCTCGGGGCGCTGGCGGTCCGTTGCCGCCAACCGGTCGCCGAGCGCATCCGCGGCGATGTCGTCGAGGGGCAGCGCCTCGCCGAATGGCGGCGCTGGCTGGCCGAGACCTGGCATTACCTGGCGCTCGCCGCGATCGTCGCCGCCTGGCTCATCGCGGTCGGCGGGGTCGCGGACCGGGCCGATACGCTCGATGTCCTGCTGGGGACGATCGCCGTGCTGGTCGCGGCGCGCCTCCTGACGATCGTCGCGCTGGGCGCCGTCGCGCGGGCGATGCCGCATAGCCCGAGCACCAGCCTCCGCTACGCCTGGGTCGGCAACCGGGCGGCGCGCTACTACAGGGTCATCCGCATCGTTGTGGTGTCGGTGATCACGGCATGCGCCGCGGTCGCGCTGCTTCAGATCTGGGGCGCCGACTCGTTAGCCTGGTTCGCCCCCGGCCGGCTCGGACGGCAGCTTCTGTCGGCGCTCATCACGATCGGGCTTGCCGTCGCCGTGGCCGTGATCGTGTGGGAGAGCGTCAACGCCGCGCTCGAACGCCGCCTGCATCGGCTGGGCGAGCGCGAGCCGATGCGCTCGGCCCGGTTGCGTACGCTGCTCCCGATCCTCCGGACGACGCTTTTGATCACGATCCTGATCGTCGTCGGCGCGACGGCGCTGAGCGAGATCGGCGTCAACATCGCGCCGCTCCTCGCCGGCGCCGGCATCGTCGGGATCGCCGTCGGGTTCGGCGCGCAGACGCTGGTTCACGACATCATCACCGGCATGTTCATCCTGATCGAGAACACGATCCAGGTCGGCGACGGCGTCACCGTGGCCGGGCTCAGCGGGACGGTCGAGGCGCTGTCGCTGCGGACGCTGCGTCTGCGCGCCTCGGACGGCGCGCTGCACGTGATCCCGTTCAGCGCCGTGGTCAGCGTCACCAATAACAACCGCGGCATCGGCAACGCCGCCGTCTCGGTGACGATCGCCCCCGACCAGGATATCGAGCGCGCCTCGACGACCCTGGCCGCGATCGGCCAGGAGCTGCGCCAGGACGAGAAATTCGCGCCGATGATCCTCGGCGACCTGGATTTGTGGGGCGTCGACGCGGTCACCGCCGCCGGCGTCACGATCGCCGGCAAAATCCCCTGCACCGTCGCCGGCCACATGCCGGTGCAGCGCGAGTTCAACCGCAGGATGGTCGAGCGCTTCGCCAAGGCACATATCGCGCTGGCCTAGCCGGGAACACGCACCGGCTCTCCTTGACAGGCAGCGGCGTCATCCGTATGTACGGCAATCAGCGTACATGATTATCGGGAGCCCGCTATGGCGGATTTGGAGGAAGTTGCGCAGACAGGGGCGCGCACCGCCCGCCTGGAAAGCCGTGTGACGCCCGAGATCAAGGCGCTCATTGAGCGAGCGGCATCCCTTCAGGGGTTGAATACGACGGATTTTCTGGTGGCTCACGGTGCGAAGGCCGCGCGCGAGACGATCAACCAGATCGAAGGGACGGTATTACGTCCTGAGGATCGCGACTCCTTTATGCGAGCTTTCGACGACGCCGCTCCGAACCGAGAGTTAGTGGAATTGATGCGCCTGCGTGCGAGAGTTGCTGCCCAGCGATGATAGACGAGCCGTGGCTCGCACGGCTGACGATAGAGCCGCTCGATCGCAAGAAACACGATCGTTGGGCTTTTTCGTGCGGCATCGAACGCATCGATGTCTTTCTCAAGAAGATCGCGGCCCAACAGGCGGATCGTGACACGTTCCGCACGTACGTTGCGATTGAGCCGCCCTCGAATGCGATCCTCGGCTACTACGCACTCGGTCCGCATGGGATCGATGTCTCGCAATTGCCGCCAGAAGATCAAAAGCGAATGCCGCGCCACCCCACAGTCGGCGCCATCTACCTTTCGATGGTCGGGGTCGATAGCCATTACCAAAAGCGGGGGTTAGGTGCTTACCTATTGGCAGACGCGCTCAGGACTTGCGTAGAGGTCGCGGATAAAATCGGCGGAGCCTTTGTCGTACTCGATGCGCTGAATGAAGGCGCGGCAAGACTATATCGTCGATGCGGTTTTCATGACCTTCCGGGCCCCGGCCACGAAACCAGGATGATTATGCCGATGAAAAAGGTGCGCGCGGCCATTGCCGATGCCTGAACAGCTCACTGAACCGGATGCCGATTCGTTCCCCTGAACGAAGCGAGATTCTAGTAGGCCGCTTCGCGCGGTTGTCGATATGTTGGTGAGGATTTCGCGAAACCGGAAATTCGCGAATCGGGCGAGTTATCGATTCGTTCCTGTAACCGGCGGAGGAATCATGGCACGGGCAAATACGGGCAACGGCGCCCGCATCGCCGCCTATATCGCGGCCGCGCCGGCGCGCAACCTGCCGGCCGAAATCGAGGACGCGGCGCGGCTGTGCCTGGCGGATTGGCTCGGCTGCGCGATTGGCGCCGGGGACGAGCCGGCCGGCCGGATCGTGCGCGAGACCGCCGCCGGATGGAAGAGCGGCGGCGGCGCGACGGTCCTTTACGGCGGCACCGCGGCCGCCCCGTTCGCCGCGCTCGCCAACGGCACGCTCGCGCATTGCCTCGATTTCGACGACACCCATATCGGCGCCGTGACCCATACCAGCGCCCCCGTCTGGGCCGCGACGCTGGCGCTCGGCGAGGAGCTTGGCGCGGACGAGAGCGCGATGCTGCGGGCCTATGTCGCCGGGTTCGAGACCGCGAGCCGGCTGGGGCGCGGGCTCGGCGAGGCGGTGACCGCGCACGGCTTCCACGGCACCGGCGTGTTCGGCCGCCTCGGCGCCGCCGCCGCCGCGGCCGCCTTGCTCCGGCTCGACGAGGACAAGGCGCTCAACGCGCTCGGCGCGGCGGCGACGCAAGCGGGCGGCCTCACCGCCTCGTTCGGCACGATGGCCAAGCCGTTCCATGCCGGGAAGGCGGCGATGGACGGGGTGCTCGCGGCGCAGCTCGCCGCCAACGGCCTCGCCGCCGCGACCGGCGTGCTGGAGCCGGGCGGCGGGCTCGACAATGTCTTCGTCCAGGACGGCAGCGCGGCGATCACGCCGAGCGACTTCACCGGCTGGGAAATCCTCAACAACAGCTTCAAGCCCTATGCCGCCTGCCACCTGACCCACCCGGCGGTCGATGCGGCGCGCGAGATGGCGCCGGGCGCCAACGCCCTGGCCGGGCTGCGCATGGTCAAAGCCGAGATCGGGCTCCTCGCCGACCAGGTCACCGGCCGGCGCAGCGGCGCGCCGACGACCGGGCTCGAAGGCAAGTTCGACATCAAGTACTGCGTCGCCCTCGGCCTGCACGGGCGGACCCTGTCGGCGGCTGATTTCGCCGAGCCGTGGAGCGCGGACCCGGCCGTTCTCGCCACCGCCGGCAAGGTCACGGTCGTCGCCGACCCCGCGATCGCCTACACCGAGGCCCGCGTCGCCCTCGAATACGCCGATGGGCGCAGCGACGCGCGCCACATCCCGATCGGCAAGGGCCACCCCGGCAATTCGATGGGCTGGGACGACATGGCCGTCAAGTTCGATGCGCTCGTCCGCCCCCGCCTCGGCGCCCGCGGCGAGGCGCTGTTCGGGCTCGTGCGCGCCTTCGGCAGCGGCGGGGTGCTGGCCGAGATCAGGGAGATCGTGGGGCGGGTCTGAGCGCTCAACCGCGCCGTTTCGACGCGGGGGCTTGATCGCGGCGACAGCAATCCGCATATCGGGGGCGCAGTGTACGTGCTCTTGCGTTAGCACGTGGTCTGGCCTGCGTGAGCGTCCCGCCCGAAACGGCGGAAACTGGCCCTGCCTTTATCCTCTGCTTATCCGGACAGCCCTGATCGCGCGGGTCGTCTTAGACCCGAAACCGGCGCGCCTCGATGCGCGCCCGCTTTGAAAGGCTGTACCCATTTTAGTCAATTTCTCCGAACTCGGGCTCGCCCCGGCGATCCTCGGCGCCCTGTCCGCCGAGGGCTATACCGCCCCGACCCCGATCCAGACCCAGGCCATCCCCGTCGCCCTGAGCGGCCGCGACCTCTGCGGCATCGCCCAGACCGGGACGGGCAAGACCGCCGCGTTCGCCCTGCCGATCCTTCAACGCCTTTCCGCGGTGCGGCAGCGGCCGGCGGCGAATACCTGCCGCGCCCTCGTGCTCAGCCCGACCCGTGAGCTGGCGAGCCAGATCGCCGACAGCTTTCGCGCCTACGGCGCCGGAATGCCGCTGTCGACGGCGGTGGTGTTCGGCGGCGTCTCGATCGGCGCGCAACGGCAAAAGCTGTCGCGCGGCGTCGACATCCTCGTCGCCACCCCGGGCCGCCTGCTCGACCTGATCGACAGCCGCTCGCTGAGCCTGGGCAGCGTCCAGGTTCTCGTGCTCGACGAGGCCGACCGCATGCTCGACCTGGGCTTCATCCATGCCCTCAAACGCATCGTCAAGCTGCTGCCGGCCCGGCGGCAGACGATGCTCTTTTCGGCGACGATGCCAAAGCCGATCGCCGCCCTCGCCGAAACCTATCTGACGGACGCGGTCAAGGTAGCCGTCACCCCGGCCGCCACCCCGGTCGAGCGCATCGACCAGGGGGTCGTATTCGTCCCGGCCGAACGCAAGCGCGACCTGCTCGCGACGCTGCTGCGCGACCCGGCTTTGGCCCGCGTGCTGGTGTTCACGCGGACCAAGCACGGCGCCGACCGGGTCGTGCGGCATCTGCACGGGGCCGGCATCCCCTCCGACGCCATCCACGGCAACAAGTCGCAGCCGCAGCGCGAGCGGGCCCTCGCCGGCTTTCGCGAAGGCCGCGCGCGCGTGCTCGTCGCCACCGATATCGCCGCCCGCGGGATCGACATCGACAGCGTCTCGCATGTGATCAATTTCGACCTGCCCAACGTGCCCGAGGACTATGTCCACCGCATCGGCCGCACCGCCCGGGCCGGCGCCGGCGGCATCGCCATCGCCTTTTGCGGCGAGGACGAGCGCCCCTACCTGCGCGACATCGAAAAACTCACCCGCGCGCGCTTGCGCCCGATCTCCGCGCCGCCCGTCGACACCAAGCCGCACGGTCCCCCGATCGAGCGGGCAACGCCCGTCAGCGAGGACGCGCGTAGGGGCGGACCGCGCCGAGCAGCAGATCGGTCGGGGCGAGGCGCGGGCCATCGCCCGCATCGGCCGGCGGCACGATCGTCACCCCCCAGCCGGGCAGCGTTTTAAGCGACGCCTGGGCCTGCGGGTGGTCGAGGAGCGGCTGGTTCAGCGACGGGCCGACGATCACCGGCGTCTTACGCCCGATCGCCTCGGCCACCAGCGACAGCGCGAGACTGTCGGCGATGCCGTGGGCGAGCTTGTTGAGCGAGTTGAAGCTGCAGGGCGCGAACAGCACCACCCCATGGGGCGGGCGCGGGCGGATCGCCAAATCGAAATAGGATTGGACGACCTGCGCGCCGGGCACGTCGGCGAGTTCGCGCGGCGCCAGCACCCGCGAGGCGTTCGGGGTCGGCAGGGCGATGACGGTCTCGAAGCCGAGCCCGACCAGCCCGCGAAGGATTTCCGGGCAGCGCGCCGCCGTGGTCGTGCCGCTCAGCACCAGGTAGACGACATCGTACATCGCGCTAATCCCTCCGCACGATCAGGCGCAGCGACGCCGACAGCGCCGTCGTCAGCGCCAGGATCGCCGCCATCGCGACGAGCCCGAGCAGGAACGATCCCGTCGACTGCTTGATCCAGCCGATCAGGAACGGGCCGGCGAACCCGCCGAGCGACCCGATCATCGTGATAAAGGCGAGCCCGCCCGCCGCTCCCTCGCCGGTCAGGAAGCTGGTCGGCACGGTCCAGAAAATCGCCCGCGCCGAGGTGATCCCCACAAGCGCGACGGTCAGCCCGATCAGCGCCGGGGACAGGTCGGTCCACACCACCGAGACGACGAGCCCGGCGGTTCCGAGCAGGAAGCCGAGCGTCAGGTTGAGGATGCGCCGCCCGGCCTTGTCGACATAGGCGGCCCAGGCCAGCATCGCCGCGGCGGCGAAGAGATACGGCACCGCCGACCAGAACCCGACCGCGAGATTGCTCAGCCCATGCGTCTTCAGGATTTGCGGCAGCCAGATGCCGACCCCATACGAGCCGAGGGTGTAGCTGAACTGGATCACGGTCAGCACCAGCACCCGGACATCCATTATCGCGGACACGAGCGAATGACGCTCGCGGTCGCGCGGCTCCTCGGCGAGCGAGGCCGTCACCGCCGCGCGCTCCTCCGGGCTCAGCCATTCGGCTTCTTCCGGCCGGTCGGCGAGGATTTTGAGGATCAAGAGCCCGACGATGCAGGCCGGCAACCCCTCGACGATGAACATCCACTGCCAGCCGGCGAGGCCCCAAAATCCGTGCATCTGCAGCAGGAGGCCGGAGATCGGCCCGCCGACCAGCGACGAGACCGGGATGCCGACGAGAAACCAGGCGAGCACCCGGCCGCGGTACTCGGCCGGAAACCAGGCCGCGAGAAAGAAGGTGACGCCGGGGAAGAACCCGGCCTCGGCGGCGCCGAGCAGCAGCCGCACGACGTAAAAGCTCGTCGGCCCGACGACAAAGGCGTTCGCCGCCGCGACCAGGCCCCAGGTGATCATGATCCGCGCGATCCAGCGGCGCGCGCCAAAACGGTAGAGGATCAAATTGCTGGGGATCTCGAATACGGCATAGCTGGCGAACAGGAGGCCGGCGCCCCAGCCAAACTGATAGGCGCTCAGCCCGATATCGCGGTTCATCGTCAGCGCCGCGAACCCGACGCTGGTGCGGTCGAGATAGTTGAGGAGATAGGCGACCGTCAGGATCGGCAGAAAGCGCCAGGCGACCTTGGTCAGCGCCCGCCGGCTCACATCGTCGTTCATTCGACACCGAACGCTTTGTCGTCCCGCCAGAACCGGGGCGCGCCGGCCATGGCCGCGCTCAATCCCCGGCCGGAAGGCTGAGCGGCACGATCTCGTCATGCCGGCGGCCGAGATAGTCGCGGCCCGGCGCCGCCGCCTCCATCCGCTCCTGCGCCGCGCGAAGCCGCGAGCCGGCGCCCGCCTGGTCGAGCGTCAGCACCTTGCGGTCCGCGACGACCTGCCGGCCGTCGACGAACACGTCCCGCACCGCGCGGTCGGCGGCGTGGTAGACAAAGGCGCGGAGCGGATCGCGGGCGGGCTGCATCTGCGGGCAGGACAGGTCGATCAGCACCAAATCGGCCTTCATCCCCGGCGCGAGGCGGCCGATATCGTCGCGCATCAGCGCCGTCGCCCCGCCGACCGTCGCCGCGTGGAAGAGGTCGGCGGTCGAGACCGTCGCGATGTCGCGCGCGGCGATGCGGGACAACACCGCCGCCTTGCGCATCTCCTCGACGAGGTTGTGCGGGCTGCAATCGGTGCCGAGCCCCATGACCACGCCCGCGCGCAAATAGTCGCCGAAATTCTCCATCGTCTGGCCGTAGCGGGCGAACGGCGTCGGGCAATGCGCGACCGCGCAACCGCTCTCGCCGAGGATCGCGAGATCGGTCTTGGTCCAATGCCGCACCCACGAATTGGTGTCGAGGAAGAGGGCGTGGCCGAGGATCGCGCCGGGGCCGAGCAGGCCGAGATCGTGCGCCCACTGTACCGGGGTGCGGCCGTGGCGCCGGATCATCTCGCGCACCTCGCTGACGCTTTGCGACACGTGCACGGTCAGCGGCAGCCGCCGCTCCTTCGCCAGCGCGGCGCTGTCGCGCAGCAGGTCCTCGGTGCAGGTGTCGATCTGCATCGGCGAGACGACGCCGGAAAGCCGCCCGCAATTATGCGCCTGCGCCGCGTCGATGAACTTGATCGCGGTCTCGAACCCGGCCCGGCCGCGCGCCTCGTCCCAGTTGTAGCGAAGCTCATGGTCGTCTTCGAGAAACCAGCGCGCCGAGGCATAGCCGGGGGCGAGAAAGCCGCGCATCCCGCTCTTGGCGAAAAGCTCGACCCAGCCGTCCCACGGCGCCGAGATGTCGACCAGCGAGGTGACGCCGCAGGTCAAGAGCTCGCAGAAGGCGAACTCGGCACTGTCGGAGCGGGCCGCGTCGTCCGGCGCCTGGAAGGCCTGGCCGCGCTCGTACAGCCCGGTCATGTGCATGCCGGGGAGGCCGTGCTCCTCGCGCACCCCGCGATAGAGCGGCTCGTGGTGAGGGTGCGAGTGGATATCGATGAGGCCGGGGATCACGAACAGTCCGGCGCCGTCGATGACCCGCTCGGCCGCGCCCGCATAACCCGGTCCGATATGGGTAATGCGGTCGCCGGCAAAGGCGACATCGACGTTGCGGCGGTAGGTGTGGCTGTGCCGCGCGGCGTCCCAGGCGGCGACCCAGGCGGCGTTGCGGATCACGGTGGTCGGCATCGCTGTGCTCCCTCTAGCCGGCGGCATGCTATAGCGCGGCGGGCGCTGCAGAAAGGCGAGAGGCGATGGCCGCACCCGGTCCGCGCAACCTGATCACCGACGTCGCCGGCATCCTGGTCGGCCAGGCCGAGCATCGGCGCGGCATCACAGGCACGACCGTGGTGCTGGCCGAAGCGCCCGCGGTGGCCGCGGTCGATGTGCGCGGCGGCGCGCCGGGGAGCCGGGAGACCGAGCTGCTCGGGCCCGGCACGCTGGTCGAGCGGGTCGACGCGGTGGTGCTGTCGGGCGGCTCGGCCTATGGGCTCGACGCGGCGGGCGGGGTGATGGACCACCTCGCCGCGGCCGGACGCGGCTTCGCGGTGCGCGACGTGCGCGTGCCGATCGTCCCGGCCGCGATCGTCTTCGACCTCGCTTTCCCGGGGCGCCGCCACTGGACCGGCGCGCCGCCGCACCGCCGCCTCGGGCGGCTTGCCGCCGAACGCGCGGGCAGGGATTTCGGGCTCGGCAACCGGGGCGCCGGGCTTGGGGCCAAGGCCGGCATCCTCAAGGGCGGGCTCGGCAGCGCCTCGCTGCAAATCGACGGCGGCGGCACGGTCGGCGCGATCGTCGTCGTCAACAGCGCCGGCAGCGTGATGCGGCCCGATTGCGGCCGGTTCTGGGCGGCGGAATATGCGCTTCCCGGCGAGATTCCGCGCCAGCCCGCCGCGCCGAAGACGGCGCTCGACCCGGAAGATTTCTCCGCCTGCGGCCCCTGGGCGGCGATGACCAACACGACGATCGCCCTGGTCGCCACCGACCTGCCGCTCGACAAGAATTCGTGTCGCCGGCTGGCGGTGATGGCGCAGGACGGGCTGGCGCGGGCGATCCGCCCGGCGCATACGCCGTTCGACGGCGACACGGTGTTCGCGATGTCGACCGGCAGCGGCGATTGCATCGACGCGTTCCGCCTGGCGCGCCTCGGCAGCATCGCCGCCGACTGCCTCGCCCGCGCGATCATGCGCGCCGTCGTCGCCGCCTCGCCGCTCGGGGGCTATCCGAGCTGGCGGCAGTTCGTTACGTCTATTCGCTCCTCCGCACGCCGCGGAGTCGGCGGGCCATGACAGTGGCCTTGAAGCGCTCGATCACCTGCTCGAACAGCCCGGGCGGCAAGAAGCCATGGGAGAAGCGGTCAGGCTCCGCGGTCGAGACCGGGCGCAGGTCGGGTCCCGGCCAAGCGAAGCGGTTTATTTCGCTCACCACGATCCATGATCGGGCATCGTCGAGCCCGAGCCGGCGCTTGACCGCCGGGGGGATTTCCACGGCCTCCTCAGGCCGCTGCGGGATGCTGTGTGTTACCGGAACAACTGCCACGACGAACTGGCCGTTAGCATTCTCGGATGCCAACACGACGGCACAGGGGCGGTGTTTGAGCCCTTCTTCCTGGCCCGCTTCCGCCTCGGAATGCCAGAGATAGGCGTAGGATATCAGCAGACCCAGCTCAGGTGTGGGAAGCGGCACACGAGCTACGTCAGTTCCGCATTGAGATGGTCGTGGCGGGGGTCCATTCGTCCTCGGGCGATCTGCTCCACCTCTTCCGCGGTCAAATCCTCCACGCGGATTACGTCCCGGTCCCGCCGTTTCAGGCGGCGATACTCCTCGGCCGACAGCATGACCAGCCGCTCCCGCCCGTTGCGGGTGATCGTGACCGGCTGTGTGAGGGCCTCATCTTGATAACGGCCCACATGCTGCTGAAACTCGGTCGCGGTGACGGTGATCATGCTACGCCCGCCGAACATTATCTATTCTGTATATTATAGATAATTCCACAGACATCAACGTCGCCGGCAGCGAGCTGGCGGCAGTTCGTCAGGCGGCGTTGAGGGGATGACGGGCGCCCGCGTCGAACACGGCGCGTTCCGGGGGGAAGACGATCTTGACCCGGGTGCCGACTCCGACCTCGCTGTCGAGCGCGAGCGAGCCGCCATGCAGCTCCATGATCGCCTTGACCAGCGGCAGTCCGAGCCCGGTGCCCTGATGCTGGCGGCTCAGCGACGAATCGACCTGGACGAACGGTTCGAGCACGCGGCCGATATCGTCGGAGGCGATGCCGATCCCGGTATCGGCCACCGTCAGCGCGAGCCCGCTATCGGTGTATTCGCCGACGATCTCGATATGCCCGCCGGGCGGGGTGAATTTCGCCGCATTGGTTATCAGGTTCAGCAGCACCTGCTTGGTCTTGCGCTCGTCGGCGCGCAATAGCGGCAGGTCGCCGGGCAGGTGCGTCGCGTTGGAGAGGCCGGCCTCGCAGATGCGCGCGCTGGTGAGCTGGCCGACGGCGCGGATCATGTCGCGCAGGTCGAAAACGTCTTCGTAAAGCTCGAGCTTGCCGGATTCGGCCTTCGACAGGTCGAGGATGTCGTTGATGATCTGCAACAGATGCGTGCCGCTGGCATGGATGTCGGCGACATAGGTCTTGTACTGGTCGTTGCCGAGAGCGCCGAGCACCTCGCGCAGCATCATCTCGGAAAACCCGATGATGGCGTTGAGCGGCGTGCGCAACTCATGGCTCACCGTGGCGAGAAAGCCCGATTTGGCGCGGCTCGCCGCCTCGGCCTCTTCCTTGGCGATACGCAGCGCTTCGTGCGCGCTCTCGCGGTCCTTCTGCAGCTTGACGAGGTCGAAGCAGCGGTCGAGCACCGCGAGAAGGGTGCCGGGGTCACAAGATTTATCGAAATAATCGTAGGCGCCGCGGCGCAGCGCGGCGATCGCGGTCTGGGTGTCGAGCTCGGCCGTCATCACGACGCAGATCAGGTCGGGCCGCCGCTGGCGCAGCCTCGCCAGCACATCGACGCCCGACGTCACCCCGAGCCGCACATCGACGAAGACGACCGGCGCGTCGGTAAATCCCGGACTGTGGCGGTCGACCCGCGCCAGCGCCTCGTCGGCCCGGGTGGCGATAACGACCTGGTAACCCTGCGGCTCGATCAGCTCGGCGACGGAGTCGGCGAAATCGCCGTCGTCGTCGATGATCAGCACCGACCGCCGCGGGGCATTCGCCTCGATCATAAATCAGTCCGCCGTCACGACCGCGGCGCCGACCGCCGCGAGCAAGGCGCCGGGATCGAACGGTTTTTGCAAAAGGCCGTGGGCGCGCAGGCCGAAGCCGGCGACGCTGTCGGCGACCTCGTCGGAATAGCCGCCGGTGACGAGGATGGTCGGGATCGTCTGGCACACTTCAAGCAGCCGGGCCATGTTCTCCGGCCCCGCGAGGACGGCGAGCCCCAGATCGAGGATCAGGCAGTCGGGCATGCGCTTGTCGATCTCGGCGACGGCCTCGCGCCCGTTGGCGGCCAGGCGAAGGGTGAAATCCGCGGCCGCCAGGATCGGCGTTATGCTGTCGACGAAGTCGGGATCGTCATCGGCCACCAGCACGACCCCGCGGGGGGTCACCTGACCGAGGATCGCCAACAAATCGGTCGCCGCGAAGGGCTTGTAGAGCACGCCAAGCGCCCCGTTTTCGATCGCCTGGGCGATCAGCTGCTCGAGGCTGAACCCGGTCATCATCATGACCCGCGCCGCGGGCCGGATCTTTTTCAGCTCCAGGAACGTCTCGACCCCGTTGATGCCCGGCAGCTTCACATCGAGCAGCACAAGGTCGAACTCGCAATCGCGGAAGCAGTCGATCGCCTCTTCCCCGCTATGCGCGAGCTCGACCGGGTGCCCGCGCATTTCGAGCACATCGGCGAGGCTCTCGGCGTGGTCGATATCGTCGTCGACGATGAGGACGCGCTGTTTCATGCCGCCACCTTTGCTTCCTCCGCGCGCGGCAGGCGGATCGTAAAGCAGGTGCCCTGCCCGACCGTGCTGTCGACATCGATGGTCCCGCCATGCTGGCCGACGATCTGCTTGACCGTCGCGAGGCCGAGCCCAGTCCCAAAGCTCTTGGTGCTGAACAGCGGCTCGAAAATCTTGGCCCGGTTCTCCGGCGCGATACCGGGGCCGGTATCCTCGACCTTGAGTTCGACGGTCTCGTTGTCGGCGGCGGTGTGGACCGTGATCCGGCGCTCGCCGTCATCCGGCGGCATCTCGCCAAGCGCCTGCGCGGCGTTGTCGATCAGGTTGATCACGACCCGGCGGATGCGGTCGCCGTCGATCGCGACCGTGCGGCCCGACGCGCCGAAATCCTCGACCAGCGCGATCGCCGCCGGCACCTGCTGTTCGGCCAGGACTTCCTTGAGCCAGGTGTCGAAATCGACCGAGGCGCGGCGCAGCTCGCGCTGCCGCGCATATTCGAGCAGGTCGGCGATAATCCGGTTGCACCGCTCGATGCTGCGCTCCATGCGGCTGATCGGGCGGTCGAGCTTGAGCCCGGCGCCGCTCGCCATCTCCTTGACGCTGAAGAGGGTATTGCGGATCGCGCTCAGCGGGTTGCGGAGCTCGTGCGCCACCGTCGCGGTAAGCTGGCCAAGTACCGAAAGCCGCTCCTTTTTAAGCAGTTCCGCCTCGGTGACGAGGCGCGCGCGCTCGACTTCGATCTTCTCCGCCCTGACTTCGGCCAGCGCCGCGTGAATGCGGAATTGCCGCGCGATCATCGCCACCATCACGGCGACCCCGATCGCGCCCAACAGCGCCAGCGCGCCGAGCAGCGCCGCCTGGCGCGACCATTCGCCCAGCGCGGCGCCGCCATTGCGGGTAATCGCGATGTTGAGCGGATAGCCCGGCAGGGGGCGCACCGCCTCCAGCTCGGCGGCCAAGCTCGCCTCCGCCGGATAGCTCGCCAGCATGAGCCCGTCCTGGCGGGTCAGCGCGATGGCGCTGCCGGGGCCGAGCGGGACGGCGCGCAGAAAGCTCTCGAGATCGCTCCGCGGCATCAGCCCGACCAGATAGCCCAGCGTATCGCCGGTCTCGCCGCGCACCCGGCGCGCGAACGGGATCAGCGTGGCGCCGTTGCGGCTGTCGACGAGCCCGCCGCCGATCGCGGTGTCGAGCAGGGGCTGCGCCCGCAGCCGGGCGAAGAAGTCGCGATCGGCGAGATTCACCGCTGCGGATGGCCACCACCCGGCGGCCTCGGCCAGGCTGCCGTCCGGGCCGAACGCGGCGATCGCCGAGAACGGCGAGATCGGGCCGAGCCCCGTTTCCAGGGTCGCGGCGGTTTCAGCCGGCATCGCGCCGTCGGCAAATGGCGTCTCGCCGCGCCCCAGGCGACCCGACAAGGTCTTGAGCACGGTATCCGAGGCGGCGAAGGAGCGCTCGGCTCCGGCGGCGACGACGGCGTCGAGGCGCCCCATCTCGACCTGCGCAGCATCCAGCGCCTGTTCGCGCAAATGCCCGGCGACCAGCCCCGTCAGCACCAGGATCGCCGCGACGAGCACGATCCCCGAAGCGATCAACAGCGTGACCGGCCGTATGCTCGACCAGGCCCAATCCTGTCGCCGAACGCGCGGCGGCCGCCAATCAGCAAGTGAAGTCACGCTACTCCGTCCCGTAATGCGGGTATCGGGCCTATTCAACCGGAGGCGAATTGACGAACCCTTAATAGGGGCGCGGAGAGGAATTCTCGGCCAGTAAGCATGATCGGCGGTTGAACGGCGTGCCGCACACGCCAAGTGTTATGAGGCGGCACGCGCCCTCGACGCGGTCGCGGCAGGATATCTCAGCGGAGAGCTCGACCAGATAAAAGGAAACCAGACATGTCCAAGATGGGGATGTTTCCTCTGGTTTTGATTTTCGCGGCAATGACTGAAGCTTACGCCGCCTGTCCGCCTGGACAGTACGAATACGACGGGAGATGCCTTTCTCGCGGCCATTATTATTACCGCCACGAGTATAGATCGTACCAAGCACCGGCTGCGCCGGCGGCGCCTACTGTTCGCTCGCATGCCGGGACGCGGCCATCCACGCCGCCGGCGACACGGTCACGACCACCGCCATCGCCCTCGCAGGCTGTGCCCCGGGGCACGCCGACGCCTGCCGTCGCGGTGCCGGCCGCGCCAACCTCTCCGCCGACACCCACCGCCCCCAGATCGGCAGCTATATTGGAAACCGGATACGACGTGCTGCCCGCGATCGGTAACGAAGCCATTGGATACGGATTATATTCCTACGCAATATTGACCACTCCATCCGAGAGGAATACGAAATTTCTTGTCGAAGTGATCAAATCTATTCCCGGAATCAAGGAGGCGGCGGCCGATCTCAATCGTTTGAATATTTTCTACATTCCAATACAAGAAGAACAGCAGCCGCAATTTGTGAAAGAGCTGAGGGCAAAGCCGGCAAATTTTACCGTTTTGGCGGACCATTTCGGAACGTCATATTACGATTTCCGTATGGCTCGCGCGATTCTGGACCATTTGTGCGGCCTTCCTCCGGATACCATGAAGGCGCTGTGCCGCACCGATCTGTCGCGGGGCCCTTACATTTTCACCTATGCGACCCCGGCGAGCCGGCTGAACGCGGTTCCGCCGCCATACCTTTTCGTCGATCTCAGCAAGGTGGATCCGCGGGCCTTTGGCGAGGTCCTTTCCGCGTTTCGCGAACAGGTCAAGCGCGACGACGTGACCGACCGCGCGCGGATCGATACGCTCCGCCTGAAAATCCTGCAGATTGCCCTTACCGCGTCCGATTGGGTCGAACCGATCGAAAACGGGGTTCAGCACCTTGTGAGCGAGATCGTGCATCCGGCGGCCGCCGGGCCGGACAAGTAGCCGATATGTCCAAAATCGCGCTAACCGTATTTTCGATCTTGCTCGCGGTCGCTTACGGGGTCGCCTTTTCGCGGGCCTACCCGGATGTTGCCGTAACCGGCGGTCTCGCCACGCTTTTTGCCGTCCTCGGCATCGCGACCGTGCTGGTTGCCTTCGGCGTGTTCAAGCTGCTGGTTTGGGCCGCCTCCCGCAAAACCGGACGGCGGGCGGCGCCCCGCCATCGCCGCCGCCGAGCGTGACCCGCCGGTGCCTAGTGGTCGCGCAATAGCGCCCCGTAGCCGTCGCGGCGGTCGGCGATGCGGTTGCGGCGCAGCGCCCACCAATAGGTCGCGGTATTGATGGCGACGACCGGCTTGCCGAGCCAGAACTCGGCGAAGCCGGCGAGGCGCGCCATTGCCAAGTTGGTGCCGACCTGGACGACGGCCTCGACCCCCTCGCCGTCGACGCGGCGGATCGCGTCGCGCAGCTCCGCCTCCGAGACATGCGCGATCAGCACCGGGCTCGCGCATTTGAGCCCGTCGAGCGCGACGACCTCGAACCCGCAATCGGTGAAGAACCGCCGCACCTGCTCGTCGGCGACCGGCATATAAGGCGTGACCACCCCGATGCGGCGGACCGCGCCATAGGCGGCGAGCGCCTGGCGTGCCGCGTCCGACCCCATCGTGACCTTGACCCCGGCGCGCGCCTCGACGCGCTCTTTCAGCCGCTCGCTGCCGTCGAGCCCGTCCCAGAAGGTCTCGGACGACATCCCCATGATCAGATGATCGGGCTCACAGGTCATGACCCGATCGATCGCCGCCATCATCTCGCGCCGCACGGTCTCGATCAGCCGGGTGAAATCGTCGTCGCCGCGCAGCGGGGCGTTGGGGATGTGGATGCGCGAGAAATGGTTGGTGACGCCGGTCGGGCGCATGTCGTCGAACTCGGGCTGCACGACCGTGTTCGTCGACGGCGCGATGACGCCGAATTTCATCCGCCAGCCGAGCGCGTCGGGCATGAATCACCCCATATCCAGGGCGCGGGTCGCCAAAGCGACGACGCGCGGGATCGCGCGGTCACCGTGCTCGTAATACGCGACCGTGCGTCGGCTGAGGCCAAGCGCCTTCGCCGCTCCATCGAGCGTGTAGGCCCTGCGCTCGCGCCAATGCCGGAACTCGTCGGGCGTCATCGTTTCACCCGTCTGCTCCTGGGCCAGGCGCCACAGCGTATCGGCCGACATGTCGATCTCATCAGTCCACACGATATCGGTCCCGTATTCTCCGACCTGCACCCGCGCGAACAACTCCTCCGACTGGCGCAGCGGCGCGTAGACCTTAAATCGTTCGATCATCCCCGACACGTCAACGACGCTCTCATCGCCGGTATCCCACCTGACGCGCAAGGTTATCGGCCTGGCGGCGGGCGATACCGCCGCGATGCGTGGCAAAACCTTCCTCGGCATCCTAGTCTCTCTCGTTCAACTCGGCCCATTTCAGAGCGAGGCCCTCGCGATTGGCCCGCGCCCAGGCTAACGCCTCGGCAATTTGGGCGGGCCGCGCCTCGCCTCCGATCACCCGCAGATCCGATATCCGCACCAGCACCTGGAAATCTGGGGCCGTCACGTGAAAATGCGGCGGGCGATGATCGTCCGGATACATTTGCAACTTCACGGCGCCGAAGCGGTGCAGCGTCGGCATCGGATTTTATAGTGCAACTATTGCACCACTCCTTCGTTGTCAAGGCTAGCCGACGACCCGCCCCCGGCACTCGCCGAACCCGATCGAGACAAACCCGTCGCGCCGGCAGTGGGCGCGGAAGATGGCTTCGTCGCCGTCTTCGAGGAAGGTTCGGGTCTCGCCGGAGGACAGGGTCAGCGTGCGGCTGCCGTCCTGGCTCTGCTCGCTGAGGCTGCCCCAGCCTTCCGGCGTCGGGCCGGAGATCGTGCCGGTGCCGAACAGATCGCCGGGCACCAGGTTGCAGCCGCCGCTGGTGTGATGGGCGACGAGCTGCGCCAGGGTCCAGTAGAGGTCGGTCGTGTTGCTGTGCGAGACGCGATGTGGCGCCTGGCCCTTCTCCCGCATCGCGGCGGTCAGGATGAAGGCCTCGAGCGCGATGTCGTAAGCGCCGCTTTTCTGGTCCGCATCGTCGAGCAGATGCGGCAGCGGCGCCGGGTCGCCCGACGGGCGCGGCGGCTGGGCGACGCGAAATGGCTCCAGCGCCTCGGCGGTGACGATCCACGGCGACACGGTGGAGCCGAAGCTCTTGCCGAGAAACGGCCCGAGCGGCGCCGATTCCCATTGCTGGATGTCGCGCGCCGACCAGTCGTTGACGAGGCCGAGCCCGACGACATGCTCGCCGGCCTTGCCGACCGGGATTGTCTCGCCCTGCGGGTTGCCCGGTCCGACCCAGATCGCCAACTCGAGCTCGTAATCGAGCTTGCGGCACGGGCCGTAGCTCGGTGCGTTCTCCTCGGGGAGCTTGCGCTGGCCGTTCGGCCGCCGGACCGGCACGCCGGACGGGCGCACCGAGGAGGCGCGGCTGTGATAGGCGACCGGCACGTATTTGTAGTTCGGGCTCAGCGGGTTGTTGGGATCGCGCCGGCGCCCGCCATTGGTCGCGTGGTGGATGCCGGCGAAGAAATCCGTGAAATTGCCGATCGCGGCCGGGAGGTGCACGGTGCAGGAAGCCGCGTTGTGGACGAACGGCTTGGCCTTTTCGGCATCGGCCCCGTTAGCCGCGAGCAGGTCGAAGACGCGGCGGCGCAGCGCCCGGCGGTAGGACGGCGCGAGCGCCATCAGCGGGTTGAGCGTCGCACCGGAGGCGGCCTCCGCCGCGGCAGCCGCCTCGCCGGCAAAGAGCCCGGCCGAATGCGCGCCGGCGATGTCGAAGATCATGTCGCCGATCGCGATGCCGCCGCGGGCGCGCGCGTTGGGCGCGGTGACGCCGGGCGGGCTGAACACGCCGAGCGGCAGGTTCTGCAGCGGGAACTCGCCGTGCCCGTTCGCCGAGGCGACCCAGCTCGTGCGCTTCGCGTCATGGGTTTCGTCGATCATCGCGCCCTCCCCGGCATCGTCGTTCCGGCGAACTCTAATCAATCTCCCGCCGGTTTGGCGACGACCTGAAGCGATCCGGCCGGGCGGCGCAGCGCCGAGACCCCGCAGATCAGCGAGACGAGCTGTGCCGCCGCCACGACGGCGACCGTGGCCATCGCGCTGTCGCGCGGGAAAAAGGCGAGGGCGAGCGTGCCGATCGCCGAGACCGCCATTTGCAGAAACCCCATGACGCCGGAGGCGGTGCCGGCGATGCGCGGATGGACGCTGAGCCCGGCGGCCATCGCGGCGGGCTGGCTGAGCCCGTTGCCGATCGAGCTCAGCGCCATCGGCACGAACAGCGACCAGACGCTCGGCGCCGCCCCGCACCACACCGCCATCACCGCGCCCGAGCCGAGCGAAATCGTCAGCCCGGCGACGAACAGCGCCGTCGAGCGCACCCGCCGCCCAAGCCGGGCCGCGGCGCCGTTGCCGAGCATATAGGCCGCCATCGGCACCAGGATCATCGCGCCGTAGGTGCTCGGCGGCTCGTGCAGCCCGGCCGACAGCAGGTACGGCGCGCTGGCGATAAAGACGAACCACGAGGCGCTGGAGCACGCGCTCGACAGCGCGAAGAGCAGGAACACGCCGGAGCGCGCCAGGGTCAGATGCGACACGGCGATGCCCGACAGGTCGAGCGGCACCCCGCCCGGATGCGTCTCGGTGAGCTTCGCCGCGCTCAGCGCCAGCGCCGCGGCGCCGAGCCCGCCGAGCAGCACGAAGATCGCGCGCCAGCCGAACCATTCGGTCAGATAGGCGCCGATCGCCGGGCACAGCGCCGGGGCCAGCGTCATCGCCATCATGACGAGGGCGATCGCCCGGGCCGACGCGTCGCGGTCGTGGACGTCGCGGATGATCGCCCGGCCGAGCACCAGCCCGGCGCAGCCGCCGAGCGCCTGCAGCACCCGGCCGCCGATCAGCACCGGCAGCGACCACGCCGCGCCGCACAGCAACGTACCGGCGAGAAACAGCGCGAGCCCGGCGAGCAGCACCGGCCGCCGTCCGAAGCGGTCGGAGACCGGGCCGTAAACGAGCTGGCCGGCGGCAATCCCGACGAAGTACAGCGTCAGGACAAGTTGCGCCTCGGTGGCGCTGCGGTCGAACACGGTCGCGATCACCGGCAGCACCGGCACGACCATGTGCAGGGCCGAAAAGCCGATCGCGGTGACGGCGGCGAGAAGCGCCAGCGGCGGAGCGGCGGGCGGGCTTACATCCGTCGGCATCAACCTAAAGCATTACAGGGTATTGCAATTGCCACCTTGGCCGTGCGCGGCTAGCATAAGGGAGCGGCCGCAACTGGCAAGGCCGGCCCGCGACCAATACAAAACCTCGGACCGACGCGGAACCTCGCGATGACCTCGATCCCCCCCGATGGCAACGCCGCCGCAGCCGATGAAATCTCCCGCGCGGAGATGCTGCCGTTTCTGATCTCGTTCGGCGACATGCGCAAGCGGGCCTATCTGTGGCCCGGCGTGACGACAGCGGTTTTTATCGCCGCCCTGCTGGCGATGGCCGCGATCAAGAACGAAAACGGGTTTTTCTGGGTCCTGTCGACCTTTGTGGCGCTGGCCAATATCTACCTGATCTATCTCGCTTGCGGCCGAAAGCAGCCGTTTGCCTACGTGATGCTGGTCGGCGCCGCCTCCTTCGCGCTCGACGTGCTTTTGCTCCCGGCGATCGACGCGGTGGAGTCGGCGCTGCCGAACGCGGTCGCGCCGGGCCTCGTCGAGGAAACCGTCAAGGCCCTGCCGCTCGGCCTGGTGATGCTGCTGACCTTCAAGATGGGGCATCACGGGCAGCGCAAATTCGGGCTGCGCGAGCCGCTCGACGGCATCCTCCTCGCGGCGGCCTCGGCGAGCGGCTTCGCCTTTCTCGAAACGATGTTCGTCTATGTGCCGCATTACGGCGCGATGCTCGGCACGCCGCGGCTCTTGACCAACTGCTTCGGCCATATCGCCTATGCCGGCGCCTTCGGCTACTTCATCGGCCTCGCCGCGCTGCACCACCACAACTGGAAAAAGGTCGCGCTGGCGCTGGTCGTCGGGTTCGCGATCGCCAATCTGCTGCACGATTTGTGGGACGCGATGCAGTTTTATGGCGGGGTGGTGCGCGTGGTCAGCCCATTGCACGAGGTGGCGGTCGCGGTGCTCGCCTTTGTCGTCCTCGCCTCGACCATCCTCAAGGGCCGCGAAGTCTCGCCCGAGCGCGAGTTTCTGTGGCCGTTCGGCTCGATGCCGCCCTACCGCGCGCCCGAGGTCGAGCCGCTCCCGGCGATGCCGGAGCTGCACGGCGATCTGTGGCTGCAAATCGGCGCGGTGCGCACCCGCCTCGCCCCGGACACCGACGTGACGATCCGCGACCTGTCGAGCTTGAAGGCGCGCACCTCGGACGGTGTCGTCGCCGAGGTGCGCCGCCATCCGCGCGAGACCGGGGTGCTGGTGCTGCGCAACCTTTCGACCGCGATCTGGGAGGCGGTGCTGCCGGACGGCGCGGTGCGCGATGTCGAGCCGGCCGGCACGGTGCGCCTGGTCAGCGGCACGCGCCTCGATTTCGGCAGCCAGCACGGGTTTATCGTGATGACCGAGCACGACCCGGAAAGCGACCCGCCGCCGCAATCGAACGACGAGTGGTGCTGAGGGGCTCAAGCCCTCGTTAACGAATGCAGGGCATCGTTTGGGGCGATGCGCCTTCGCCTCGCCCTCGCCGTTGCCGGCGCCGCCGCTCTCGCCGGCGCCCCCGCGCACGCGGCGCTGACCGGCGATCCGGGACCCGCGCCGGCCGAGGCCAGATCCTGTAAGGGCGGGCTGGAGTTCGGGATGGCGACCAGCCGCATCCCGTTCGCCTGCGGCGCCTACCCGGTTCAAACCCGCATCACCCCGACCGGACGCCAGGAGAAATGGCAGTACAAGGGCGGGTATCTGTTCTTTATCGACGGCATCCTGACCGCGATCCGGCAAATCGCCCCTTAGCGATACGCCCAGCTGGGCACCACGCCCAGTTGCGGCGCCGCGCGATAACGGGCACGCTGTCTCCAACGAATTCGGAGGAGACAGTCATGGCCGGCAACACCACCGATCTCAATTTCCTCAGCGGCGTCAAGGTCGTGGACTTCACCCAGTTCGAGGCGGGCACGACCTGCACCGAGGTGCTGGCGTGGTTCGGCGCCGAGGTGGTCAAGATCGAAAACCCCGGCCGCGGCGATCCCGGCCGCCGGCTGCGCCCCGGCAAGCCGGACGACGACCCCTGGTACTTCTACCAGTTCAACGTCAACAAGAAGTCGATCGCGATCAACCTGAAGTCGCCGAAGGGCCTCGAAATCGTCAAGGACATGATCAAGCAGGCCGACATCGTCGCCGAGAACATGGCGCCGGGAACGATCGACCGCCTCGGCCTCTCCTATGACGAGGTCAAGAAGATCAACCCGCGGATCATCTATTGCCAGGTCAAGGGCTTCGCGAGCGGCAGCCCGCACGAGCGCGGCCT
>DASUIE010000098.1:0-16327 GCA_036273175.1 Allostellaceae bacterium
CGAGATACTCTTCGAGGCTCTCGCCGTCCTCGGCGAGCGTGCCGAAGATCGCGCCGTTGACCGTCCCGACCTTGAGCCGCCGCATCCCGTGCCGGCCCATGTCGAAATCCGGCCCCATCCCGCCCTTGCCGCGAATGCCGCGGCGGAACGGGATCGCGGTCAGCCCGCCTTTCAGGTCGTAGCACCACTGGTGATAGATGCAGATGTGTTCCCTGGCGTTGCCCGAGAGCTCGCGCCGCACCAGCGCGCCGCGATGAGCGCAGCGGTTGACGAAGGCATGGATGTGGCCGTTCTCGTCGCGATTGACGACGACCGGCGTCTCGCCGACATAGGTCGCGCGGAAATCGCCCGGGTTCGGGATCTCGATATCGAGCGCGAGGAAATTCCAGGTCGGGCCGCGGAAGATGCGCTCCTGCTCGCGCTCGTACACGTCCTGGTCGTGGTAGAGGCGGTATGGCACCCGGCTGTAATCGAGCGCCGGCCAGATCGCAGCATCGACCATTCGTCCGTCCCCGCTCACTCCGCCGCCATCTTCACGATCAAGGGCGGCTGTTGGATGTAGCTTCGCGCGAGCCGGCGCCCGGTCTCGCGCATCAGCTTCTTGTCGAGCTCTTCGGTCTTTGCCGGCGGCACGCGAACGACGGTGTTGTTGCAATAGGTCGCGACCATCGCGCCGTCCTCGCGCGTCAGGGCTTGCGGGTCCTGCCCCGCCTTGACCGCCTTGATGCCGCGACGGATCTGGTTGCGGAACATCGTGATGCCGCGGTCGGTGGTGCCGAGATGCTCCATCCCGTGCACCGCGATCGGCCGCTGCGAGACCTGCGCCTCGAAATCCTGCGGGCGGCGCTGCGCCTCCTCGTAGGTTTCGGGCGGAAGCTGGCCGGGGAGCGCGGTGTTGCGGTCGGCCCACCAGTCGGGCGTGACGATGCCATCGGTCTCGCTGACGTGGCGCAGCTCGATCTGCATCGAGTTGGTGTCGTCCATCGGCACGATCCAGCGGCTCATCATCGGGCCGCTGAAATCGATCTCCTCGCGGCCGGTCTCCCACACTGGGGCGACCTGCTGGAGGTTGGGCAGCACGTTCTCGACCGAGCGCGACCAGATGTTGTCGCCGACGCGCCTTGTGGCGATGTAGATGATCCCGACCGGCGTCTCCATGAACTCCAGCTCGGGCAGCACGCCGAACTCGTCGGTGAACACCGCGCCGCTGACGATCGTGTGCAGGAACGAGGTGTGGATCGCGTCCATCGTGTTTTCGAGAATCTGCAGCCAGTTGCACGGATAGTGGTACCGCTGGCCGGGGATCACCCGATAGCCGGGCCGGACAAAGCTGTCATAGGTCGGAAACCCCGGCATCTCCTCCGGCGCACCCATATAGGCGAAGACGAGCCCGTGCGCCTCGCGCACCGGGTAGGCGCCGTGGAACAGCTTGTCCTTGATCGTGCTGGTCGCCGGCTCGCCGGGCGTTTCGAGGATCGTGCCGTCGCAGCCGAACAGCCAGCCGTGATAGCAGCACCGGATGCCCCGCTCGCCGACCAGGCCGAATTCTAGCGAGGTCCCGCGATGCGGGCAGTGCAGCTCGATGAGCCCGACCTCGCCGGTGCCGTCGCGGAACGCCACCAGGTCCTCGCCGAGGATGCGCAGCTTGAGCGGCAGATCGGTCAGCTCGTCGGAATAGCAGACCGGCTGCCAGAACCGCCGCATGTACTCGCCGCAGGGCGTGGTCGGCCCGACATGGGTCAGCTCGACATCCTCGCGCGGCACGCCGCGATGGTAATAGCCGCCATAACGGGTTTTCAGATACGGAGCGCGGGTGACCATGGCGATCCTCTCATCGATCGTGTGCGGGGACGCTATGAACGATGGCCAGCTTACGCGAAAAAATCGGGCGCGGCACTTTCCCTGTACTATGATCCGGCGGTTGGCTCGGGGAGAGATTCGATGGCCCAGTTGACGATCACCAAGCTGAAGCCCGGTATCGGCGCCGAGGTATCGGGCATCGACCTGTCGCGGCCGATCGAAGATGAAACGCGCGAAGCGCTGTCGCAGGCGCTGGCCGAGCACTTGGCCCTCGTCTTCCACGGCCAGACCCTGACGCCCGAGCAGTATCTCGACGCGGCCCGCGCCTTCGGCCCGGTGATGCGGCAGCATTATTCGCAGCATCACATGGAGGACCATTCCGATATCGGCATGGTCTACCACCGCAACGGCCAGCGCCCGGCGGAGCGCTGGCACACCGACCACACCAACCACGAACGGCCGCCGCTCGCGACGATCCTTTACGGCGTCGAGATCCCGTCGGCCGGCGGCGAAACCAGCGTCGCCAATATGCGCGCCGCGTATGACGCCCTCCCGGCCGAGGAGCAGGGCCGGCTCGACAAGATGCGCTCGGTCAATACGCTCGACGAGCAGCGCCTCGACACCCGCGAGGAGGACCGCGAGAAATACGGCAAGCCGGTGATCCACCCGATGGTCCGCACCCATCCGGTCCACGGCACCAAGGCGGTGTTCTTCCACATCCAGAAGGTCGAGCTGATCGAGGGCATGACCCCGGAAGACAGCAAGGCCTACATGGCCGACCTGATCGACCGCATGATCCAGCCAGAGATCACCTACACCCATAAATGGACCAAGGGCGACGTTTTGGTGATCGACGATCGCGCCACGATGCATCGCGCGCACGGCGATTATGACCGGCGCGAAAGCCGCGTGCTCTGGCGGATTCTGGTGGAGGGCGACCGCCCGGCGCTAACCTAGAGGCGCCGGCGCGCCTTGCAATCTCGTTAACGCGCCCCTACGTGTGCCGCGTCGACACCGTGGTTCGGCCTGCTTTTCCCCGCTCGTTCCGAGCTCCGGGCTGCTATCCGTCCCGTACCGAGTGGTTGACCCGACGCTCTATGGTGGGCGCCGGTTCGTTCTTACGAAAGGCTTGCTATGGCTACCGGAACCGTAAAGTGGTTCAACGCCCAAAAGGGCTACGGCTTCATCCAACCCGACGACGGCTCGAAGGACGTGTTCGTCCATATCTCGGCCGTCGAGCGGGCCGGGATGGGCAACCTCCACGAAGGCCAGAAGCTCAGCTACGAGCTTGAGCGCGGCCAGCAAGGAAGGACTTCCGCGGTCGACCTCACGGCGGCATAAAGCGGGACCGAAAACAAAAAAGGGCGCCGCCGGGCGAAGGCTCGGCGGCGCTTTTTTGTGGCCGCGGCGGGCCTCTCCCACCAAACTCGCCCGGTACAGAGGAGCGCCCGCGATGCCGATCATCGATTCCCAGGTCCACGTCTACGAGGCGAACACGCCGAAGCGGCCGTGGCACAGCGTGCCGAACTGGCCCCCTCACGTCACCGGCGACGAGATGGTCGCGGCGATGGACAAGGTCGGCGTCGACGGCGCGATCTTCATCTCCGCCTTTTCGATGTACCAGTACGACGCGAGCTATGCCGTCGAGGTGCAGCGCGCCCATCCCGGCCGCTTTGCGCTGGTCAAGCCGGTCAACCCCGACGATCCGGCGGTGGCCGATGTCATCGCCGAGTGGAAGAACACGCCGGGCACGGTCGGCATCCGCATCATGATGACGCCCGAGGCGAAGCGCGACCCGGCCGATCCCGGCCTCGACCGCATCGCCCGCGCGGCGGTGCGGCACGACTTTCCCGTCAACATGCTGTGCTGGGGCAATCTGGACGCCGGCACCGCGGTCGTCGACCGCCACCCGGACACGCGCTTCATCATCGACCACCTGGCCCTGATGCAGCCGCGGGAGCCGCCGGCGCCGCCCGAGCCGTGGGCAGACCTGCCGAAGGTGCTGGAGCTCGCCAAGCGCAAGAACGCGGTGATCAAGGTCAGCGGCGCCTGCACCCTCTCCAACGCGCCGTTCCCGTTCCCCGACATCTGGGACCCGCTCGCCCGCGTCTTCGACGCCTGGGGCTTCGAGCGCTGCCTTTGGGGAACCGACTGGACCCGCGCCTTCGCGGTCGTCAACTACGAGCAGGCCGTCGAGCCGTTCCGCATGACCGACCGGCTGAGCGCCGGCGAGCGGGCGATGCTGATGGGCGGCGCCACCGCCAAGGCGTATGGCTGGTCGCCGACGGTGGGGTAGCGCCGCGGCGGTACGGCTCCGGGTCCGGGCCTGATGGCGAGCGCCGCCAGACGCGCGGCGGCCCTCTCGGCCAGGTTGGACGGGAAACCGACGATCTCGACCAGCTTCAACCCGGTTTCGATCGAGCCGACGCGAAGGGTTCCGGGAGCCCCGGGCACATCCTCGACGACAAATGTCGGATCGTGGCGCGCCAAGGCGATGTGGGGGAAGGTGCGGATATAGCTCATCTCAAGATTCGCGCGTAGGTATCTCGGGACGCTTACAATAAACCTTTTGAACAAAAATTTTTCGGCCTTGCGAGGTACCCCCTGGTCCGAGGACGAGTGGCGAGCGAAGCACTACTATGCCACCGCGACGTGAGGCGACCATGTAGCGTCATCGGCATCTGCCGCGGTTGCTAAACCGCTACCAGCTTGGCCCCAGCCATTGATGCCGGGTCGACAAGACCGGCTATGGTGATCCCCTCGGTGATTAGCGAAGTATGGCTCGTTTTGAAGTGGGTGAGCCGCAGGGGGTCCAAGTCACAGAATTTGGAGAAACTAACGCCCGCATACGTTCCTGAGATCCGCGGGACTAAGGCAGGACAACTCTGTTCGACGCAACGCTAAGTCTTTGAAAAAGCTGGCGGACCCGATACGATTCGAACGTACGACCTCTGCCTTCGGAGGGCAGCGCTCTATCCAGCTGAGCTACGGGTCCCGGCCAGCGGGTCGTGATTACGCCGTTGCCCCTCGCGGCGCAAGCGTCAGCCGCTGCCGGCGCGCAGCGGCGGCCAGGGCCGGGTGTTCTGCGCGGCGTCCTCGCGCGAGGGCAGCGGCGCGGTGCGGTTGAGCACCCAGCTCGCGACATCGTTGGCGACCGTGGCGCCGTCGAGGTCGCGGTACAGCATGTGGTAACCCTTGGGGTAATAGGCGAGCCGCTGCACGCGCCCGGCGCCGCGCGGCAGGTCGCGGACGAAAAGCTGCACCGGGTCCGGCGGCACGATCTCGTCGTGACCGCCATATTGCACGAGCACCGGCACGTTGAGCCGGGGGGCGCTTTCGAGCGCGGCGCTCATCAAATTGACGAGGCCGTAGATCGTGTCGACCCGCGTCTCCTTGATCACCAGCGGGTCGCGCGCCATCGCCTCCAGCACCTTCATGTTGTCGCAGGCGGTCACGTGCAGCGAGCTGCCGCTGAAGCTGATCCCCGGAAAGAGCCGCACCGAGGCCCACAGCGCGACGCGCTCGGCAAGGTTCATCGTCGCCCGCCCCCACACCGCCGGGGCGCTCAGGATGACGCCGTCGACCTCGGGCTTGGGCGTGCCGCTCTCGCCGGTCTCGGCGACGATCGCCACCGCCGCGCCCATGCTTTCGCCGAGCAGGTAAACCGGCTTTCCGGGATAGCGCCGGCGCAGCAGATGCGTCGCCAGCGCCGCGTCGGCGGCGAGCGGGGCCCGGCCCGGCCACAAATACCGCCCCGGCGCCGCGCCGAACCCGCGCTGGTCGTAGGCATAGGTGGCGATCCCGTTCTTCGCCCAGACCTCGCCCGGGATCGCAAAGGCGTTGCTGTAGTCGTCGACCCCGTGCAGCGCGAGGATCACCGCCTTGACCCGGTCGGGGTCGCTGCCCTCGGGCAGCCAGGCCCGCACCGGCAGGGTCACGCCGTCCGCGGTGACGAACTCCCGGTCGGTAAGGCGCGGCACGACATGCGGGACGCGCGCGGCCCGCGCGGTGCCAAGCCCGTCTTGCTGCGCGATCTCGTCGGTATCGGGCGCGCAGCCCGGCAGGGCCGGCGCGAGCAGCAGAAGCGCCGCGAAGACAGCGGCGGAAGAAGCGCTAAAGCCGAGCCAGCGGGTCATTGGAATGCACCGCCGCAACGCGTATCATTCGGGATCGCGGCCGGTCAAGCGGCGGCGTGAACGCTGCTTCTCGCGGATGGTTCATGGCTGAATTCGAAGTGATCGAAATCGACGAGGCGGTCGCCGCCTGCAATGGCGGCGGCGGGGCGATGGGGCACCCGCGCGTCTACCTCAATCTCGCCCCGGCGGGGCAGGTGGAATGCCCTTATTGCTCGCGCACTTTCGTCAATCCGCGGCTCGCCGGTCACGCCGAGGTCGGGCACGGCAATGAGTGAGGCCCGCGACCATTTGGCGCCCCGCCACGTCTTTCTGGTCGACGGGTCGGGTTTCATCTTTCGCGCCTATCACGCGCTGCCGCCGCTGACCCGCTCGGACGGCACGCCGACCAGCGCCGTGCTCGGCTTCTCGAACATGCTGGCGAAGCTGCTGTCGGAGACCGACGCCGACCACATCGCGGTGATTTTCGACCACTCCGGCAAGTCGTTCCGCAACCAGATTTACGACCAGTACAAGGCGCACCGCCCGGATGCGCCCGACGATCTGAAGCCGCAATTCGCGATGGTCCGCCACGCGACCGACGCGTTCAGCGTCTGCCGCATCGAGCTCGAAAACTATGAGGCCGATGATTTGATCGCCGCCTATGCCAAGGAGGCCGAAGACGCCGGCGCGGTCGTCACGATCGTCTCGTCCGACAAGGATCTGATGCAGCTTGTCAACGACAAGGTGACGATGCTCGACCCGATCAAAAACCGCCCGATCGGCGACGCCGAGGTGCGCGAGCGGTTCGGGGTCGGCCCCGACAAGGTCATCGAGGTCCAGGCGCTCTGCGGCGACTCGGTCGACAACGTGCCCGGCGTCCCCGGCATCGGGGTCAAGACCGCCGCCGAGCTGATCAACACCTATGGCGATGTCGAAACCCTGCTCGACCGCGCCGGCGAGATAAAGCAGCCGAAGCGCCGCGAGAGCCTGATCGAGCACGCCGACAAGGCGCGCCTGTCGAAGGTGCTGGTCACGCTCGACAAGAACGCGCCGCTCCCCTGCCCGCTCTCCGACCTCCGGGTCAACCCGATCGACCCGGACAAGCTCCTCCCCTGGCTCAAGGAGATGGAGTTCCGCACGCTGGCGACGCGCATGGCCCAGCGGCTCGCCGGTGCCGTCGCCGTGCCCGAGGCCGCCGCGGCCGAGCCCGAGGAAGCGGCGGCGCCGGAAATCCTGCCCTTCTCGGCGCCGCGCAGCTACGCGCTGATCGAGACGATCGAGGGGCTCGACCGCTGGATCGAGGCCGCGGCGCAGACCGGCAGCGTCGCGATCTGGCCCGCTGCCAGCGCGGTCCCCGGCGTGCGCCCCGCCCTCGCCGGCATCTCGGTCGCGCTGATGCCGGGGATGGCCGCCTATATCCCGTTCGGCCATCGCCCGCCGGGCAGCCAGCAATCCCTCGACCTCGACGCGGCGCCGGCCCGTCCCAACACGCTGTCGGCCGACGACGTGCTCGCCCGCCTCAAGCCGCTGCTGGAGGACCGCGCGGTCCTCAAGATCGTCCCCGACGCCAAGGCCGCCGCGCATCTGCTGCTGCGCCACGGCATCGGCCTCGCGCCCTACGACTGCACGATGCTGATGTCCTACGTGCTCGACGGCGGCCAGGTCGAACATGGGATCGAGCCGCTGATCCAGCGCAGCTTCGACCACAACATGCCGGCCGCGAAGGAGCTGCTCGGCACCGGCCGGAACCAGGTTTCGCTCGCCGAGATCGCGCCCGAGGCGGCCCGCGACTTCGCCGCCGAGCGCGCCGACGCGGCGCTGCGCGTCCATGCGCTGCTCAAATCGCGCCTCGTCCGCGAGCACATGACCGCGTTCTACGAGACCATCGAGCGCCCGCTCGTCCCCGCCGTCGCGCAGATGGAGAATAACGGCATCCAGCTCGACCGCGACGCGCTCGGCGAGATGTCGCGCGACTTCGCCCGCCGCATCGGCGAGATCGAGGCCGCCGTCTATGCCGATGTCGGCAACGAGTTCAACATCGGCTCGCCGAAGCAGCTCGGCGACATCCTGTTCGAAAAGCTCGGCATGCCCGGCGGGCGCAAGGGCAAGACCGGCGCCTACGGGACCGACGCCTCGATCCTCGAACAGCTCGTGCCGCTGCACCCGGTGCCTGGCCGCGTTCTCGAATGGCGGCAGCTGACCAAGCTCAAATCGACCTATGCCGATGCGCTCGGCGACCAGGTCGACCGCGAAACCGGCCGCGTCCACACCACCTATGCGCTCGCCGCGACCTCGACCGGGCGGCTTTCCTCGACCGACCCGAACCTGCAGAACATCCCGATCCGCACCGAGGAAGGCCGGAAAATCCGCGCCGCCTTTGTCGCCGCGCCCGGCCACGTGCTGCTATCCGCCGATTACAGCCAGATCGAGCTGCGCCTCGCCGCGCATGTCGCCGACATCCAGGCGCTGAAGGAGGCCTTTCTCGCCGGGCACGACATCCACGCCGCGACCGCGAGCGAGGTGTTCGGCGTGCCGCTCGAAACGATGGACCGCGAGACCCGCCGCCGCGCCAAGGCGATCAATTTCGGCATCCTCTACGGCATCAGCGCCTTCGGGCTCGGCAACCAGATAGGCGTCACCCAGGCCGAGGCGGCCGACTATATAAAGAGGTATTTCGAGCGTTTCCCCGGCATCCGCGCCTACATGGAACGGGTCAAGGCCGAGTGTCGCACCCAGGGCTACGTCGAGACGATCTTCGGCCGCAAATGCTACATCCCCGGCATCCGGGACACGAACCCGGTGCGCCGCGCCGGGGCCGAGCGCCAGGCGATCAACGCGCCCTTGCAGGGCTCGGCCGCCGACATCATCAAGCGGGCGATGGGCCGCCTTCCCGACGCGCTCGCCGCCGCCGGCCTCACCGCGAAGCCGCTGCTCCAGGTCCATGACGAACTCTTGTTCGAGGTGCCGGAGGGCGAGATCGACGCCGCCGCCGCCCTCGCCAAGGAGGTCATGGAAGGCGCCTGCGCCCCGCATTGCGAGATTTCGGTGCCGCTCGTCGTCGAAACCGGCTCCGGCCGGAGTTGGGACACGGCGCACTAACGAGACCGCAATCGCCGGGAAGATCGGCACCGCTCCCGTCCCCATGTTTCCTCCAGACACCGTAAGGAGGACACCATGAGCTATCGCATCACCGGCCTGCCTGCCGAGCAATTCGCCCCGCTTTTCGACCTGTCCGACGAGGCGCTCGCCGCGCGCGGCGCCGTGCGGCGGACAGCCGACGAGAGGCGCCCCGGCTACCCCTGCCGCGTCAGCCTGACCGATGCCGAGCCGGGCGACGAGCTGATCCTCGTTAACTACGAGCATCACCCCGTCGATTCGCCCTACCGCATGCGCTTCGCGGTGTATGTCCGCCGCGGCGAGAAGACCTATGACGCGGTCGACGCCATCCCCGAACAGCTGCGCATCCGCACCCTCGCCGTTCGCGCCTTCGACGCGAACGCGATGATGGCCGGCTGGGAGCTGGTCGAGGGGCGCGAATTGGAAGCCGCGATCGAGCGGCTCCTCGCCAATCCGGCCGCCGCCTATCTGCACATCCACTACGCGGCGCCGGGCTGCTACGCCGCGCGGGTCGACCGCGCGCAATAGGGCTTTGTTAAGCCCGTCAGGACCACACTCCCGGCGGCGGTCTGCGCGGAGTGTGTCATGCGACTGGGCGAAATCCTCGTCGGCGGCGGGTTTGTCGGCGTCGGCGATGTCGAGGCAGCGATCGGGCGCCAGAAAGTCGAGGGCGGCCGTCTCGGCGAGAATCTGATCGCGCTCGGCCGCCTCGCGTCCGACCAGCTCGCCCGTGTCCTGAACTCGACCCCGCCCCCGCCGGCAAGCGTCGCCGAGACCGGCATCAGCACCCGCAACCTGTTGAACCTGCTGCTCAAGCTGATGCATATCGAGTCGCTTGAGACGGTGCCCGAGTTGACCGAGCGGATGAAGCTGCCGTCGCGCATGATCCAGGAGCTGATCGACGAGGCGACGCAGCAGCGCTTTGTCCAGGCGATGGGCACGGTCCCGGGCAAGGCCGCGTTCGGCATCCGCTACGCGCTCGGGGAGCAGGGTCGCGCCGCCGCCCGCGACGCGCTCGACCAGAACGCCTATCTCGGCCCCGCGCCCGTATCGCTCGCGGTCTACCAGCAGCAGATCCACCGCCAGCGCGTCTCCAACGAGATGCTCGACGCCGAGGCGCTTCGCAAAGGCTTCGCCGGGCTCATCGTGCCGGACCATTACCTGCGCAAGCTGCTGCCGGCGATCAGCGCCGGCCGCACCGTGCTGCTGTTCGGTCCGCCCGGCAACGGCAAGACCACGCTGGCGACGCGCGTCGGCAAGCTGTTCCGCGACGTCATCTACGTACCCTACGCGGTCGATATCGGCGGCCAGATCATGCGCGTTTACGATCCCGCCCTGCACAAGCCGCCGGTCCCCGAGGAAGAGGCCGGGTTTCTCGCCAACGAGAGCGGGTTCCATCGCGAGCGCTTTGACGAGCGCTGGGTCGCCTGTCGCCGGCCGGTCGCGGTCGCCGGCGGCGAGCTGACGATGGAGATGCTCGACCTGCAATACACGCCCGACACCAAATTCTACGACGCGCCGCTGCATGTGAAGGCGCTCAACGGCATGTTCCTGATCGACGATTTCGGCCGCCAGAAATTCAATCCGACCGAGCTGTTGAACCGCTGGATCGTGCCGATGGAAAACCAGATCGACTATCTGCGGCTCAATTCCGGGGCCACCTTCTCATTGCCGTTCGACGAGCTCGTGGTGTTTTCGACCAACCTCAAGCCGTCTGATCTGATGGACCCGGCCTTCCTCCGCCGCATCCCCTATAAGATCAAGCTGTTCTCGCCGACCCGCGACGAATACCGCGAAATCTTTTCCGGGGTCGCAAAGCATTACGGGCTGGCGCTGCAGGACGACGTGTTCGATTACGTGGTCGAGCGGCTCGACCGCCTGTTCGGCCTCGCCTATTACCAGCCGAAATTCATCTGCGAGCAGGTGATCGAGGCGTGCAAGTGCTACGGCATCGCGCCGGCCCTAACCGCCGAACGCGCCGGCGAGGCGCTCGCCAACCTCTATTTCGACATCGAGGACGCGGGGGACGGCGAGGCCGCCGGGATTGCTTCGTCGCTCCGATCCTCGCAATAACAGCGGGGAAGACGCCTCAATCGGCTTTGATGAAGCGGTCGATCGTGCGGAGCTTGAACCGCCAGCCCTCCGCGGTCTTGACCATCTCGTCCGAATAGCCGCCGCCCGAGCCGATCTTCGGCCCCTCCGGGCTGTTGGTCGCCACCATCCAGTTCGAGCGCGCGGTCGCGCGGTCGCCGTCGAGCTCGATGACGATATTCGTCGTCAGGTGGATGCCGCGCGGCCGCGGCTGCGGCGCACCCGAGCGCAGGCCGCGGGCCTTCTCGGCGATAGCGGCGCGGCCCGTGGCGCTGCCGAAGGCGGTGGCCCAGGTGCCGTCCTCGGTGAACAGCGCCGCCATGCGGTCGAACTCGCCGCCATCGAGGCGAAAGCAGTATTCGCCCAGCACTTCGCGGATGGCGTCTTTTTCCTCTAGCTCGGTCGGCATCTCCGGTCTCCTCACCGCGCGTTCGCCGGCGCGTCGATCGGCCACAAGGCCGAGCGCCAGCGCAGCACGATCAACCCTGTCAGCGCCACGCCGATCGCGCAATAGAACGAGCAGGTATGGGCAAAGCCGAAGCGCTCGATCAGGACGCCGGCGATCAGGAGGCCGATCGGCACGCCGTAGATCGCCAGCATCCGCACCCCCATCACCCGGCCGCGGAAGCGTTCGCCGGCCGTCGCCAGCAGCATCACCGACATCGGCACCAGACTGAGGCTTTGCGAGATGCCGGCGACGACCAGCATGACCCGGCCGCTCGCCGGCCCCGGCATGTTCACGAAGACGAGCAGCATCGCGTACCAGCCGAGCGCGAACACGACCATCATCCGCGCCGGCCGGATCGCGCGCCCGGCGAGGCTGCACAGGATGGAGCCGATCAGCGAGCCGGCGGCGAAGCTCGCCACCAGCGTGCCGAGCCCGGCCTGGCCGATGTGGTAGACATCCTTGGCGACATAGGGGAGCAGCCCCGAGGTCACCGGAAACGCGGTCAGGTTGACGAGGAAGGCGAGCCACATCGCCGCCAGCGAGCAGGGCGTGTCCCACACATAGGAAAGCCCCTCGACGAGGTCGCGCCACAGCGTCGGGCGGCTCGCCCCGACCGCGACGAAGCGCAGCCGCGGCTTGGCGATCCCGAGGCTCAGCAGAAACCCGCTCAGATAAAACCCGGTGATGACCGCATAGACCGGGCCCATCCCGAACGCCGCGAACAGCCCGGCCCCGGCGAGCGCCCCGGCGATGCGCGCCGAATCGGCCGTCGTGCGCGACACCCCCATCGTCGCCATCAGGCTGTCGGCCGGGATCGTCTCCGCCACCAGCGCGTTGCGCACCGCCTGGTCGGAGGGCCGGATCAGGCCGGACAGGGTCGTCACCGCGAAGACCTGGAGCGGATGCAGCTTTCCGGCGAAGGCGAGGATCGTCACCGAGGTCGCCAGCATCGCATAGGTCGCCCGCATGATGCACAGCACCCGCCGGTGGCCGAGCCGGTCGCCGGCCATCCCGAGAAACGGCGCCAGCAGCGTGCCGAGATACTGCAACGCCCAGAACAGGGTGAGCAGGATCACGGAGCCGGTTTCGACCAGGATGAACCAGCTCAGCACCAGGTTCTCCATCTCCTGGCCCCATGAGGTCAGCAGATCGGCCGGCCATTGAAAGCGAAAGCTGCGCACCCGGAACGGCGCCAGCATCGCGGTCCCCGACAGCACCGTCATCGCGCCGCGCCGGACCGCGAAAACCCTTCCCGGGATGCAGGGCTACCCGGCGAATAAGGTATGCATGACTGACCTGCTTTACCGCCTGTTGTGCAACGCAATATGAACCCCTATGTGCAACTCTAACGGTGGCTTCGGGAGGAAGAGAGAACGCGAGAGGGCGGAACGCTCAAGCGGATTTTAACCAAAATACGGAAAAGTCGGGCCATGACGATGGCCGAAAAATTGGAGTGAGGCATGCGTTTAGCACCTAAGACCAAGTCGCTGACCAAATCGGGGCAACCCCGCGAATTCTTTCGGCGCGTCGACAAAGTGGCCGGCGATCTCAACGTCGTCCTGTTTATCTTCATGGTCGGCCTGGCAACCCTGGATTTCACCTTCCTGGTAACGCAGAAGGTCGTCGAGAGTCTGCCGCCCGCGACGCGCATGGTCCATGACGGCGCGGATTCGGCGTTCAACCAGCAGGTTCCGACCGATCCGTCGAAGTAGCGCGTAGCCGGCGGGCTTGCGCGCGCCCGGCTTCCGCCCCGTAATACCCGCCTCAGGGGATTGGGGGAGTCGTCCGGTGCCGCGCGTCTTGACCGCCCGCTTTATGCACGAAACCAACACGTTCAGCCGGGTCAAAACCGATTTGAACGTGTGGCAGAAGCGCGACTTCCACCGCGACAACGAGATCCCGGTTGCCTTTCGCGGTACCCGCTCGGCGCTCGGCGCCGGGTTCGAGGCGGCGGACAAATACGGCTGGACCCTGGTCCATCCGATCTCGGCCAACGCCAATCCGTCCGGCACCGTGACCGACGACGCTTTCGAGCATATCGGCGGCGCGATCGTCGCCGCGGCGCGCGACCAGGGACCGATCGACGGCGTCCTCCTCCACCTGCACGGCGCGATGGTCGTCGAGAGCCACGAAGACGGCGAAGGCGAGCTGCTGTCCCGGCTGCGCCGCGTGCTCGGCCCCGGCGTGCCGATCGTCGTCACGCTCGACCTCCACGCCAACGTGACCCGGCTTATGGCCGAATCCGCGAGCGCGCTGATCGCCTTCCGCAGCTACCCGCATATCGACATGTACGAGCGCTCCTGGCAGGGCGCCGAGCTGCTCGAGCGGGCGATGAAGGGCGAGATCAAGCCCAAGACCGTCATCGCCACCCGCCCGACGCTCTACGGCCTCGATTGGGGCCGCACCCAGCGCGGTCCGATGGCCGAGCTGATCGCGCGCGGCGAGGCGCTCGAAGCCGCGGGCCAGGTGCTCGCGGTCAGCATTTGCGCGGGCTTCCCGCTCGCCGACATCCGCGATGTCGGGCCGACGGTAACGGTGACGGTCGACGGCAACGACCCCCAAAACGGGACGGAAACCGGCCCGGCCATCGCCGAGGAATTCATGGACCACGCCTGGGCGACCCGCGACTTCACCACGGTCCACATGCTGACCGTCGCCGAGGCGGTCGGCCGCTGCCGCGAGGGCAAGCCCGGCGACAAGCCGCTCGTCGTCGCCGATTACACCGACAACCCCGGCGGCGGCGGATACGGCGACGCGACCGCCTTCCTCAAAGGCCTGGTCGAGGGCGGCGTCGAGCGGGTTGCCTTCCATGCGATCTGCGACCCCGAGGCCGTAGCCGCCGGGATGAAGGCCGGGATCGGCCCGGCGACGCTGACCCTCGGCGGCAAGACCGACCCGACGCTCGGCGGCGGGCCGCTGACCCTGTCGGGCGAGATCACCCACCTGACCAACGGCCGCTTTGTCGCCTACGGGCCGATGGGCGGCGGGGTCGAACGCAATTACGGGCCGTCGCTGGTGTTCCGCGTCGGCGGCGTCGATATCGTCCTGATCACCAATAACGGCCAGGCCACCGACCTCGCCCAATTCACCTCGCTCGGCATCGACCCGACCCGCTACGCGACGGTCGCGGTCAAGTCGATGCAGCATTTCCGCGCCGCCTTCGAGCCGATCGCCCGCGAGGTGATCCTCGTCCATACCGGCGCGCTGTGCCAGGTCGACTACACCCCGGAAAATTTCAAGCGCGTCCGCCGGCCGATCTGGCCGATCGACCCGATGGAGCAGCCATGAGAGCCCTCGCCGCCGCCTTTCTCATGCTGCTGCTCGCGCCGGCCGCGGCCTCGGCGCAAAGCCTGACCGGCGAGGACCTGCAATACCTCCAGGCGAAATACGGCATCGCCAAGGACAGTGCCGTGCTGACCGAGTTGACCCCGAACGAGGTCCAGTCGCTGCACAGCGCGATCGACGATTTGAAGACCTACCCGGAAGGGCGCGACCGCTCGGTGCAGTCCTACCTGGCGCTGGTCTACGGCCGCGAGTGCAAGCGTTGGGGGCGCGAGCATCCGGGCCAGTCGTGCTCGCCGCCGCGCGACCCGGCCGCCGCGCCCGGCAAGGCGATCTCCGACGAGCATTGCGCGTCGTGCCACCTCTTCGGCACTTCGACCGCGCCGTCCTTCCACCGGATCGCCGGCCGCAAGGACTGGAACGCGCACAAGGTCGAGCACGCGCTGCGCCACAGCCCGGCCATGGTGCCGATAAAGCTGTCGCCGGAATCGCTCGACCAGCTCGCCGCCTACATCAACTCGCTCAAATAGAAAGCGAATACCCCCTCCGGCCCGACGACGCTTTGCACGGGACCGAACGGCGACAGCATCGTCAGCACCCACGTCGCCTGCGCCACGACGATGCTCCACACCGCGCCTGCTATGACCCAGTTCCTGGCCTTAGTCCCTAATTCCGTCGCGCCGATAAACGCAGCCAGTTCAAGAAGCGGGTAGAATTCGAGCCGGTAGCGAAAGGTCAGGCTGATCGCCATCAGCATCAGCGCGACCGGCACCGCGAGCCCGGCGAGGATCGGCCATAGCCGCCGCCGCATCACGCCATAGACCGCGAGCCCCACCAGGAGGGGATCGGTCACGAAAAAGCTTCCCGGCGGCAGCTCGACCGCGTCGAACACCCGGTCGCGAAACCCGGCCCACAGCATTTCGACCCAGACCGGCACGAAGTAGTAGCCGACCGCGTAAGGGATGCGGATCGGGTTGAACTCGCCGTATTCGTGCAGCCGCGCGAGCCGGTCCGGGAAGCGGTCGAGGATCAGCGCGCGGCCGAGATCGGCGAAGACCAGCGGATTGCCCCAGCGCGCGAGGTTGATCCCGCCGGCGATAGCGGCGAACGCGGCGAGGATCGCGAACGGGCCGATATAGGCCCGGCGCCGGTCGGTCAGCCACAGAAAGCCGAGCGCCAGATAGAGGCCTAGCGCGGTCGACACCCGCGTCAAGAGGCAGATCCCGGCCGCCAGCGCCATCAGGCCCAGCAGGCCTGGCGTGAAGCCGCGAAGCCAGCCGCGCAGCGCGAGATAGACGAACGCCGCCGCGCAGGCCCCGGCCCAAAGCGCGGCCTCCTGGAAGATCGACGGCCGGAGAAACTCGATCTGCGCCCCGCCCGCCAGTATGACGGCGAGCAGCACCGCGTTGCGACGGGCGACGAGCCGCACCGACAGCGCCTTGAACGAGGCCATGACGACAACGGCACACAGGCA
>DASUIE010000099.1:0-12399 GCA_036273175.1 Allostellaceae bacterium
TCACAAATTGAAGCGGAAGTGCATCACGTCGCCATCGTGGACGACGTATTCGGACCCTTCGAGACGCATCTTGCCGGCATCCTTGGCGCCCTGCTCGCCGTTGCAGGCGACGTAGTCGGCATAGGCGATCGTCTCGGCGCGGATAAAGCCCTTCTCGAAATCGGTGTGGATCGTCGCGGCCGCCTGCGGCGCCTTGGTGCCGCGCGTGATCGTCCAGGCACGCGATTCCTTCGGCCCGGCGGTCAGAAAGGTAATCAGGTCGAGGAGGCCGTACCCGGCCTTGATGACGCGGTCGAGCCCGGTCTGGTCGAGGCCCAGCGCGGCGAGATACTCGCGCCGCTCCGCCTCGTCGGTCAGCACCGCGAGCTCGGCCTCGATCCCGGCCGAGATCGCAACCGACGGGCAGCCGCGCTCGGCGGCGTAGGCGTCGACGCGCCGGCTGTCGTCATTGCCGGCGGCGGCGCTGTCCTCGTCGACATTGGCGATGTAGAGGATCGGCTTCGCGCTCAACAACTGCATCGTCTTGAGCACCGCGCGCTGCTCGGCGTCGAGCGGCACCTGCCGCGCCGGGACGCCCTCGCGCAACCCGGCGAGCACCGGCTCCATCACCGCGAGCTGCGCCTTGGCCTCGCGCTCGCCGCCGCGGGCGCGCTTTTGCGCCGCGATCTCTCGCCGTTCGAGGCTGTCGAGATCCGCCAGCATCAGCTCGGTCTCGACCGTCTCGGCGTCGCGGATCGGATCGACCGAGCCCTCGACATGCACGACGTTTTCGTCGGCGAAACACCGCAGGATATGGGCGATCGCATCGACCTCGCGCAAATGGCCGAGAAACTGGTTGCCGAGCCCCTGCCCGCGCGATGCGCCGCGCACCAGCCCGGCGATATCGACGAATTCGAGCTGTGTCGGGATGATCTTGGCCGATTTGGCGAGGCGGGCGCAGACATCGAGCCGCTCGTCCGGCACCGCGACCCGGCCGATATTGGGCTCGCGCGTCGAGAACGGGTATTTCGCCGCCTCGGCCGATTGCGTCGCGGTCAGTGCGTTGAACAGCGCCGTCTTGCCGACATTGGCGAGCCCGAGGATGCCGCAATTGAACCCCATCGCCTCAGCTCTCCGGTTCCGGCTCGGGCGGCGAGAAGCGGCGCGCCACCTCGCTCATAAACGCGGCCGGATCGCCGCCCAGCATCAGCGGAAAGGTCTCGGCGAGCGCATCGACCAGCGGTGCGACCCATTCCTTCGCCTCGTCTTGCGCGAAGTTCTGCAGCACATAGGGCATCACCAGCTCGCGAACTCCCGGATGGCCGATCCCGATCCGCACCCGCCAGTAATCGGGGCCGATCAACGCATCGATCGAGCGCAGCCCGTTATGCCCGGCATTGCCGCCACCGCGCTTGACCCGGACCTTGCCGGGCTTGAGGTCGAGCTCGTCGTGGATCACCACGATCTCGGCGGGCGGGATCTTGTAGAAGCTCATCGCCGCCAGCACCGCCTCGCCGGAATCGTTCATAAAGGTTTGCGGCTTCAAAAGCAGGTATTTGCCGTCGCCGACCAACCCCTCCGACACCTCACCCTTGAAACGGTCGCGATAGGCCGGAAACCCATAGCGGCGCGCCACCGCGTCGGCGACGATAAAGCCGATATTATGCCGGTTGCGGGCGTAGCGGCTGCCCGGGTTGCCGAGACCGACGACGAGGCGCATCCCGCGCCCACGACGCCTTAAGCCGACGGCGCCGGGGTCGCCGGAGCCGCCGGGGCGGCAGCGGCCGCCGCTTCCTCCTCGCCCTCGGCCGGGGCAACCGCCGCGGTCGCCGCCGCCTGCGCCGCCTCTTCGCGCACCGCCGACGAGGCGCCGATCGTCGCGATCGTGAAGTCGCGCTCGGTCGTCGTCGGGCGGACGCCCTCGGGCAGGGCCACCGAGGCGATATGAATGCTGTCGCCGATATCGAGCCCGTCGAGATCGACAACCAGCCGCTCGGGGATCGCGTCGACCGAGCAGCTCACCTCAACCCCATGACGCACGATATTGAGGATGCCGCCGCGGCGGATACCGGCCGAGCGCTCGTGATTGATAAAGCTGACCGGGACGGTCACCGTGACTCGCGCGCCGGCGCCGACCCGCATGAAATCGACGTGCAGCGGCGAGTCGGTGACCGGGTGGAACTGCACCTCGCGGGGCAACGTACGATGGGTCGCGCCGTTTATGGCGACATCGACGAGGGTCGCGAGGAAGCCGGGCTTGCCGAGCAGACGCGCGAGGGCGCGCGGATCGAGGCTGACCGCGATCGGGTCCTTGCCGTCGCCGTAGATGATGGCCGGCACGCGCCCCGACCGCCGCACCGCGCGGGCGGCGCCCTTGCCGACCTGGCCGCGGGGTTCGGCCTGAAGGCTGGTGATCTCGGGCATTCGATCGCACTCCTCAAAACGAAACCGTGTCGCGCCGGCCGCTTCGGCCGGCGCGGGAAAATCAGACGAACAGGCTCGAAACCGACCGCTCTTCGCTGATCCGCAGGATCGCCTCGGCGATCAGCGGCGCGATCGTGAGCTGGCGGATATTGTGCGACAGCCTCACTGCCTCGGTGGCGACGATGCTGTCGGTCAAGACCAGGCCCTTGATCGGCGAAGCGGAAACCCGCGCCACCGCGCCGCCGGAGAGCACCCCGTGCGTGCAGTAGGCATACACGCCCTCGGCGCCGCTGTCGATAAGCGCCTGCGCCGCGTTGCACAGGGTGCCGGCGCTGTCGACGATGTCGTCGACGAGGATGCATCGGCGGCCGGAGACGTCGCCGATAATGTTCATCACCTCGGACAGGCCTGCCCGCTCGCGCCGCTTGTCGATGATCGCCAGGTCGACATCGAGGCGCCGCGCGATCTGCCGGGCGCGATAGACGCCGCCGACATCGGGCGAGACGATGACCAGTTCCTTGCCGGAATGGTGTTCCTTGATGTCCTTGACCAGCACCGGCTCGGCGTAAAGGTTGTCGGTGGGTATATCGAAAAAGCCCTGGATCTGACCGGCATGGAGGTCGAGCGTCAGCACCCGGTCCGCCCCCGCCGTGGTGATCAGATTGGCCACCAGCTTGGCCGAGATCGGCGTGCGCGGCCCCGATTTCCGGTCTTGCCGCGCATAGCCGTAATAGGGCACGACCGCGGTGACCCGCCGGGCCGAGCCGCGGCGCAGCGCATCGAGCGCGACCAGCAATTCCATCAAATGGTCGTTGGCCGGGTAGGAGGTCGACTGGATCACGAAAACATCCTCCCCACGGACGTTTTCGAGGATCTCGATGAACACCTCCATATCGGAGAACCGGCGCACGCTGGCCGATGTCAGCGGGAGGCCGAGATAGGCGGAAATCGCCTCGGCGAGAGGCCGATTGCTGTTGCAGGAAAGGATTTTCATAGGCCGGCAATGCAAGCGGCGCCCGGGGGCGGGTCCTCGGGCTTCACGCGCGACGCCTTGTAACAAACCCGCGGCGCCGGCTCAAGACTTGGGCACGGCCGCGGGCGCGCGTCCGCCACGGGATACCAGCTCGAGAATGCCGCTCTGGGCGGCGACGGCGACCGAATACGCGACATCGCCCCAGGCGCCGTCGAGCGTGCCCTTCGGCACGTCGTTCTCCTGGCCGACCGTGCCGATCTCGCTGCCGTCGCCGCGGCGCAGCCGCCAGACGATCTTGACGTGCTGCTTGCCGGAACCGCCCGCGGACAGCGAGACCTGTCCGTCGAGACGCAGATCGGCCTGGCTTTTCGGGTCGGTGATGACGTCGAGGTCCTGTTGCCGCAAGACCGTCGCGACGGCGTTGGCGAGCGACTTGTCGCCGTCGCCGGGCGCGCCCTCGACCCCGCCGATCGTGACCCGGACCTTCGCCGACGCCGCCAGCTCCGCGACCGGATGGCCGGTCGGCTCGTCGGAAAGCATCGGCGCCAGCATCTCGGCGCTCATCGCCGCCAGCTCGCCGACCGGCTTTTCGGCGCCGCCCCGCCAATCCGCCGGGCTCGCCTCGAACATCGCCTTGCGCTCGCCCACCGTCTTGCCCTTGGCGTCGCGCAGGCGCCAGTAGACGGTGACGCGCGACTTGCCCTGGCTCGGCGACGGCGATTGCTCGATCCGCCCCGCAAGATGATAGCTGGTCGTGCTGGCGGTCGAGGCGCTGGCCGGGATGTCGTGCTCTTGCAGCTTTTTGGCGACGGCGTCGCGAAGCCGGCTCGCGGTGCTTTCGGGCTGACCGCCGATGGGGCCGATCGTGACCCCGGCGCTGTCGCGCAGCGTCAGCAGCGAGGGCGACGGCCGGTCCTCGGCGAAGGGGTGCGGCAGCGGCTGGCATGCCCCGAGGGCCAGCATCAGGGCCGGCAGCCACCGCCACGGGCGCGTCATAGCAGCAAGCAGGCCACGACGAGGCCGACGAGGCACAGCGCGGAGAACAGGATCAGGTAAGGCACGGCGCCTCGCTAGCGGTTGAGCGCGATCGCGGCGAGGCCGCGCCCGTAATCGCCCTCGCCGGTCAGGCAGGCGCGGCGATAGCTGAAAAACCGCTCGGGTTCGGCCGCGGTGTCGCCGCCCACCCATTCGACCGCGGCGAGGCCGAGCTTGGCGAGCCGGTGCGCGATATAGCCGGGAAGGTCGAACTGGAGCTTGCCGGGCTTGCCCGGCGCGAAAAACCGCGGACTGTCCGCGTCGGCGGCGGCGAAGCGCTCCGCGAACTCAGGGCCGACCTCATAGGAAGGCTGGGCGATGCAGGGGCCGATGCCGGCGCAAATCCGCGACGGCTGGGCGCCGAGCGCCGCCATCGCCGCGACGGTGGCCTCGGCGATGCCGGACAGCGCGCCGCGCCAGCCGCCATGCGCGGCCCCGACGATCCCCGCCTGCGCGTCGGCGAAGAGGATCGGCGCGCAATCCGCCGCGAGCACGCCGAGCGCGATGCCCGGCCGGTCGGTGACCATGCCGTCGGCGCGCGGCGCGGCATCGGCGGCCCAGCCGCGCTCCACCGTGAGCACGGTGGCGCTGTGGATCTGGTGACAGGTCGCCAGCGCCGCCGCGTCGAGTCCGAGCCGCTCCATCGCGAGGGCGCGGTTGCGCACGACATTGGCCGGGTCGTCGCGAGACCCGAAACCGCAATTGAGCGAGGCGAAGATGCCGCCGCTGACGCCGCCCTCGCGGGTAAAGAAGCCGTGGCGGACGGACGGGCCGGCGGCAAGGGCGTTGAGCGTGATCATCGCGGTTCCGTCACCTGGTCCCCAAACCCCGCCGGCGCCGGCAGCCCCGGCGACACCAAGGCCAGCGCCTTGAACAAGGTGCCCATCTCGCGCGGATCGATCAAGCGGCGGAGACCGAGGGCGAGACTTTCCCGGCGCTCGGGCGGCGCCTTGGCGCAGAGCGCGGCGAGCCGGGCGCCGGCCCCGAGCCGGGCCAGAAACTCGCCCTGCGGCACCGGCCCGTAACACTCGGCGCCTTCGCGCTCGGCCGCCGCCCGGATGGCGGCGAAATCGACATGGGCGCTCAGATCGGCGAGGCCCGGCGCGGCCAGCACATCCGCATGGCGATGCCGGCGAATCGCCGCCAGGGTCGCCCCGGGCGTCGGCGCGGCATGGCCGTAATCGATCAGCAGCGCCGCGCCGGGATGCCGCGCCAGCCGGGCGGCGATCCCGCCGGCCAGCGCCGCCGCCGCGGAGCAGGTTTCGACGACGGTCCCCGGCGGCGAACCGCGCAGCGCCGCGGGGATCCAGCTCGCCGCCAGCGCGTTCTCGGCCCCGTCGACAAACACCAGCCGGTCGCGCTCGTCGACGGCGACGAGCCGCTCGGCCCAGCCCGCCGCGCCGCGCACGAAATGCCTGACCGGGAGCGCGTCGAGGAATTCGTTGGCCACCAGCAGGAGCGGCCCGTCGGGGACACCGTCGAGATCGTCGGCGAAAACGGCTTCGCCGAGCCGCTCCGCCTGCGCCGCGCGCAAGACCGGGCTCGCCTCGACCAGATACAGCCGCAGCGCCCGGCGAAAATCCGGCACGGTCGCCGCCGCGCGCAGAAAATCGGCCATCAGCGTGCCGCGCCCCGGTCCCAGTTCGACCGCCAGCACCGGATCGGGTGCGCCCATTCGACGCCACAGATCGGCGCACCAGAAGCCGATCAGCTCGCCGAAAATCTGGCTGATCTCGGGCGCGGTGACAAAATCGCCGTCCGCGCCGATCGGATGCCGGCGGCGGTAATACCCGTCTCGCGGATCGTGCAGCGCCATCGCCATGAAGGCGGCGACCGAGAGCGGCCCCTCGGCCCGGATGCGCCGGGCGATTCGCCCGCTAAGCCGAGCGGCGGGCAACCGGCCGGGCCCACCAGATGATCGCGAGCCCCCCGACAAGCAGCGGGACCGACAGGAGCTGACCCATCGTCGTGCCGAGAAACAGGTAGCCGAGCTGCGCATCGGGCTGGCGGAACAGTTCGCCCGACATGCGGGCCACCGCGTAGCCGGCGAGGAAGAGGCCGGTCATCACGCCCGGCCGCCGCCGCGCCCCCCGCGATTCGGCGAAAAGCAGGACCAGAAACAGCAGCACGCCCTCGCAGGCCGCCTCGTAAAGCTGGCTCGGGTGGCGCGGCACCGGGCCGCCATTGGGAAACACCATCGCCCATGGCACGTCGGTGGCCCGGCCCCACAGCTCGCCATTGATGAAATTGGCGATGCGGCCGAAGAAAAGGCCGATCGGGACCGCCGCGGTGATGATGTCGGAGAAGGCGAAAAGCGGGATTTTGCGGCGGCGCGTGAACAAGAGGATCGCGACCGTCACGCCGATCGCGCCGCCGTGGAACGACATTCCGCCATGCCACAGAAACAACGCCTCGTCGGGATGATCGAAGTAGTAGACCGGGTTGTAGAACAGCACGTAGCCGATGCGGCCGCCGAGCACGACGCCGACCGTCGCCCAGACCAGGAAATCGTCGACATCCTTGCGCGCGGCCAGGCGCGGCGGCCGGTCGGCGAGCCGCAGGCAATAGCGCCAGCCGATCAGCAGCCCGACGATATAGGACAGCGCATACCAGCGAATCGCGAACGGCCCGAGCTGCAACGCGACCGGGTCGATCGCCGGAAACGGGATCACAAAGAGCGGCATCGCCGCCGGTTATAGGCGGCGCCCGGCCAGCGGCCAAGCAATGGGCCGTGTCCGAATGGTCGCAGCGTCAGCCCTGGTTCCCCGCGCGCGGCGGCGGCGCCATCGCTCCCGCCGGCGGCGGATGCGAGCCCGGCGCCCAGGCATCGTAAAAGCCCGGCATGCCGGACGCCATCGCCGGGTCGATCGGCGCGTAGGACACCGCCTGCTGCGCCCCAAGAATACCCGAGGCGATGCCGAACGCCGCCCCGGTCGCCGCACCCATCGTCGCGCCGATCGCCGGGTTGATCGCAAAGGTCGCGCCGATGCTGGTGCCGAGGGCGGCGCCCCAAATGGCGCCGCTCGCCATCCCGGCCGCCGCGTCGCCGGGATCGACCCCGCCGCCGGCGCAGCCCGCCAGGCTCATCGTCAATCCCAGGACGAGTGCGCCATTTCGCGCGCGCCGCATCGGCGACTCCCTTACCCATCGGCAGATTGACAATATTGGCATAGAACTCCTCGACAATCTCATCGAATCTCCCTACCGGCCCGGGGGTTGGCTTGGTAGATTCGGGTGGGGTGGAGCGGGGACCCATTGTGGCTACGGATTTCAAGATCGCTATCGTCGGTTCGGGACCGGCCGGATTGAGCGCGGCGGCCCATGCGGCGAAGAAGGGCATGACGCACGTGCTGCTCGAGCGCGCCGAGCACGTCAACGACACGATTTTCAAATACCAGAAGCGCAAGCACGTGATGGCGACGCCGGAGCTCCTGCTGCTGCGCAGCGACATCGACTTCAAGGAGGAATCGCGCGAGGAGCTGATCGAGAGCTGGACCGGCACGCTCGACGCGGCGAAGGTCAATCTCCGCACCGGGGTCGAGGTCAGCGCGATCGCCGGCGAGAAGGGCGGGTTCACCCTGACCCTCGGCGGCGGCGAGACGCTGACCGCCGAATACGTCGTGCTGGCGATCGGGGTCCAGGGCAATCTGAACCACCTGCGCATCCCCGGCGCCGAGCTGCCGTTTGTCCAGTATCAGCTCGACGACCCCGACGAATATAAGGGTGAGGAGATCGTCGTCATCGGCGTCGGCGACGCCGGGCTCGAAAACGCGCTGGCGCTCGCGGTCAACAACAACGTCTCGATCATCAATACCGGCCCGGATTTCCCGCGCGCCAAGGCGGGCAACGTCGCGCTCATCGAAGCCGCGATCAAACGCGGCGACGTCCAGCACTTCATGAATTCGAAGACCGCGGCGGTCGAGCCGGGCACGCTGGTCATCGAAACGCCGGACGGCGCCGCCCGCGTGCCCTGCGACCGAATCATCGCGCGGATCGGGGCGCAGCCGCCGCGCCGTTTTGTCGAAAGCTGCGGCATCCAATTCGCCAGCGCCGATGCGACCGCCTTTCCGGTCGTGTCGGAAACCTATGAATCGCAGGTCCCCGGGCTTTACATCATCGGCGCGCTGGCCGGGTACCCGCTGATCAAGCACTGCCTGAACCAGGGCTACGAGGTCGTCGAGTACATAGACGGCAACCCGATCCCGCCCGCCGACGAGCCGCTGCTGCAAGAAAAGCTCGACCACGCCAAGCTCGACATGAAGGTGCCCGAGCTGATCGCCGCGATCCGCGAGAAGCTGCCGCTGTTCGCGACACTGACGCCGCTGCAGATCCGCGAGTTCCTGATCCACTCCGTGCTGCACCACCCGGGCCCCGGCGATATCGTCTTCCGCCGCGACGAGTACGCCAACTCGCTTTACCTGGTGCTGGACGGCGAGGTCGGGATCGAGGTGGAGGGCGGCGCCCTCGTAAAACTTGGCCAGGGACAGTTTTTCGGCGAGATGGCCCTGATCTCGGGCCGCTGCCGCACCGCGACGGTGGTGGCGACCAAGCCGTCGGTACTGCTCGAGATCGACCGCAACACGATGGTCAGGCTGGTCCGCTCGAACCCGGCGATCAAGCAGGGCATCGACGGCCCCGCCGTGATCCGCCAAATCAAGACCTATCTGGCGCCGCATGTCGACGATGCGGTCTTCGCCGAGGTCGCGGCGAGCGCCCAGGTGGTCGAGTTCAAGGCCGGCGACACGCTGATCGAGGAGGGCGCGACCGACGACGATTCCGTCTACCTGATCCGCAAGGGGTCGGTGACGGCGTCGGTACGGATCGGCGGCAAGGACATCGTGCTCAACTACGTTCCGGCCGGAAACTATGTCGGCGAGATGGCGCTCGTGCTCCACCAGCCACGCGCGGCGACGGTCAAGGCGGCGATCGCGACCGAGACGATCCGCATCGACAGCGCCCATTTCCGCGCCCTGCTCGACCGCGACCCCGATCTGCGGATGCACCTGGAGACAAAGCTCGAAAAGCGCCTGGCCGAGCTCAAGCAGAGCCGCATGAACGCGGCCAAGGGCGACGTCATCGAGTTTCTGATGCGGCAGGGCATGGGCGAGGCGACCGACGTGCTGCTGATCGACGAGTCGCTGTGCGTGCGCTGCGATAATTGCGAGAAGGCGTGCGCCGAGACGCATCACGGCATCAGCCGGCTCAACCGCGAGGCTGGCCCGACCTTCGGCATGCTTCACGTGCCGACCTCGTGCCGGCATTGCGAAGACCCGCATTGCATGTCGGATTGCCCGCCCGACGCGATCCACCGCAACCCGAACGGCGAGGTGTTCATCGATTTCGGCCAGTGCATCGGCTGCGGCAATTGCGAACGCAACTGCCCCTACGGCGTCATCCAATTGGCCGCGATGCCGCCCAGGAAGCCGAGCCTGTGGAGCTGGCTGTTCTTCGGCGCCGGCAGCGGGCCGGGTGAGGACAAGTCCAAGGCTGGAATGGAGGCGCGCGTCGGCTCTAAGCATGCGGTCAAATGCGACATGTGCATGGGCATACCGGGCGGCGCGGCCTGCGTGCGGGCATGCCCGACCGGCGCCGCGATCCGCGTCAAGCCGGCGCGTTTCATCGATGTGATGCGGCAGGGCCAGGGATGACCGCCGCCGAGCCTCAGGCGCACGGGCGCACCGACCGTCACGAATCGTTCCTCGCCTTCGAAAGCTTCCGCTATCTGAAGCTGGCGGCGCTGGTCGCCGTGCTGTCGCTGCTGATCTACCTGGTGAGCGAGCCCTATGGCGGGCGCTACGGCGGAAGCTGGGCGGGCTACGTGCTCGGCACGGTCGGCGCGCTCCTGATCCTGTGGCTGACCTGGTTCGGCTACCGCAAACGCACCTATGCCGAGGATCACGGCCGGCTGGCGGCGCGACTCTCCGCGCATGTCTATCTCGGCCTCGCCCTGCTGGTCACCGCGACGCTCCATACCGGGTTTCATTTCGGCTGGAACATCCACACCCTCGCCTATGCGCTGATGGTGCTGGTGATCGTCTCGGGTGCATTCGGCGTCTTCTTCTACGCGCGATATCCGCGCATGATGACCGGCAACCGCGCCAACATGACGATGCAGCAGATGCTGGGCCGCATCGCCATCCTCAACGACGATTTGCGGTCCCGCGCCCTGCCGCTCGACGACGAAACCACCGCCCTGGTCGAAGGCGCGGTCGAATCGACCGAGATCGGCGGCAGCGTGTTGCGCCAAATCTCGGGGCACTACCCGAACTGCAAGACCGCGGCGGCGATCGCCGGGATGGACGCGCGGATGGCGACGGTGGCGCCGGTGATGGAGGCCGACTGGCGGCAAATCCGCGTGCTGCTCGACGAAAAGGCGCAGCTTCTCGGCCGCGTCCGCCGCGACATCAGCCTCAAGGCGGTGATGGATGTCTGGCTCTACTTCCACGTGCCGGTGACCTTTGCCCTGTTGGCGGCGCTGCTCGCGCATGTCGTCAGCGTGTTCTTTCTATGGTGACCCGTGGAGATTGAGGTCACCGAACTGACCCGGCGCGGCGAGGCGACCATGCGCCGCGCGCGCCGGGTCAGCGCCGAACGCATCGGGTTCGGCCGCGGCACCAACAACGAGGTGCCGCTCAAGGATTTGCGGGTCGCGCTGTCCGCCGCCTCGCTGTTCCTCGGCGAAAGCGGGCTGGTTATCGAGAGCCTCGGCCTGTCGCCGCTGCAGCTCAACGGACACAGTGCGCAGACCGCGCCGGTCAAGCCCGGCGACGAAATCCTGATCGGTCCCTACCGCATCCTGATGACCGACCCGCCCGAAGGCTGCGACGCGGCCTTGTCCTTCGAGCTGGTGCAGCCGATGGGCGATGCGCTCGGCAACCTCGTCTCCGGGTCGAGGGTGGGGTTGCAGAGCGCCGCGCCGAGCAAGCGGGCGATGGCCTGGACCGCTTTTATCGTCGTCATCGCGATCGCGCTGATCGCGCCGATCGTGATCTATGCCGCGGGGCTGGTTCCCTCATGGCGCGAGGGGAAGCCGCGGCCGGGGGCGGCCGGGGTGGTGGCGCTGAGCTGGAACGCCGGCCAGCTCTCCAACCCGCACCGCCCGTTCGCGACCGATTGCAAGGCCTGCCACCAGGCCTCCTTCACCGCGGTTGCGGACAATGCCTGCCTCGCCTGCCACGCCAATGTCGGCTCCCATGCCGAAAAGACCGCCGATCTCGGCCCGATGCGGGCTACGCTCGATGCGCGGGGCTGCACCCACTGCCACGAGGAGCACCGCGGCCTGCGGGGCCTCGTCATCCGCGAGCAATCGTTGTGCCTCGACTGCCATCGCAACCTCGCCGCTACCGCGCCCAAGTCGGGGCTCGCCTCGGTGACCGGCTTTCCGAACGGCCATCCCCAATTCCGCGCCACACTCGTCGCCGACCCGCTGGCCAAGACCCTGGCCCGGCAGGAGATCGGGGCCAACCCGGCGCCGAAAGACCATCCCGGGCTGCATTTCTCGCACCAGGTTCACCTCCGCAAGGGCGGCTACCCGACCCTCGGCCCCGCAATCGGCAAGGAGCTGGCCTGCGCCGACTGCCACAAGCCGGAGCCGAGCGGACAGGGCTTTATGCCGATCACCTACGCCCAGCAGTGCCAATCCTGCCACGCGCTCAAATTCGACCGCACCGCGCTGCCCTGGCCCGACGGCGTCGTGCCGCACCACGACGATTCGGGCATCGTCGCCGCCGTGTGGAACTATTTTGCCGCCAAGGCCTTGCAGGGGGAGACCGGCGCCGCCGCGCAGCCGACGCCCGCCGTCTCGCGCCAGGCCGCCGGGGCGGCGCCGGCCACCGCGCCGCCGCCCCCGCCCAAGGATGCCCAGGCATGGGTCGCGGCCCGCGCCGAATCGGCGTTGCGCGATGTGATTCTCGATGACAAGCGCGGTTGCGGCTACTGCCACATCGGCACCGGCCCCAAGGGAGCCTTTCAGATCGACAAGATCATCC
>DASUIE010000100.1:0-29585 GCA_036273175.1 Allostellaceae bacterium
GAGCTCGATGGGGTGGCTGGTGAAGTCCTCTATCCCTCGCAAGGGCTCTTCTACTTCAAGGTGGCGGACACCGCGCTGATGTCCGCCATCTTTCGCGCATACAACGACTGGCTCGCGGAATTCTGCCGTGCGGATCCCGCCCGTCTCAAGGGCATCGCGATGATCAACCTGGACGACATCCCAGATGCGATCAGGGAGTTGGAGAGGACCGCCCGCCTTGGTCTGGCCGGGGCGATGATCACCGAGTATCCGTTCGACGACCGGCGCTACGACCAAGCTGAGTACGAACCGTTCTGGGCCGCGGCTGCGACCCTTGATCTGCCGTTGAGCCTGCACACGGCGACGCGACGGCAGGGCAAGATCCGTGGTGCCGGGGACATGACGCTGCGCGACGCCAGCAGCCGCGCGACGAAGGTGTTCTATCCGGCACTGTCGATGTGCGACCTGATCTTCTCTGGCGTTTTCGAACGTCATCCTCGCCTGACAGTCGCAATCGTGGAGTTCGAGTTGGCCTGGGTGCCGCACGTGCTCTCCACCATGGACTACACCTACCGCGAGCGCCAAGGCGAGGCGATTTACCGCTTCAAGGACGCCATGCTCCCGAGCGATTTTTTCCACCGCAACGTCGTACTGGGGTTCCAGGAGGACGCCATCGGTATTCGTCTGCGCGACGTCATCGGCGTGGATAACATGATGTGGGGCTCGGATTATCCGCACAGCGAGTCGACGTTCCCACAATCGCGGAAGATCCTGGCGGAGATCCTGGCCGGCGTGCCGGACGACGAACAGGCCAAGATCGTCGGCGGCAACACCGCCCGCGTCTACAAGTTTGACGTGGGGACGGCGTCTTCCGTTACTCGATGACCCTCTCGGCCCGTATCAGGATCGATTGCGGAATGGTGAGGCCGAGGGCTTTCGCGGTTGTCATATTCACCACCAGATCGAAGCTTTTCGGCTGTTCGACGGGCAGATCGGCCGGCGCCTTCCCTTTCAGGATCATGTCCACATACTCCGCGGTCCGCCGACGCAACCGGGTCCAGTCGGCATAATGCGAGAACAGCGCACCCTGCTCCGCGAACGAGGTGGCCTGAAACATCGACGGCAGCCGGTGCGCGGCAATGAAGTCCAGGATCAGGCGCCGGTGCTTGGCGGCGATAAAGTTGGGATAAACAAAGATCGCGTCGGGCTTCTCCGACCCCACGGCCGCGAGCAAGGCGGCGAACGCGGCCGCGTCATGGGCATCGGTGATATCGTGTATCAGCAAGGTCAGCCCCAGCGCTCGGGCCGCCTCCCGCTGGCCTTCGAGAGAGGGGTCTTCGTGCAAGGAGCCGGAGTCCCACAGGATCGCGACGCGCGCGATCTTCGGCGCCGCGTCCTTCAATAATTCAAGGCTCTTGCCGGCAAATTCCGGGCCCGGGTTGTGCGCGACGCCGGTGACGTTGCCTCCCGGATGGGCGAGGCTCGGGACGAGGCCCAGCTCCAGCGGTTCGCCGGCTCCCCCCATCACGATCGGGATGGTCGTCGTCGCTTCTTTCGCGATCATCACCGTTCGGGTGCCGATCGTCACGATCACGTCGACGTGGCGGTCGGCGAGGTCCCGCGCCATGCCGGGCAATTTTTCCCAGTACGTATCCGAGAAGCGCGCTTCGATGACGTAGTCGCGCCCTTTGACGTAACCCAGCTCCTTCAATCGCTGGTCGAAAACCGCCATCTCGCCCGACGGCCTTTCCGCCGTCGGCGTCATGTTCGGATCGAGCCAGCCGATCCGCCACGGAGTTTCGCGCGCGAGCCCTTCGTTCGCGGACCCGCACACGCCTACGATGAAGAGGAAGACCAGACTTGCGGAAAACCGGAATTGTCGTGCGATCCCACCGTCTGAAGGCATCGGCTCCCCCTGCTCTTTGAGAATGCGGCCAAGTCTTTATGGCGCGCTTCCGTAATGCTGGCGAGTCTTTCGCGACTCATTATAAATGACCGAAAACCGCCCTTTGCCTGACGCCCTTACGCCGCAATGGTACAAAGGCGCGGACGGTATCGCGGGAGGGCGGCATGGGGCGGGTCGAGGGCAAGGTGGCGCTGGTTGCAGGCGCGGGCGGCGGCATTGGCGGCGCCGGGGCCGAGGGGCTGGCGCGCGAGGGCGCCGCGGTGTTCTGCACCGACAGCGACGGCGCGGCGGCGGAGGCGACCGCCGGGCGCATTCGCGAGGCTGGCGGGCGGGCCGCGGCGGCGGCGCTCGACCTGCGCGACCGCGCCGCGGTCGATACCACGATCGCCGCCGTATTGCGCGAATTCGGCCGGCTCGACATCGTGCTGGAATCGGCCGGGATCGCCCACCGGCTCGATTTCCTCAATCTCGATGCCGAGACCTGGGACCGGGTCATCGCGGTCAACCTGACCGGTATGTTTCATCTCGGACAGGCGGCGGCGCGGCAAATGGTCAAGCAGGGGGGCGGCGGCACCATCGTCAACGTGACCTCGCAGCTCGCCGAGGTGGCGCGGCCCGACCGCGCCGCCTATGTCGCCTCGAAAGGCGGCGCGCGCTCGCTGACCCACGCGATGGCCGTCGACCTCGCCGCGCACGGCATCCGCGTCAACGCGATCGCGCCCGGGCCCACGCTGACGGGGCTGACGCGCGCGAGCTATACCGATCCCGAAGCCCGGCGCGCGACGGAGGCGGTGATCCCGCTCGGCCGACTCGGCCAGCCCGACGACCTCGTCGGGGCGGTGCTGTTTCTCGCTTCCGACGAGTCGCGCTGGGTCACCGGCAGCACCGTGACCGTGGACGGCGGCTACCTGACGATCTGACGGCCGCCGCCGCTCACTCGATGACCTCGTCGGCCCGCGCCAGCACCAAGGCTGGGATCGCATAGCCGAACGCCTTCGCCGTCTTCAGATTGACGATGAGGCGGAACTTGGTCGGCTGCTCGACCGGCAGATTCCGCGGCGCCTCGCCCTTCAGGATGCGATCGACGAAATAGCCGCCGCGGCGGTACACTTCCGGCAGGCTCGGCCCGTAGGCGAAGAGTCCGCCAGCCGCCGCCAGATCCCGATAGATCGACACCAGCGGCAAGCGATGCGCGAGAGACAGCGCGGCAATTCCCTGGCGGCGCCCGGTTACCGCGCCATCGTCCATGACGAACATCGCTTCCGCCCGAGCCGCCTTTGCTTTCTCGAAGGCTTCCGCATCGTCGGCCGCGTTCCGCACCGGCAGCCGCAGAAACCGCACGCCGCTTTCCGCGCACCGCCGCTCGGTCTCCTTGACGATCGAGAGGCCCCCGGGGTTGTCGGCGGAATAGAGAGCGCCGACCTGCGACAGGCTCGGCAGGGTTTCCCGCAGCAGCTGGACGCCCTTCGAACCCAGCTCCCCTTGCAGGAAATGCATTCCGGTTATGTTGGCGCCGGGATGGGCCAGGCTGGCGACCAGCCCCGATTTCACCGGATCGGCCACCCTGGTGATGACGATCGGGATCGTCGAGGTCGCCTTTTGCGCCGCCTGGGCCGCCGGCGTGTTGACGGCGAGGATCACCTCCACGTTGAGCTGGATCAGCTCGGCGGCCAGGCCCGGCAAACGCTCGTTATGCCCCGCCGCGTCGCGGACCTCGATCGCGATGTTTTTCCCCTCTAGATATCCGAAGTCCTTGAGTCCGAGGCGAAAATCGTCGAGCAGCCCGGGCTGGAGGTTCTGCGCCAGCACGCCGATGCGATGCACGCCGCCGGCTCGCGCCGGACGAGCAACGGGCGCGGCCATTGCCAGGACGCCGGCGCCCAGCAGGCTCCGGCGCGAAACGCGGCGGCAGTCGCGTTCCATCTACCGCCGCCGCGGCGACGCTTCGCTGGCGAGCGGCGAGGTGATGTCGGCAAACGACACCTTCATCGAGGTGCGCACGTCGATGACGGTCGGCACCCGCGCGCCGAGCGCCTCCTTGATCGCCGGGCCGAGCCGCTCGGGATCGGTGACGCGCACGCCGTTGCAGCCCATCGCCCGGGCGATGCCGCCATGGTCGAAATCCTTGAACTCGGCGCCGAACGGCCCGGAGCCGTGGTAGACCCAGCCGAGCGCATTGTTGTTGAGCACGACCACGACGATCGGGATGTCGTGCTCGATCCCGGTCATCAGCCCGTTCATCGTCATGGCGAACCCGCCGTCGCCGCACACCGCGACGACCGGCTTATCCGGGTGCACGAGCTTGGCGCCGAGCGCCGCCGGGATCGCGAACCCCATCGGCCCGGTACCGGCCGCCTGGAGAAACCCGCCAGCCTTCTTGGTCTGGTAGTAATGCGTCATCAGGATGCGGTTTTCGCCGGCGTCGCAGGTGACGATCGCGTCTTCCGGCAGGTTGCGCATCAGCTCGCCGATGACCCGCTGCGGATAGATCGGCGCCTCGGCCTGCGAATATTCCGGCGCGTTGAAATAGCCGAGCTTCTCCTTGTGTGCAGCGACCCGCGCCGTGGCGCCGCGGTCGCCGCCGCGCGAGCCGAGCGCCTCGACAAGCTGGCCCAGCACCGCCGCCGCGTCGCCGAGAAGCACATGCTCGGCCGGATAGGTCCATGAGGCGTGGCGCGGCTCGATGTCGATCTGGATAAGGGTCTGCCGGCCGGGGTCGAGCAGCTTGCGGTTGGCCCAGGCGGTGTCGCTCGGGCTGAGCTTGGACCCGACGACGAGCACGAGATCGGCCTCGCCGAGCACGGCGTTGGCGACCGGCGTCCCGAACGTGCCGAAGACCCCGAGCGCGAGCGGATGGGTCTCGGGGAAAGTACCCTTCCCCGCCGCGGTCGTCGCGACCGGCATCCCGGCCGCCTCGGCGAGGCGCTGGAGCTGGTCGTAGCCCTGCGCGATACGGACGCCGTTGCCGGCGACGATAACCGGCCGCTGCGCCGCGGCGATCTTGTCGGCCGCCGCCGCGACTGCCTTCGCGTCGGCCGGGGGCGGCGGGACCGGCAGGTAGAATTTGGTCGGGAACAGGCCGGGGTTGAAATCGGGCGAAACGTCGCCGGCCAGCGAGTCGTGGCTGAACAGGATGACGACCGGCCCCGGCTGCCCCGAGGTCGCGTGCTTGATCGCGAGCTGCGTCGCCTGCACCGCCTCGAGCGGCTCGTTCGCCTGCATGACCTGCTTGGTGATGCCGCCAAAGGCCTGGCGCGCGTCCCAGCTGCCGTAATCGCCGGTCGCCTGCTGATAGGGTGCGTGCAGGTGGAAATGCGGCGCGTCCGAGAAATCGGTCAGCAGCACCATCGGCGACGACGACAGGTACGCCTCCAGCGTGCCGAGCAGCCCGTTGCCGAGCACCCATGGCCCCTGCCCGATCAGGACGCCGGGCTTGCGTGTCAGCCGGCCGTAGACCTCGGCCATTACCGAGCCGAGCGATTCCTCGCGCACGGTGACCATCCGCACCTGGTTCTGCACCTGGCTGAGGCCGGAGATGATGCGGCCGGTATGCCCGCCGGAGATGCCGAAGACGTATTCGATCCCGGCCTCGGCGAGGACCCGGGCGACCAGCACGCGCGCCGGAGTCTCCTCTTTCAGCATCCGCTCGATCGCCATCGCGCCCTCCCATGAGATTTGCCGGGAGCTTGCCTCGCCACTGCGCGGAACTCAACGCCGGCCTCCAAAGCCAGCGTTCGCCGGGGTGACGGATTTGGCGATTGCTGTCATAAATTGGTCATGTCCTTCGTCTCGACCACTTGGGGCCGGTTCCAGGGCGTGCAGCGGCGGGTGATCGGCGTCGCCTGCGGCGCGCACATCCTGCATGACGGCTACACCGACCTGCTCTACGTGCTCTTACCGCTGTGGCAGGTCGAGTTCGGTCTCGGCTACGCCGAGGTGGGGCTGATGCGGGCGCTCTATGTCGGCGCGCTCGCCGGGTTCCAGATGCCGGCGGGGATGCTCGCCGAGCGCCTGGGCGGCCCGCTCGTCCTCGGGCTCGGCACCGCGCTCGCCGGCATCGGCTATCTGCTCGCCGGGTTCAGCGGCGGGTTCGCGTCGCTGATTGTCGCGCTGGTGGTCGGCGGCTTGGGCTCGGGGGTTCAGCACCCGATCAGCGCGCATCTGGTGGCGCAGGCCTTCCCCGGCATCCGCTCGCGCCAGGCGCTCGCCAGCTACAATTTCTCCGGCGATCTCGGCAAAATGGCCTTTCCGGCGATGACCGCGTGGCTGTTGACGATGATGCCGTGGCGCGGCGCGACGACCGTGATCGGCGTCGTCGGCCTCGCCGCCGCGGCCGCGATCCTGGCGATGCGCGGTCTCGCCGGCGCCGGCTCGGCGCAAAACGCGGAGAAAAAGGAGGAGCGCACCGGCAGCGGCCGCGGCTTCCCGCTCCTCCTGTCGATCGCGATGATCGACAGCGCGACGCGCATGGGGTTTCTGACCTTTCTGCCCTTCCTCCTCAAGATGAAGGGCGCCGACCTTCCGATGATCGGCGTCGCGCTGACGCTGATCTTCGCCGGCGGCGCGACCGGCAAGCTCGCCTGCGGCTGGCTCGGGGTAAAGCTCGGTGTCGTCCGCGCGACCTGGCTGACCGAGGCGATGACCGCGCTCGGCATTCTCGTGCTGGTGCCGCTGCCGCTCTACGGCGCCCTCGCCGTCCTGCCCATTCTCGGGATCGCGCTCAACGGGACGTCGTCGATCATCTACGGCACCGTGCCGGAGCTCGTCGCGCCCGAGAAGCGGCAGCGGGCATTCAGCATCTTCTATACCGGCGGGGTCGGCGCCGGCGCCCTCGCGCCGATCGTGTTCGGCGCCACGAGCGACCTCGCCAGCGTGCCGGTGATGATGGTGGCGATCTCCGGCTTTGTGCTGATAACGCTGCCGCTGGTGTGGCGGCTGCGGCCGTTCCTGCGCGACGCCGGCGGCGCCGCGTAGCCGCTACTTAACGTCGGTCCGGGCGATCACCGCGTCGAATTCCGCCGGCGCCCACACCCGCGGCATGACCGGATCGCGCCCGGCCTCGAGCCGGCCGCCCCAGCGCGACGGGATCACGACGCTGCGTCCCGTCGCGGCGCTGGTCAGCGCGACGCTCCCCGACAGCACGCCGACCTGGGCCGAGCCCGGCCGCGCCTCGATAAACCAGTCGGTGCCGCGCACTCCGCCCGTTCCGACCGCGGTCGCGACCTCGAATTTGGCGGGGCGCTCGGTCCGGGTGACGACGGCGCGCAACAGCCCCTGCGCCAGGGACAGCTCCGCGCTCTCGCGGTTTCCGGCCGCGTCGCTGCGGTACTCGGCAACGGCCAGGCGCGTGCCCGAGGCGAGCGACAGGATCGAGCCGTCGCTCATCCGCACCTTGAGCCGCGCCCCGTCGGGCACGACGAGCGTGTCGCCGACATTGACCGGGGCGCCAAGCCTCAGCGGGCGCTGCTGGCCGCCGGCCTCGGCGACGCAGGCGCCATAGACCCCGACCACCAGCCCGGCGGACCCGGCCGCCCGGGCGGGCCTCGCGAGCGCCGCCGCGGCGGCCCCGCCGATCAGCCGCAAGACCGCTCGCCGGGTCGTCATCGGCTCGGCACCAAGGGCCTGCCGAGGACGCCGTCGGCGAACAGGTAGTCGAGCGACAGATGAAACTGCGCGGTCACCCCGATGCCCCGCCCGGTCGCGCGGGTCATCGGCAGCAGCGCCTCGATACCGAGCACCCAACCGTCGCCGGCATAGCTGATCCCCGGCGCGATCAGGGCGGTCGCGCGGGCGCCGAAACTGGTGCCGGCCGGGGCGGAAAAGGAGACCTCGGTCATCGGCGTCAGCCGCCGCGCCCAATCGGGCAGGTCGAGGCTCGCCACCTTCGACTCGAGATACGGGATCGAATACTCGACGACGAGGCCGGCGACCGCCACGTCGGGCCGGGGCGCGGAGTCGGCGATCTGCACGCCGGCAAGCCCCGTCACCGCCAGCGGCCGCAGGAAGCCGATGTCGAGATCGCCCAGTCCCTTGCCGAAATAGACCCGCGGGGTCGTCGCGCCGGACGGCGAGGCGCCGACCCGCACCGCGCCGGTGCCGCCGGTCTCGCGGTCGAGCCCGAGATTGATCTGAAACTCGTGATCGAGATTGTTGTAGGCCTGGAACTTGAGCTCGCCGTCCAGATTCTGCCAGCCGTACTGCCGCCCGGCCGGGCCCGCGTCGAGACGCGTCCACCCCTCCTCGATCGAGAGCGCGAAGCGGTCGGTGATCGACTTCATATAGGTCGTCGTCAGGCTGCCGGTCCGGGTCGGTGCGCCGCCGCCGCCGTTCAGCGGCAAGGTGTTGTAATTCGCGTAGAGCTCATCGCCCGGGCCGAGCTGCGGTAGGACCATCGTCGCCGGAAACAACCGGTCGCCCGAAGCAGTGTAGGCCAATGCGGGCGTAAGCGCCGCCCACGCGATCAAGACGGCGGTCCCGACCGGCGCAATCCTCGATGGCATGCGTACCGACTCCCCCTGCCCCATACCATCGCACAACGCGATCATCTCGACAAACCTGTCCTCCTCTTGTAGAAGGGGCGGAACGTAGCAAGAACACGAGATACGGCATGGTCAGTGTCACGCAACGCGTCAGCCGCGAAACCGACCGGACGTTTCCGGTGCGGGTCCGCCTTGCGGTGCCGCCGGGCGGGTTCGGCCGGCAGCTTGCGATCATGCATGCCTGGCTCGACGACACTTGCGGCCCGGGCGGCTGGGGTTCGGCGCCGGCCGGGCTCGCCGGGGTCGTCAACGACGCGGTCGCCTTTTATTTCGACGACGCCGGCTTCGCCCACGCCTTTGTCAATCGCTTCTGCTGCGGCTATCGCGAGATCGCGGTCGACCGGTCGGCCCCCGGCTCGTTTTCGCTGCGCGACGACCTGCCGCTGCCGCGTGTGCCCGCGCTGGGCCACAAGACCCCGTAGCCGATGACCCTCGGCGCCTGGGCCGGGATGGCCGCGACCAGCTTTGTCGCGGCGCTGCTCCAGGCCACCAACGGGTTCGGCTTTGCGGTGCTGGCGGTACCGTTCTTCCTGCTGTTCACGCCGCCGGGAGAGACGGTCCAGATCATCCTGGTGCTGAGCCTGGCGATGTCGGCGGTGGTCGTGCCGGGCGTTTGCCGCGAGATCGAGCCCGCGCTGCTGACGCGGCTGACGTTCGGCAGCTTTCTCGGCCTGCCGCTCGGCCTGCTCGGCTTCGCCTATTCCAATCCCGCCATCGTGCGCGCCGCGGTCGGCGCGGTCATCGTCGCCTTCGCCGCGATGCTGGGGGAAAACCGGCTGCGCGGCCGCCACGCCGTCATCGCGCTGCGCCCGGCCGGCGACCTCGCCGCCGGGGCGGTCGCGGGCGCCGCCACCGCGCTGGTCGGCATGTCGGGACCGCCGGTGCTGATCTACCTGATGCTCGCCGGAGCGCCGGCGCCGACAGTGCGTGCAACGCTTCTTTCATTTTTCGCGCTGATCTATGCGGCGACGGTCGCGGCCAACGCCCTCTTTTTCGGCATGCCGGGCGGGGTCTGGATCGCCGCCGCGAGTCTCGTTCCGTTCGCCTGGATCGGGGGGCTCCTCGGCCTCAAGCTCGGCGACCGGCTCGACCCCCGCCTCGCCGCTGCGCTGGCGATCGGGCTCCTCGCGGTCTCGGGACTCTACACCCTCGCCGTAGCGGCGCGCGGCACGCTATGGTGAGCGACCACAAGGAGATAGCGATGCCGATCCTCGACCGAATCCGGGAGTACCATGACGATTTGACCGCGTGGCGCCACGACATCCATTCCCATCCCGAGCTCGGCTTCGAGGAACAGCGCACCTCCGATCTGGTCGCCGGCAAGCTCGCCGGGTTCGGGATCGAGGTCCATCGCGGCATCGGCAAGACGGGGCTCGTCGGGCGGCTGCGGTTTGGCAACTCGCCGCGTTCGATCGGGCTCCGGGCCGACATGGACTGCCTGCCGATCCTCGAGGCCAACACCTTCGCCCACCGCTCGACCGATGCCGGCAAGATGCATGCCTGCGGCCATGACGGGCACACGACAATGCTGCTCGGCGCCGCCCGGTATCTCGCCGAGACCAAGAATTTCGACGGCACCGTGCATTTCATCTTCCAGCCCGCCGAGGAAGGGCTCGGCGGCGCCGACGCGATGGTCAAGGAGGGGCTGTTCGACAAGTTTCCGTGCGACGCGATTTTCGGCATGCACAACCGGCCGGGGCTCGCGGTCGGCAAGTTCCAGATCCGCGCCGGCGCGATGATGGCGGGCGGCGCCTTCTTCGACATCGCGATAACCGGCAAGGGCGCCCACGGCGCGCGGCCCGAGGCCGGGATCGACCCGGTGCTCGTCGCCTCGCACATCACCACCGGGCTGCAGGCGATCGTCGCCCGCAACGTCCGGCCGGTCGATACCTGCGTCGTCAGCGTCACGCAGATCCACGGCGGCGACGCCTATAACGTGATCCCGCAGACCGCGGTGCTGCGCGGCACCGTGCGCTGCTTCAGCCACGAGACGATGAAGCTTGTCGAGGAGCGCATGCGCGGCATCGCCGAGGGCATCGCCGCCGGGTTCGGCGCCAAGGCCGAGCTCGATTTCCGCGCCCTCTTCCCGCCCCTCGTCAACCACGCCGACGAGACCCAATTCATCGTCGATTGCGCCGAGGAGGTGGTCGGCCGCGAGAACGTCAACCGCCAGGGTCCGCTGACGATGGCCTCGGAGGATTTCTCGATCATGCTCAACGCCGTGCCGGGCGCCTATATCCAGATCGGCAACGGCGACGGCGACGGCGCGTGCGAGGTCCACAATCCCGGCTACGATTTCAACGACTCCGCCCTGCCGCTGGGCAGCGCGCTGTTCGTCGAGCTGGTCGAAAAGCGCCTGGCGAGACTTGGCCGCGAATAGGCGCTATCGTTCGTCCAAGCACACCCCTTAGGAGGAAACGGCGATGGCGAATCTCGGCGTTGAGCTCGATTGTCTGGAAGGCGTTCGGGTCGTCGATTTCACCCAGTTCGAGGCGGGGCCGTCCTGTACCGAGTCGCTGGCCTGGCTCGGGGCCGAGGTGGTCAAGATCGAGAACCCGCTGACCGGCGATCCCGGCCGCCGCCTCGCCGGACCCGGCGCGCCCGACAAGGACCCGTGGTATTTCCACCAGTTCAACGCGAACAAGAAGTCGCTGACGGTAAACCTCAAATCGCCGCGCGGCCTGGAGATCGTCAAGGAGCTCCTCAAAAAGGCGGACGTCACGATCGAGAACATGGCGCCCGGCACGATCGAGCGCCTGGGGCTCGGCTATGACGAGGTCAAGAAGATCAACCCCGGCATCATCTATTGCCAGGTCAAGGGGTTCGGAACCGGCAGCCCGTACGAGCGGAACCTCGCCTTCGACATGATCGCCCAGGCCGCCGGCGGCCCGACCAGCGTCACCGGCGAGGCCAACAGCCCGCCGGTCAAGCCCGGCCCCAGCTTCGGCGATACCGGCACCGGGATGCTGATGGCGATCAGCCTGCTCGGCGCGCTCTACAAGCGCACCAAAACCGGCCAGGGCCGCCGCCTCCAAGTGGCGATGCAGGACGCGATGATCCATTACATGCGCGTGCCGTTCTCGCGCACCCAGGGCACCGGCAAGGCCCCGCCGCGCGGCGGCAGCGCCCGCTCGCAGCCCGGCGGCCTGGTCCCCTCGGCGCTCTACCCCTGCAAGCCCGGCGGTCCGAACGACTACGTCTATGTGTTTTGCAGCCGCGCCAATGCCGACCACTGGCAGCGCCTGCTCAAGGTCATCGGCCGCGAGGATTTGAGCGGCGACGCCCGCTACGATACCGGCACCGCGCGCAGCGAGCGGGCCGCCGAGGTCGACGAGATCATCGCCGCCTGGACCCGCGAGCACACCAAGGAAGAGGCGATGAAGCGGATCGGCGAGGCCGGGGTCCCGGCCGGGGCCGTGTTCGACACGGTCGAGCTGATGGCCGAGCCCTCGCTCGCCGAGCGCGGCATCATGCAGACGATCGACCATCCGACCAGCGGCAAGGTCAAGATGCCGGCCTGGCCGGTGCGTTTCGACGGCTCGCCGGCCAAGGTCAAGCCGTCGCCGCTGCTCGGCCAGCACACCTCCAACGTGTTGTCGAGCTGGCTCGGCATGAGTCCGTCCGACATCGACGGGCTCAAGGCGGAGAACATCGTCACCGGCTCGTAGGAGTTCCCCCGATGAAGCTCTATTACGCTCCCGGCGTCTGCTCGATCGGCATCCACGTGCTGCTCGAGGAGATCGGCAAGCCCTACGACCTCGAAGCGGTCAACCTCCGCGAAGGCGCGCAATACCAGGCCGCCTTCACCCAGGTCAGCGCGAAGTCGAAGGTTCCGGCGCTGCAGCGCGACGACGGCTCGATCCTGACCGAGTTCCCGGTCATCGCGACCTATCTCGCCAAGACCAACCCAGCGGCCAATCTGATCCCGTCCGACCTCGAAACCGAGCTGCGCGCCTACGAGGCGATGGAGTACGCGGTCGGCACGATGCACGGCCAGGGTTTTGCCCGCATCTTCCGGCCGGGCAATTTCGGCCCGGCCGACCAGGAGGACGCCGTCAAGGCGCGCGGCCGCGAAATGGTCGAGAAGGGTTTCGCCATCCTCGACAAGGCGCTCGCCGGCAAGAATTACCTCGGCGGCAGCGCGCTCTCGGCGGCCGACGCGGCGGTGTTCTACGTCGAGTTCTGGGCCGCGGGCCGGCTGAACATGAAGCTGCCAGCCAATGTCGCGGCGCATTACGAGCGCATGAAAGCGCGCCCGGCGGTGCAGCGCGCGATGCAGCAGGAGGGCTTCGCCTGACCCCCTCCAATGACGAGATGGGCCGCTACTGGAACGAGGTAGCCGGTCCGCGCTGGGTCGAGCGGCAGGCGGTCCAGGAAGCGCGCAATGTCGAGATGCTGGCGCTGCTGCTCGATGCTGCGAAGGCCGCGCTGGGCGAGCGCGTGCTCGATATCGGCTGCGGCACGGGGGTGACGACCGAGCCTTTCACCGAGGCGGTCGGGCCAACGGGCCATGTCGTCGGCGCCGACATCTCGCGGCCGATGCTCGATGCCGCCCGCACCCGCCTCTCCGGGCGGGGCAACGTCACCCTCATCGTCGCCGACGCCCAGGTGCATGCGTTCGAGCCGGCGTCGTTCGACCTCTTGACCTCGCGGCTCGGCGTCATGTTCTTCGCCGACCCGGTCGCCGCCTTTACCAACCTGTTCGGCGCGCTGAAGCCCGGCGGGCGGCTCTGCATGGCGGTCTGGGCGCCGCTCGCCGAGAACACGCAGTGGAAAATCCCGTTCGGCATCGCCGAGCGCCGCCTCGGCCCGCCGGCGGCAACCGACCCGCGCGCGCCCGGCCCGTTCGCGTATAGCGACCCGGCCTATTTTCGCGACATCCTGACCAAGGCCGGCTTCGCCGACATCGCCCTCGACAAGCGGCCGTTCCACGTCGCCGGCGCCGACGCCGAGGGAATGGCCGAGCACGCGACCGGCTTCGGTCAGGTCGCCCGGCTGCTCGAGGAGAAGAAGGCCGACGATGCGACCCGCGCGGCGATCGTCGCCGAGACCGCCGACGCCTTCGCCGCCTACCGGACCGCGGAGGGCATCCGTCTCCCGGCCACCTGTTTTATCGCCCGCGCCAAGCGCAGCTGAGGGGACCCTCGATGGCCAAGATACCGCAAGCCCTGCACCAGCCGATCGACACCGCCTTTCCGGCCAATGTCTGCCTCGTCGCCACCGCGCTTCCCAGCGGCTTCGCGCAGGTGACCCCGCGCGGCAGCACGATGGTGTTCGACGACGAGCATATCGGCTTGTGGGAGCGCGGCACCGGCTCGACCGCCGAAAATATGGCCGACGGCAGCAAGGTCACGGTGTATTTCCGCAACCCGGCGCTGCGCGAAAGCGGCGTGCTGCCGCGCGGCGGCATCGCCCGGTTTTACGGCACCGCCAAAATCTACCGAAGCGGCCCGCAATACGAAGAGGTGTGGCGCCGTCTGGTTAAACCCGAAAAGGACCGCGACCCCGACAAAAAGGGGTACGCGGTCCTGATCAGGATCGAGCGCGCCGAGGATCTGGCCGGCGAGCCCCTGAAAGGCTAGCTCCTAGCTCGGCATCGCGCCCATGAAGTCGCGCTTGCCGATCTCGACGCCGAGGCTGCGAATGATGTTATACGCAGTCGTCGTGTGGAAATAAAAATTCGGCATCGCAAAGTGATAGAGATAGACCTGCGCGCGGAACTTGCGCTCGTTGCCGCCGGCCACGATCGTGACTTCGCTGTCTTCCTTGCCGTCGAGCTGGGCCGCCGATAGCCCCTTCACGAAATCGAGCACCTTGTCGATCCGCGCCTGCATCTCGGCGTAGCTGTTGTCCTGGTCGGGGAGCGTCGGCAGCGCGACGCCGGCGACGCGGCCGGCGCCGAGCGCATGCGCGCAGGCCTGCCGCACCTGACGCTCGAGCGTGAACATGTCGGGGTAGAAGCGCTGGTTGAGGATGACCGCAGTGTCCCACTTCTTCTCCGTCGCGTGCGCCTCGAGCTTCGTCAGCACGCCTTTGAGCCCGCCGAGGAGCTGCACAAAGGTCGGCACCGCGCCGCTGTAATTCGTGATCGCCATCGAACTCTCCTTCTCGTTTTCAGGGGGAAATATCTGGCGGCGCGATCTTAGCCGGTATACTGGGCCCGCGACAGGAGGTGATCGATGGAGATGCGCGATATCCCGTTCGGCACGACCGATTGGAGCCAGGTCGCCCAGACGACCCATCCCGGCGACACCGGGGTCGCCACCTGGCGCACCCGCGAGTTCGGCGGCATCCGCGTCCGCGTCGTCGAGTACTCGCCCGGCTACCTCGCCGACCATTGGTGCGAGAAGGGGCACATCCTCTACGTGCTGTCGGGCGTGCTCCATACCGAGCTCGGCGACGGCCGCATTGTCACCCTGACGTCCGGCACCAGCTATCAGGTCGCCGACGGCGCCCAGCCGCACCGATCCCGCACCGAGACCGGCGCGACGCTGTTTATCGTAGATTAGCAATCCACCCCATCCCGGCGAATGCCGGGACCCCATGGTGCTGCAAGCTCGTTGTTCTACGTCTACATCCTCGCTAGCAAGCCGTACGGAACCCTATACGTGGGCGCGACCTCCGACCTGATGCGCCGTGTGTGGGAGCACAAGGAAAAGGCGGTGCCCGGATTTACGGCGCGCTACGGCGTCGACCGTCTGGTCTGGTTTGAGGCCCATGACACTAGGGCGGCTGCGCTCCGTCGCGAGAGACAGATCAAAGAATGGAGGCGGGCCTGGAAGATCGAATTGATCGAGCCAGCGAATCCGCGCTAGGACGATCTATATCAAACCATCCCGCAGTAGGGAGAGGTGAATGGATTGGATCCCGGCTTTCGCCGGGATGAGGGATGGCCGTCAGTCCCCGTCGCTCTGCGGACGGCTCGATAGGGTCTTGCCGATGACGGCGTAGAGCGGGCTGCCGCCGCCGGGCGGGGTGCGGTCGATGCAGCGTATGTCGGCCCAGTTGCCGTTCTCGGCGAAATGCTGCGCCACGAGGCAGAGCTGGGCGGCGTCGTCGAGCAGACACCAGCAGGCGATCGCGCGCGTCGCCAGGCAACGCTGCGAGAAGGTCACGACCAGCGGCGCGCCGGGCCGCAGCACGCGCGCCACCTCGCGGATCAGCTCGCCCGGGCGGGTCAGGTGTTGGATCGCGCCACAGATCGCCGCGCCGTCGAACTCGCCGTCGGCGAACGGCAAGCCGGGCTTTGCGTTGAGGTCCTGCACGCGCCATTCGTCGAGAAACGGGTTCTCGGTCAGGGCGTTGGCGTCGGCGCCGATGCCGACCACGCGGCGATATGGGATTTCCGGCGGCAAGTGGCTGATCCAGCTCGACATCACGTCGAGAATGGCGCCGCCCGCCGGCATGATTTCGCGGTAGAGGTCGGTGATCGCGGCGATCGCGGCGTCGTCGATGTGCTCGGGCGTGTAATCGGGGCGGGGCACTGCGTCGCCCGCCTCGAAGTCCCTAAACAATGGCACCGGCACAGCCGCCATGCTCGCCCTCTAATGTCCTCCCCGGCTCAGATGGGAACCTTAAGCCTGGCCCTCAAGCCCCGCCAAGGTCTTCATTCCGCTAAAGACCGCCGTTCATTCCGCTAAAGCCCGCTCAGGGGCGGTCAGCGGCAGGCCGAGGTCGCGCGCCACCGCCGCGTGGGTAAGCCGCCCGCGCGACGCGTTGAGCCCGTTGCGCAGGTGCGTATCTTCCGACAGCGCCCGCCGCCAGCCGCGGTCCGCGATCGCCAGCACGAACGGCAGGGTCGCATTGTTGAGCGCCACCGCCGAGGTCCGCGCCACCGCGCCCGGCATGTTGGTGACGCAGTAATGCACAATGTTTTCATCGACATAAGTCGGGTCGGCATGGGTTGTCGGCCGGCTCGTCTCAAAGCAGCCGCCCTGGTCGATCGAGATGTCGACCAGAACCGAGCCGGGCTCCATTGCCCTGACGAGCTCGCGCGAGACGAGCTTTGGCGCCGTCCCGCCCGGCACCAGCACCGCGCCGATCACCAGGTCGGCGATGCGCACCTCCTTTTCGATGTTCTCGACCGTCGAGAACAGCGTGTGCAGTTGAGAGCCGAATTGCAGATCGAGCTCGTAAAGCCTTGGTAAAGAACGGTCAATGACGGTGACATGCGCCTCCATCCCCATCGCGACGCGCGCCGCGTTGGTTCCCGAGACGCCGCCGCCGAGGATCACCACCTTGGCCGCCGCCACCCCCGGCACGCCCCCGAGCAGGATGCCCTTCCCGCCTTGCTCCTTTTCGAGGCAATGCGCGCCGACCTGCACCGCCATGCGGCCGGCGACCTCGCTCATCGGCGCGAGAAGCGGCAATCCGCCGCGGCTGTCGGTCACCGTCTCGTAGGCGATCGCGACCGCGCCGGAGCGGAGAACCGCGTCGGTGAGGCCGCGGTCGGCGGCGAGATGGAAATAGGTGAAGACCACCTGCTCGTCGCGCATCAGCGCGATCTCGGCCGGCTGCGGCTCCTTGACCTTGACCACCATCTCGGCGACCGCAACGACATCCGCCGCGCGCTCCAGGATGCCGGCCCCGGCCGCCTCGTACTGCGCGTCGTCAAACCCGATCGCGGCGCCGGCGCCGCTCTCGACGACGACCTTGTGCCCGTGATGGACGAGTTCGCGCACGCTGCCGGGCACCAGCCCGACGCGGTACTCGTGCGTCTTCACCTCTTTTGGAACGCCGATCAGCATGGCTCAGGCCCTCAATTGCCGTTCCGCCTCATCCGCCAGCGGCAGCGAGGCGGTCAACCCCGGCGACTCGATCCCATACATGTTGACGAGGCCCGGCACGCCGTGCGCCGACGGCCCCTGCACGACAAAGTCGGCGGCGGCCTCGTTCGGTCCGCTGATCTTCGGCCGGATGCCGGCATAGCCAGGCTGCAGCGCCCCGTCCTTGAGCCCCGGCCAATATCGCCGCACCGCCGCGTAGAACACATCGGCGCGGCGCGGATCGACGGCGTAGTCGACGCCCGGTATCCACTCGACATCCGGGCCAAACCGCGCCTGCCCGGCGAGGTCGAGCGTGATGTGGACGCCGAGCCCGCCCGGCACCGGGACCGGATAGATCAGCCGGGTGAACGGCGTCTTGCCGGTCAGCGTGAAGTAACAGCCGCGGCAGAAATACGCCGGCGGGATCGTCTCGGCCGGGATGCCCTCGATCGATTTCGCCAGCAGCGGCGCATGGAGTCCGGCCGCGTTGACCAGATACCGGCAGCGGATCGTCGTCGGCTCGTCGCCGCCGACATCGAGCTCGAACCCGTCCGCGCGCACCCGCCCGCCGATAAGCGGCGTCTGAAACGCGATCATCGCCCCGGCATCCTCGGCGTCGCCCTGATAGGCGAGCATCAGCCCGTGGCTGTCGACGATCCCGGTCGAGGGCGACAGCAGCGCCGCGACGCAATGGAGCTGCGGCTCCATCCGCGTCGCCTCGGCGACCGAAAGCCATTCGAGGTTGTCGACCCCGTTCGCCTTCGCCGCCGCCTCGATCTTCTCGACGCCTGGGATCTCGTCCTCGCTGGTGGCGACGATCAGCTTGCCGAGCCGGGCATGGGCGACGCCGTGCTCCGCGCAATAGGCGTAGAGCCGCTGGCGGCCTTCGACACAGGCCGTCGCCTTGAGGCTCCCCCGCGGATAGTAGAGCCCGCCATGGATGACCTCGCTGTTGCGCGAGGAGGTCTCGAACCCGATCGTGTAGGCCTTTTCCAGCACGACGACCTCGTGCCCGGCCAGGGCCAGCGCCCGCGCCACCGCGAGGCCGATGACCCCGGCCCCCACCACAACCGCTTCGACCTCGTCCACGCCGCGCTCCACGCCGAATGACGGAGCGAGGCTACCTTCCCCGCTCGTTTGCGACCAGCGCCGCGATGCGCGCGAGCGCGGGGCCGCCGAGGATATCCTCCAAGCCGCGGCTCATTCGGCGGCGCCAATTGGGGTGAGCGTCGGTGGTCCCGGGCAGATTGGCCTGCTCGCCCTCGCCGGCGACATCCTCTAGCTGAACCAGCATAAGCCGCGCCCGCGACCTCGCCAGAAAGGCGTGGACCGCGTCCCCCAGCTCGTCGGTGTAGACCGGCTCTCCGCCCTCCGGCAGGAACTCGCCGAAGCGCTCCCAGGCGATCAGCCCCTGATGCGCCAGCGCCTCCAGCAGAAGGCGCCGGTCGCGGTGCCGCTCGCCGGAATCGGCAGCCTCCGAATCGGCGTCGGGGTAAAGAGAAAGCCGTCGCCGCCACTCGATGTCGCGGCCGAGCCAAAACCCCTTGAGGCTCGCCAGGTCGTGCGTCGCCGCCGAGGCCGCGGCGAGCGCCGGGTAGTCGTGCGGCGCGATATACCCGGCGTCCCGTTGCCGCTCGAAATTGATCACCCGGTACGACAGGATATTGGCGTCGCGCAGCGCCTCCCGGAACCCCTCGGGGACGGTACCGAGATCCTCGCCGATCACGGCGCAGCGATGCCGGTGGCTTTCGAGCGCGGTCAGCCGCACCAGCTCCCGGAACGGATACCCGACATAGGCGCCGGCGTTGCCGGGCATCCCGCACGGGATCCAATATAGCCGCTGCAGCGACATGACGTGGTCGATGCGCAATATCCCGGCATGCCGCATGTTCGCGCGCAGCGTGTCGAGAAACGGCGCAAAGCCGCGCCGCCGCAGCGCGAGCGGATTGACCGGGGCGAGGCCCCAATCCTGCCCGGCGCGGCTCAGCGGGTCGGGCGGAGCGCCGATCGCCGCGCCCGGCGACAGCATCTCCTGGTCGGCCCAAGCGGCCGCGCCGTGCGGGTTTGCCCCGACCGCGACATCCCGGTAGAGGCCGATCGACAGACCCGCGCCGCGCCCGGCCTTTGCCGCGAGGCCGAGCTGCCGGTCCGCCTCCCATTGCAGGAACTCGAAGAACTCGACTCGCGCGGCATGGGCGCGGCCGAATTTGGCGACCGCGTCGGAATCCGGGTCGCGCATCGCCTCCGGCCAGTCATGCCAGGAGAACTTGCCCTCGCGATGGTAATAGTGCTCGTGCAAGGCCTCGAAGATCGCAAAACCCGCGAGCCTGGCCCCGCCTTCGCGCTGGAACTCGCGGAACGCGGCGAATGCGTCGCTCGAACGACGCCGCCGCAAGCGGCGGAACAGCGCTTCGAGGATCGGCCGCTTCAGTGCCGCGACCGCCGCGTGGTCGACCTCCCGGGCCGCGCGCGCCTCGACCATCGCCGCGGCCGACATAAGCCCGAGGGTCGTCTTGTCCTCGGCATAGCCCGGCACCGCCGTCACGTCGATATAGAGGTAGTCGAGCATCCCCCGGTCGGATGGCGAATAGGGGCTGACATGCCGCGGCTCGGCGGCGAACAGGGCGTGCAGCGGGTTGAGCCCGAGCGCCGCCGCGCCGAGCGAACCCGCCGCCTTCGCGAGACAGCCCAGGTCGGTGAAATCGCCGATCCCCCAATTGCGCGCGCTGCGCAGCCCGTAAAGCTGCGCCGTCAGCCCCCAGCTCCGCGCGCCGTCGTCAAGCGCCGGCGGCAAATAGGCCCGCGCGGGCGCCACGGCGATCGTCGCCGTCCCGCTCGCCGTGTCGAGCCGGTGGTAGCCGAGCGGGAGCCCGGCCGGAAGCGCCTCGCCGGCGCCGCCGATGGTTGTGCCGTCCTCGACCCGAAGGTGCCACTCGCCGGTCAGGGCCGGAAGGCGCGGCTCCGTATCCTCGGCGGCGACGATATGCAGCGCCGGCAGCCCCGCCACCGCCGCGGTGACGGCCTCGGCCGCGGCCTCCGGCGCCTCGGGCAGTCCCAGCGCCGCGATCAGCCGCGCCAGCGCCTCTTCTCCCGGCTCGTGCCACACGCCAAGCGCGTCGTGGTGACCGAGCCCGATCCCGCACAGGCCGGCGACGTACCGAAGCTGGTCCAGCCGGCTCACCGCTTGCCTCGTCCGCCGCCGTTGCCGGACCGGTCGATGAACAGCGCGAACGACCGCGCCTGCAGCCGGTACGCCTCGCCGCAATGCCACAGCGACCCATTCTGCGCCAATCCGCTCGGCTCGGCGGTATCGACCAAAGCCTCCCACTCCATCGCCGTCGGCAATTCCGGAAACACGAAATCGAGATCGCCGTGATAGGCGTTCATCATCACAAGGAAGCTCGTGTCGATGTCGCGCTGTCCGCCGGTCGTATAGAACTCGCCGGCCGCCCCGCCCAGCACGTAGCCGAGCGACAAGGCAAACGGATTGCGCCAGTCCTCCGCCGTCGCCTCGACGCCGGCGGGGGTCACCCAGGTGATGTCCTTGAGCCCATCCTCCGACACGCTCTCGCCGCGGAAGAAACGCGGGCGCGAAAACACGCTGTGGGTGCGCCGCAAATGGACCAGGGTGCGCACGAACCGGCTCAGCGCCTCGTCCTCGGGCCGGATGTTGCGCCAGTCCTGCCATGAGAGCGCGTTATCCTGGCAGTAGGCATTGTTGTTGCCGCGCTGGGTTCGGCCGCTCTCGTCGCCGGCGAGGAGCATCGGCACGCCGAGCGACAACAGCAGCGTACCGAGCAGGTTGCGCTTTTGCCGGTCGCGCAAGGCTATGATTTTGGGGTCTTTGCTGGGGCCCTCGACACCGCAGTTCCAGCTGTGGTTCGGCTCGTGTCCGTCGCGGTTGCCCTCGCCGTTGGCCTCGTTGTGCTTCTCGTCGTAGCTGACCAGGTCTTGCAGCGTGAACCCGTCATGGGCGGTGACGAAGTTGATGCTCGCCCAGGGGCGCCGCCCGCGATAGCCGAACACATCCGACGATCCGCTGACTCGCGACGCCATCTCGGCGACCAATCCGCTATCGCCCTTCCAAAAGCGCCGCACGACATCGCGGTACTGCCCGTTCCACTCGGCCCAGCCGGGCGGGAAATTGCCGAGCTGGTAGCCCGACGGCCCGATATCCCACGGCTCGGCGATCAGCTTGAGCCGGGTCAGCACCGGGTCCTGGCGGATCGCGTCGAAGAACGCGCTGTCCTGACGGTAATCGCCGTCCTCGCGTCCGAGCGCCGCGCAAAGGTCGAAGCGGTAGCCGTCGACCCGCATCTCCAGGGCCCAGTAGCGCAGCGAGTCGAGCACCATCTGCAGGACACGCGGATGCTCGGTGTTCAGCGTGTTACCGGTGCCGGTATCGTCGCGATAGAACCGCTTGTCCTCGGTCAGCCGGTAATACGACAAATTGTCGATCCCGCGAAACGACAGCGTCGGGCCGAGCCGGTTGCCTTCCCCGGTATGGTTGTAGACGACATCGAGCAGCACCTCGATCCCGGCCGCATGGAGGCGCTGGATCGCCGTCTTGGCCTCGCGGATGTCGTCGCCGGGGAGGAAGCGCGGGTCGGGGGCGAAAAACCCGACCGTGTTGTAGCCCCAGTAGTTGACGAGCCCGCGCTGCGCCAATCCACGCTCGCTGATCCCCGCATGCACCGGCAGGAACTCGACCGCGGTGATGCCGAGATCGACGAGGTAGTCGATGACCGCCGGCGAGGACAGCGCGGCAAAGGTGCCCCGATGCGCCTCCGGCACGGCCGGGTGCGTCTTGGTGAACCCTCGCACATGCATCTCGAGGATGACCGTTTCTTCCCACGGGGTTTGCGGGTGGCGGTCCTCGCCCCAGGTGAAGGCGCTTTCGACGACGCGGCATTTCGGCATATAGCGGGCGCTGTCGCGCCGATCGAAGGCCAAGTCCTCGCGCGGGCTGCCGATACGGTAGCCGAACAGCACGTCGTTCCAGCGCAAGGCGCCCTGGATCGCCCGCGCGTACGGGTCGAGGAGCAGCTTGTTGTGGTTGAAGCGATGTCCGCTCGCCGGGTCGTACGGCCCGTAGACGCGATAGCCGTAAAGCTGGCCCGGACGGGCCTCGGGCAGATAGCCGTGCCAAACCTCGTCGGTGTATTCGGGCAGCTCGATCCGCCCCTCCTCCTGGTGCCCGGAGGAATCGAACAGGCACAGCTCGACCTTTTCGGCATGCGCCGAGAACAGCGCGAAGTTGACCCCCTTGCCGTCCCAGGTGGCGCCGAGCGGATAAGGGCTGCCGGGCCAGACGCGCAGCGGCGCCACTAGCCCTCCCGTGTGAAGACAAGGGCGCCGAGCGGCGGGAGCGTCAGGCGCAGCGAGTACGGGTGCCCGTGCATCGGCTCGGGATCGGCCGTCACCGCGCCGAGATTGCCGACGCCGCTGCCGCCGTAGATCGGGGCATCGGTGTTGATGCGCTCCCCATAGCGCCCCGGCAGCGGCACGCCGATGCGATAGTTGTGGCGCACCATCGGCGTGAAATTGCACACCGTAACAGCCAGTTCCTCGGTGTCGCGGCTGCGGCGAAGGTACGAGACCACGCTCTCATGCCCGTTCGCGGCGTCGATCCAGCGGAACCCGTCGCCCTCGCAATCGAGCACGTGCAGCGCCGGCGTCGCGCGGTACAGCCGATTGAGGTCGCCGACCAGCGCCGAGACGCCGGCATGGTGCGGGTCGCCGAGCAATTGCCAGTCGAGCCCGATATCGTGGTTCCACTCCCGCTCCTGGCCGAACTCTGCGCCCATGAACAGCAGCTTCTTGCCCGGATGCGTCCACATGAACGCGAGATAGGCGCGCAGGTTGGCGAAGCGCTGCCACCGGTCGCCCGGCATCCGCGCGATCAGCGAGCCCTTGCCGTGGACCATCTCGTCGTGGCTGAGCGGCAGGATGAAATTCTCGTGGAAGGCATAGAGCAGCCCAAAGGTCAAATCGTTGTGGTGGTATTTGCGGTGGATTGGGTCCTTCGAGATGTAGTTCAGCGTGTCGTGCATCCACCCCATGTTCCATTTGAAGCCGAAGCCGAGCCCGCCGACATAGACCGGCCGCGACACCATCGGCCAGGCGGTCGATTCCTCGGCCGCGGTCGTCGCGCCCTCGGCCTCGCCGAACACCAGCTCGTTGAGCCGCCGCAGAAACGCGATCGCCTCGAGGTTCTCGCGGCCGCCGTATTGGTTCGGGATCCACTCGCCTTCGCGGCGGCTGTAGTCGAGGTAGAGCATCGAGGCGACCGCATCCACGCGCAGCCCGTCGATATGGTATTCGCTCAACCAATAAAGGGCGCTCGACAGCAGGAAATTCGCCACCTCGCGGCGCCCGTAATTGAAGATCAGCGTGTTCCAGTCGTGGTGAAACCCCTGGCGCGGGTCGGCGTGCTCGTAGAGCGCGGTCCCATCGAATCTCCCGAGCCCGTGCGCGTCGGTCGGGAAATGCCCCGGCACCCAGTCGACCCACACGCCGAGCCCGGCCCGGTGGCAGGCATCCACAAACGCGCGGAAATCGTCCGGAGAGCCATAGCGCGATGTCGGGGCGAACAGCGACACCGGCTGATAGCCCCACGACCCGTCGAACGGATACTCCGCGACCGGCATCAGCTCGATATGGGTAAAGCCGAGCCCAGCCACATAGGGCACGAGCTGCTCCGCCAGTTCGCGATAGTCGAGATACCGGCCCTCCGCGGCGAGGTTCCGGCGCCACGAGCCGAGATGCACCTCATAAATCGCGACCGGCGCCTCGCGGTTGTTGCGCGCCGCGCGCCCGGCCATCCACTCGGCGTCGTCCCAGACATGGCGCGACGGCCCGGCGACGACCGAGGCGGTGCCCGGCGGTCTTTCGGTCTGCTCGGCATGCGGATCGGCCTTGAGCGGCAGCAGCGCCCCGTCGGGCCCGACAATCTCATACTTGTACCGGTCCCCGGCGCCGAGCCCCGGCACGAAAATCTCCCAGAACCCGCCCGCGTGGCGCCACCGCATCGGCATGCGCCTTCCGTCCCAGCGGTTGAAGTCGCCGACCACCGAGACCCGGCGCGCGTTCGGCGCCCACACCGCGAAGGCGACCCCGGGGACGCCGTCATGGGTGACGAGATGCGCGCCGAGCTTGCGATGACTTTCGAGGTGGCTGCCCTCGGCAAGCAGGTGCATGTCGAGATCGCCGAGCACCGGCGGAAACCGGTAAATGTCCTCGAACTCGCGCCCATCCTCGACCCTGAGCCGATAGGGAAACGGGCTCTTGCGGGCGATCCGCGCCTCGAAGAACCCGTCGGGATGCACCCGTTCGGCCTCGGCGACGACCTCGCCATCCACAACCACCGAAACCGTCTGCGCCTCGGGCAGAAAGGCCCGCACGACCAGCCCGTCCGGAACCGAATGCATGCCCAGGAACGAGAACGGGTCGCCGTGCCGGGCCGCGACGATCTCGGCCACCTGCCCGTCATCCCGCCCCGCGCGGATGCGCGAAATCCCTTCAGCCGCGTGCTGCGTCATCATCAGATCCGACCGTGAGAGCCCTTCGCAAGCGAACCATCCCGGCTCCGCACGGTTCCGCCCGGGCTCACATCACCACTTCGACAAGGAACGGGCCGGGGGCGGCGACGCCGGCGGCGAAGTGGCGGTTGAACTCCTCCATATTCGTCGCTTTGGCGCCGGGAACCCCGAGCGATTTCGCCAGCATCACCCAATCGATGTCGGGCTGGCCGAGGCTCAGCATGTCGAGCGCCTTCCGCCCGGGATTGCCGGCGCCGACATTGGCGAGCTCGCCCTTGAGGATCTGGTACGAGCGGTTGGAGAACAGCACCGTCGTCACGTCGAGCCCCTCGCGTGCCTGCGTCCACAGCGCCTGCATCGTGTACATGCCGCTGCCGTCGCCTTCGAGGCAGACAACCTTGCGGTCCGGGCAGGCCACTGCCGCGCCGGTGGCGAGCGGCAGGCCAAGCCCGATCGACCCGCCCATATTGCTCAGCCAATCGTGCGGCGCCGCCGACTTGGTCGGCGCAAAGAAGCCGCGGCCGGTCGTAACCGCCTCGTCGGCGACGATCGCGTTTTCCGGCAGCAAGGCGCCGAGCGAGGCCCCGAGCGCCTCGGAGGTGATCGCGCCGGTTCCCGGCCCCGACGGCTTGTCGTTGACGACCGGCGCCGGCGTGCTCTTCGCCCCGACCGCCTCGGCGAGCGCTTCGAGCGCGGCGATCGAATCCTCGCTCGGCCGCGACAGCACATGACCCTCGCAACCGGGCGGGGTCAGCACGCTCGGCTTGTCGGGGTAGGCGAAGAACGCGACCGGCATCTTCGATCCGACGAGGATCACATGCTTCAAGCCCGCCAGCACCTTGGTCGCCTGGTCGACGACATACGGAACCCGCTCGACCGAGACCCGGCCGCGCCCGCGCTGGGTGCGTGCGTTGGAGCCCTGCGCGATCAGCCGCGCGCCGGTCTTGGCCGCGATTTGCCCGGCCAGCGCCAGCCCGTCAGCTCGCACCGCCCGCCCGGTCAGCAGGATCAGCGTCGGCTCGCCCGACCGCAGCACCCGCGCCGCGCCGTCGACCGCATCGGATGATGGCGCCCTCGGCGCCGCTTGGGATGCGACCGGAGCCGGCCCCGTACCCTCCGTCCACGCCGTATCGGCGGGCAGAATCAGCGTTGCGATCTGGCCGGGCCGCGTCCTCGCCGCCTCGATCGCCAGCGCCCCGTCGGCGGCGACGGTCTTCGCGCTCGGCGAGGTCTTGACCCAATGCGAAGACGGCCGCGCGAGCCCCTCGATATCCGAGGTCAGCGGCGCGTCGTATTGGCGGTGATAGGTCGCGTGATCGCCGACGATATTGACCATCGGCGTCGACGCCTTGTTGGCGTTGTGGATATTGGCGAGGCCGTTCGCCAGCCCCGGGCCGAGATGCAGCAGCGTCGCCGCCGGGTTGTCGGTCATTCGCGCATAGCCGTCTGCGGCGCCGGTCACCACCCCCTCGAACAGGCCTAGCACGCAGCGCATCCCATCGACCCGGTCGAGCGCCGCGACGAAATGCATTTCCGACGTGCCCGGATTGGCGAAGCAGACATTGACCCCGCCGCCCACCAGGGTGCGCACCAGGCTCTCGGCGCCGTTCATCTGGGCCATACGAAGCTCCCTACCATCGCGACGCCGCGCAGCATGCCCGGCTCAGTAATAGGCCGCAATCACCATCGGCAGCGCCGATAGGACGAAGACCGCGCCCAATACCGCGAGGCTGGTCCGCTTGGCGGGGAGGCCCGCCTTGAGCGCCGGGATGCGTGCCCAGAAGGCGTAGAAGGCGATCAGCGGCGGCAGCAGCAGCGGAAAGACGATCGCCCACTTCATGTGCCGGTCCATCATGTCGAGGGCGACGAAATTGCCGACCCCCGAGAACGGCACGAGGAAGACCCACAGCACCCCCGCCGCCGCCGGCATCCCGCCGAACGCCCCACCCGCCAGAAGCAGCACCGCGAGCATGACCCAGAGCCCGAAAGCGACGTAGAGGGTCTCGTAGGCTTGCGCGATCCGCGCCTCGCCGCCACCTCCGACCGGTCCGGCCGAGATCAGGATCAGCGCCGCGTAGAGAAAGAACGTCACCGCCAGCAGCGTCAACATGCCGTAGGGGATCGCGCCGGGGCTCGGGGAATCCGAAGGTGCTGACATCCTCGCGCCGCGATTTCAGGCGATTGAGATTGCCGTTATGAGCCGAATTCGGCGATTTTGCATCACCCAACCGGAGAAGCCCGATGATCGTCGTCACCACCGAGAACGTCCCCGGCCACCGGGTCGTCGAGGTAAAGGGGCAGTGCTTTGGCGTGATCGTGCGGAGCCGAGGGCTCGGCGGCAATTTGATGGCCGGACTGCGCTCGATCGTCGGCGGGGAGATTCACGAATACACCCAACTCCTCGAGGAGGCCCGGCGCAACGCGGTCGACCGCCTCGTGCACAACGCCACGACGATGGGCGCCAACGCGGTCATCATGATGCGCTTCGACTCGAGCGAGATCGGCCAGACGATGAGCGAGATCGTCGCCTACGGCACCGCGGCGGTGATCGAGCCCGCCCGCTGATGCTGCGCAACTGGGTGCTCGGTATCGGCGTCGCGCTGCTCGCCGCGGCGGCGCTGGTGCTGATCCTCGCCTGGCCGTTTTTCCCCGCGGCGATCTGGCTCGCCATCGTCGGTCTCGCGATGACGCTCGGGGTGCTCTGCGAGCGGCGCGGCGACACGCCTCTGGCGGAGCGCGCGCCCGGCCCGGACTGGGTCGAGACCGGCGAGCGCTTTACCGACCCCGAAACCGGCAAGCTCGTCGCCGTCTACCACCACCCGCGCACCGGCGAGCGCCGCTATGTCGGCCGCTGAGGCTTGAGCGGCCAGGCAAAGCTCAGCTCGTGCCCGTCCGGGTCGGTGATGTGAAAAAACCGCTCGCCCCATTCGGCGTCGCGCGGCTGGGTATCGGGCGGATGCCCGGCCGCGACCAGCCGCGCATGCAGCCCGTCGACATCGGTCTCGTAAAAGATCAGCCGGCCCCACCACGACCAGCGCAGCTCGTCCGATTGGGCGATCAGGTTCAAAAACCCGGAGCCGGCGCGAAAGCTGGTAAACGACGCGGCCTCGCCGCCATAGAGCATCGTGAACCCGAGGAGGCGGTAGAACCGCACGGCCCGCGCCATGTCGTGCGTCGCCAGCGTCACCGCGCTGATGCTGTCGATCATCGCTTAGAGCGGGGTCGACAGCAGGCTGGGCACCGCGAAGGTATCGAGCAGGACGAGCTTGTCGCGAAACTTGAGCCGGCCGCCTTCCGCCACGACGCCGTCACGGTAGAGCCCGGTCGCGAACAGCCGGCTCTCGCCCTCCTGGTCGGTCTGGTAGACGGCAAACGCCGCCTCGACGCTCGCCTCGCCGACCCGCCGCGGCAGGCCGATCAGATGCCGATCCCAGTGGATGTTGTATTTGTTGGCTTCCTGCAGCGCCATGATGCGGTCTTCGAGCATCGCCCGGCTGTCGCAGAAGACCAGCCCCGCCGGGAGCCCCCGGTCGAAATTCTCGCGCGGAACGATCCGGTAGCGGCATTCGGCGGCGAAGAGACCGAGCCAGGCATCCCAGTCCGCCGCGTCGATCGACCCGCCATAGGCCGCGTAGAGCTCGATGAGCTCCGCCGCGTTCATCGCACCGCGCCGTCGGGCTCGATCCCGAGCAGCTCGGCGTAATAGGACCAGAACCCACGCAGCGGCACGTCGTGCACCCGGTAGTCGCGGTCGGTGATCTCGCCGCCGCCGCCCAGCTCGATGACGGTCGATTTCGCGCGGTCGGGACCCGAAGCCTTGTGGGTGATCTCGACCGCCTCGCCATCCTCCATCGAAACGAGCCCGCCCGGCCCGACCAGATTGGCCTGGCGCAGCCGGTGCCGGGTCATCTCCGGCGGATCGTCCTCGTATCCCAGCATCATCTGGTAGACCTCGACCTCGTCGAGCCCCTTCGGCCGGATCTGGCGCACCGCCATGCTGTTGCTGATCTGGACGAACACCGCCGACGGAAACACCGAGCTGATCGCGATGTTGAGCCGGTCGCCGTGCTCGGGGTGGAACTTGACCAGCTCCGGTTCCTTCAGCGCCAGGTAGTCGTTGCGGATATTGGCGCCGCCATAGGCCTGGCTGACGATCTCGCTGGTATCGCTGCCCGCCTCGGCCCAGGTGAAGCTGTGGCGATGCCGCGCATCCATCTTGACCCCGCCGACCTGCGTCGAGCGGTCGAGCCCGAAGGTCAAGAGAAACTCGTGCAACAGGCTGGCGTGATAATTGTCGCGCGTGTTCTCGGCATAGATCTTCCAGTTGCCGCGGATGCGCTGGCGGTTGTAGCCGAGCACCGTCATCTTCTTGTCGAAGAAGCGCTTGAGCTGCCCCATGACCGGCGGGCCGAGATACTCTTCGAGGCTCTCGCCGTCCTCGGCGAGCGTGCCGAAGATCGCGCCGTTGATCGCCCCGACCTTGAGCCGCCGCATCCCGTGCCGGCCCATGTCGAAATCCGGCCCCATCCCGCCCTTGCCGCGAATGCCGCGGCGGAACGGAATCGCGGTCAGCCCGCCTTTCAGGTCGTAGCACCACTGGTGATAGATGCAGATGTGCTCCTTGGCGTTGCCCGAGAGCTCGCGCCGCACCAGCGCGCCGCGATGAGCGCAGCGGTTGACGAAGGCATGGATATCGCCGTTCTCGTCGCGATTGACGACAACCGGTGTCTCGCCGACATAGGTCGCGCGGAAATCGCCCGGGTTCGGGATCTCGATATCGAGCGCGAGGAAATTCCAGGTCGGGCCGCGGAAGATGCGCTCCTGCTCGCGCTCGTACACGTCCTGGTCGTGGTAG
>DASUIE010000101.1:0-25145 GCA_036273175.1 Allostellaceae bacterium
CGCAGGGGCGGGCGCGGCGGCCCGCGCGGCCGGGACCGCGATTCGGCCCGCCGCCCGGAGCGCAAGCTCTACAACACCGATTCGGTTGTCGATCGCGGCTTCGAGGATGTCGAGGAGGAAGGCGCCGAGACCCGTCGCGTCCATTGGACGATCGTCAAGCGTACCGTCGCCGACCTCATTAGCCGCAAGGCCGTCTCGGCGACCTATGTGCTCCAGCGCGACGGGCAGGAGAGCGAGTTCCCGACCCTCGGCCACGCCCGCACGGCGGTCAACAAGACCATCGTGCATCCCGAAAAATTAACCCGCTCCAAGGCAGAATACGCGGCGGAGAAGAAATAGTACCCTCCGCGGGTTGCAAGGAGCACACAGAATGGATGCCGTGCGGCTCAAGCCGCTCCCGGCCGATTTGCGCCAGCTTGAGAGCGAGGCAATCGGGATCCTGCGCGAGACCGCAGCCGAATTTGCCCATCCCGTCCTGCTTTATTCGATAGGAAAGGATTCGAGCGTCCTGCTGCATCTGGCGCTCAAGGCCTTCTATCCCGGGAAGCCGCCCTTTCCGGTCCTGCATATCGATACGACGTGGAAATTCCGCGAGATGATCGCGTTCCGCGACGCGACCGCGAAGCGGCTCGGGATCGATCTATTGGTCCACACCAACCGCGAGGGGCTCGACCGCGGCATCGACCCGATTTCCTCGGGTTCGGCGCTGCACACCCAGGTGATGAAGACCGAGGCGCTGAAGCAGGCGCTCGACCGGCACGGCTTCGACGCGGCGTTCGGCGGAGCGCGGCGCGACGAGGAAAAGAGCCGCGCGAAGGAGCGCATCTTCTCGATCCGCGGCGCCGGGCACAGCTGGAACCCCCGCGCTCAGCGGCCCGAGCTCTGGCACCTTTTCAACACCCGGCTCCGGCCCGGCGAATCGATGCGGGTCTTTCCGCTGTCGAATTGGACCGAGCTCGACGTGTGGCGCTACATCGAGCACGAGGACATCGCCGTCGTGCCGCTCTATTTCGCCAAGGAGCGCCCGGTAGTCAGCCGCGCCGGCGCCTGGATCATGGTCGACGACGACCGCTTGCCGCTCGAACCGGGCGAGAAACCTCGGATGCGCCGGGTCCGGTTTCGCACGCTCGGCTGCTATCCGCTGTCGGGCGCGATCGAATCGGATGCGGCGACGGTCGCCGAAATCATCGCCGAGCTGCGCGGCGCGGAGGTGTCGGAACGGCAGGGCCGGCTGATCGACAGCGACTCCGAAGCCTCGATGGAGCGCAAGAAGCGTGAGGGGTATTTCTGATGCCCTATGACGCGCCGGGCCCGAAGAAGGGCCGAAAAGGCCTGCTGCGGTTCTTGACCTGCGGGTCGGTCGATGACGGCAAGTCGACGCTGATCGGCCGGCTGCTGCACGATTCCGCCGCGATCCACGCCGACCAGCTCGACGCCCTGAAGCGGGATTCGCAGCGTTTCGGCACGACCGGGGACGATCTCGACCTGTCGCTGCTGCTCGACGGGCTCGAGGACGAGCGCCAGCAGAGGATCACCATCGACGTCGCCTATCGCTTCTTCTCGACGCCGCACCGCTCCTTCATCGTCGCCGACACGCCGGGCCACGAGCAGTACACGCGCAACATGGCGACCGGCGCCTCGACCGCCGATCTCGCGGTGCTGCTGGCCGACGCCCGCAAGGGCGTGCTGGTGCAGACCCGGCGGCACGCGCTGATCGCGTCGCTGCTCGGCATCCGCCATGTCGTGCTCGCGGTCAACAAGCTCGACCTGGTCGGCTTCGACCGCCCCACCTTTGACGGCATCGCCAAGGAATTCCAGAAATACGCCAAGGGGCTCGGCTTCGCCTCGGTCAAGGCGATCCCGATCTCGGCCCGGCTCGGCGACAATGTGACCGCGCGGTCGGAGAGCATGGGATGGTATCGCGGCCCGACCTTGCTCGACCATCTCGAAACCGTCGAGATCGGCGCCGGCGACACCCGGCCGTTCCGCTTCCCGGTCCAATGGGTCAACCGGCCGAGCGGGGATTTCCGCGGATTTTCCGGGACCGTCGCGGCCGGTTCGATCGCGATCGGCGACGCGGTCGCGGCGATGGGTTCGGGCCGCGTCACCCGCGTCAAGGACATCGTCACTTACGACGGCTCCCTCGCCCGCGCCGAGGCGGGCGACGCGGTGACGCTGACCACCGAGGACGAGATCGATCTGTCGCGCGGCGACCTCCTGGTCGATCCCGGCGAGCGGGCCGAATACGCCGACCAGTTCGCCGCGCACCTGATCTGGTTTCACGACGAGCGGCTGGTACCCGGCCGCTCCTACTGGATCAAGCTCGGCGCCCGCACGGTGCTCGGCTCGGTGACGGCGCTGAAGCACCGGATCGATGTCGACACCGGCGCGCATGTCGCCGCGCGCACGCTGGAGCTGAACGAGATCGGGTTCTGCAATCTGTCAACGAACGCGCCGGTGGCATTCGATCCCTACGCCAAAAACCACGAGACCGGCGCCTTCATCCTGATCGACCGCTATACCAACGAGACGGCCGGCGCCGGAATGATCGCGTTCGGCCTGCGCCGCGCCACCAACATCGAATGGCAGGCGCTCAATGTCGGGACCGGCGAGCGCGCCCGGCAAAAGGGCCAGCAGGCCGCGATCCTGTGGTTCACCGGGCTCTCCGGCGCCGGCAAGTCGACGATCGCCAACCATCTCGACCGCAAGCTGATCGAGCTCGGCTGCCACACGATGCTGCTCGACGGCGACAACGTGCGGCATGGCCTCAACCGCGACCTCGGCTTCACCGATACCGACCGGGTCGAGAATATCCGGCGCGCCGGCGAGGTCGCCCGGCTGATGGGCGAGGCCGGGCTCATCGTCATCACCGCCTTCATCTCGCCGTTCCGCGCCGACCGCCAGATGGCGCGCGAGATCGCCTCGCCGCACGCTTTCCTCGAAGTCTTCGTCGATACGCCGCTCGCCGAGTGCCAGCGCCGCGACCCAAAAGGGCTCTACGCCCGCGCGGCCGCCGGTGCGATCCCGAACTTCACCGGCATCGACAGCCCCTACGAGGCGCCGGAGACGCCGGAGCTGCGGCTGGAGACGGTCGGCGCCGACGCCGACATGCTCGCCGACCGCATTGTCGAGGAGCTGCGCCGCCGCGGCGTGATAGGCTGACTCGATGGATTTGTCGTTCCTGACCGCCGCCGAACTCGCGCAGGCCTACGAAAGCGGCGTCACCTCGCCGGTCGAGGCGACGCGCGCGCTGCTCGACCGCATCGCCGCGCATGACGGGGCGCTCCGCAGCTTCATCCTCGTGACGGCGGACGTGGCGCTTGTGCAGGCTGCGGCGGCCGAACGCGAGCTTGCGGCGGGGAAGCGGCGCGGCCCGCTCCACGGCGTCCCTTATGCGCTCAAGGACATCATCGAGACCGCCGGGATCGCGACGACCGGACATTCGAAAATCCGCCAGGATTACGTTCCCGCGAAAGACGCCGAGGTCGCGAGGCGGCTCAAGGCGGCCGGCGCGGTGCTGGTGGGCAAGCTCGCGACCTGGGAATTCTCGCATGGCGGCCCGAGCTTCGACCTGCCGTGGCCGCCGGCGCGCAACCCCTGGAACACAGACTACCTGCCGGGCGGGTCGTCGAGCGGCGCGGGGGCGGCCGTCGCGGCCGGGTTCGTGCCGTTTGCGATCGGCACCGATACCGGCGGCTCGGTACGCGGCCCGGCGGCGTTTTGCGGACTCGCCGGGCTCAAGCCGACCTACGGGCGGGTCAGCCGCCGCGGCGTCTTTTCCAACACGTTCACGATGGATCATTGCGGCCCGCTGACCCGCAGCGCCGAGGATGTCGCGGCCGTGATGGCGTCAATCGCCGGCCATGACCCGGACGATCCTTCGACCGAGGATGTGCCGGTGCCGGATTACCTCGCCGAGCTCGGGCGGGGGATAGCGGGGCTGCGGATCGGCCTCGTCGAGGGGTGGCACACCGGCCCCGGCGCCCACCCCGACCTCGCCGGCGCGATCGACGCGGCAGTCGTCGTGCTGGAACGGCTCGGGGCGCGGATCGAGCCGGTCAGGCTGTCGAGCCTCAGGGAATACACCGATTGCAAATCGATCATCTCCGCGGTCGAGCATTTCGCGATCCATGCCGAGGAATTCCGCACCCGGCCGCAGGATTTCGGCCGCATCTTCCGCAACCGCGTGCTGCCCGGCGCGATCATCCGCGGCGAGGATTACGTACAGGCGCTGCGCTGGCGCACCGTGTTGGCGCGCGAGCAGGCGGTCGCGCTGAAGCGGGTCGACGCGTTTCTGACCGCCGGGTCGCTGACCGTCGCCGATCGCGCCAACCCCGAGGCGGTGGCGGCGGACCGCTTTGCGTTCGGCGTCAGCATCACCCAGCCGTTCAGCATCAGCGGCGTGCCGGCGTTGACGATCCCGTGCGGCTTCAGCCGGGCCGAGGGGCTGCCGCTGTCATTGCAGATCGCTGCCGGGCCGATGCGGGACGCGACCGTGCTGCGCATCGCGCACGCCTATCAGCAGGAGACCGATTGGCACCGCCGCCATCCGGTTCTGGCGTGAGGAGGACAGGATGAGCGATGCCTTCCCGCCGGCCTCGGAAGCCGAACTCCGCGCCCGCCTCGCCGATGCCGGGGTAACGCTGTCCGACGACCTGTTCCAGCAATTCGCCGCCGCCTGGCCCGGCTTCGAGGCGATGGTGCGCCGCATCCCGCGCAATTTCGCCTATGCCGACGACCCGGCCCACATCTTTCCGCCGGGGCGGATTACGAAGGCGTAAGGGACGATCCCGCTTCGCCTGTCGGCGAATGCCCTGGCCATCGCGCTGAGGGTGCCGGCGACCCGTATCGGCGACATCCTCCGTGAGGACAAGCCGGGGGCCGTGAGCGCCGATACGGCGATCCGTCTCGGCCGCTACTTCGGGACAACCCCGCGGTTTTGGCTCAACCTCCAGTCCGCCTATGACCTATCGGTCGCGGAGGCTGAAAACGGCGCCGCTATCGAGCGGGACATCCATCCCAGGGAAGTGGCGGCATAAGGTAACGGCTACTTCGCCGCGTCCTGCAGGGCGGGCGCGCTCTTCAGCACGGCGGCGGCCTCCCTGGCGACCGGGGTGCCTTCGAAGAAGCGCGGGTTCTGCGTGCCCCACAGCCGGACGGCGTTGGCGAAGGTGAAATCGCGGAAGTCGTCTTCGCCGATATGCCCGTCCTCGACCAGCTCCCACGCCTCGGGCAGCGGGTCGCGCATGTCGACCACGTCGAAATGCCCGATATCGGAGCTGTAGATCGCGTTGATCCGCGCGCCGAGCGGCATCGACTTGCCAAAGGCGACCGAGTTCATCCGGTCGTCGGCCTCGCAGCCGAAATAATACGGCGTCGCGAACAGGTCGATCCAATCCTGCTTCTTGGCGATGTTGCAGTGGATGTAGTCGTCGGGCGGCATCCCGCCGGTCAGGAAATCCTCCTCCAGCGGCCAGCCGTCGCGCTTGTCGAGCTCGGCGGCGATGTCGGCATAGCCGTATTTGCCGACCAGCTCGCGCAGCAGCGGGCGGTTGAGCTTTGACGGATCCATATTCGCGAGGCCCTTCGCGCCGCGCCGCTCCCAATGCTCGATCAGGTCGCAGAAGAGCTGGCAGCCCCAGCCGACCCCGCCTTCGAGGAAGGCGAAGCGCAGGTCGGGGAAGCGCCGCGTGACGCCACCGAGGAACAGCGCCTTGGCGACGTTGTGGCCGGCATTGGCGAAGTGGCCGATATGGTTGAAGGTGAAATTCGAGGGGCTGTTGCGCTCGCCATAGGAGCGGCCGCCGGTGTGGAAGGTCGGGGCGACCTTCAGCTCGCGGCATTTCTGCCAGAGCGGGTCGTAATCGTATTGGCTGTCGATGCCGAGCTGGTCGAACCCCATCGCATAGCGCGCGAGGTCGGCGGGCGCATCCTTGGCGTGCGGGATCGGCCGGCGCACCGCGCTGCCGAACATGCAGACCTTGGAGCCGAGCTGCTTGACGCAGAATTCGAGCTCCTCGATCGCCTCCTCCGGGGTGTGGACCGGGATGACCGCGGCCGGAGTCAGCTTGTCGGACAGGGCCTTGAAATAATCGTGGGTGACGACGTTGAAGCCGTGCACCACGGCGCGGCGGGTCGCGTCATCGGCGATGCGGTGAATGCCGAGCCCGGCGGTCGGGTAGACGATGCCGAAATCGATGCCCAGCTCGTCGAGCCGTTCATAGAGCATGCGCGGCATCATCGCGGTGGCGCGGTCGCGCGTATTGGCCGCCTGCCGGCCCCATTGCCCCTCCATCGCCACGCCCTGGTGCGCCCGCTCGTCGGGCGTCTTGCTCAGCGAATCCGGGATGCGCCGCTGCGACTGCAAAAACCCGTTGCCGCCGAGATCGCCGGTGACCTTACGGATCTGCTCGGCGAAAACGGGGGTGTACTCGACCCAGTGGCCGTCACCGTCGATGACCGGATGCTTGAGGTTTTTGCGGATCTGCTCGGGCGTCTGGTGAGCGCTCATCTGCTTCCTCCCGAAAACCGGCTGTCAAGGCCGTGAAACCTGGCGGAAAGGCTAGGCGCGGTCGGGGGGTGAGTCAAATGGCCGTGCGCGGGCATCGAGATCGAGAATATTTTCGCCGAACCTCATCCCCGCGCCACGAGCACGATCCCGGCGATCACGACCGCGGTTCCGGTCAAGCGCATCGGGCTGAGTGTGTCGTTAAACAAGGCGTAGCCGAGAAATGCGGTGAACGCAAAGCCGAGCCCGACGAACGGATAGGCCTGCGACAGCTCGGTCTTCGCCAGCACGTTCAGCCACAGCAGCGTGCCGATACCGTAAAGCGCAAGTCCGCCAACGATGGCCGGGCTCGCGATGAACGACATGACGGTCTCCGCGGCGCCGCCTTCGGTCAGGGCAGCTCGGACCTTGGGGGAGGATACGCCCAGCTTGAACGCGACCTGGGCCAGCGCGGAAAGCGACACGCTGGTGAGGATCAGGGCCAGTTCCCGATACGCCATGCGCCCATCCACCTCTCAGAACTCGGCGAAGAAATGCGAGCTTGCGACCGTCAGCGTCGCGGCGCAGGTGAGCGCCACGAGCCACGACACCCAGTCATGCGCCGCGTAGATGATGGGATCGTCGTGCATGTAGCCGCGCGCGGTCGAGAGCCACAGGCGGCATTGCCAAAACAGCAGCAGGGGGACGATGCCCCAAAGCAGCACAGATGCCGCGTGTTGGGTCACCACCTGGTCCTGGACGAAAAGCGCCAGAACGATGCACGAGGAGAACGATGCGGCGCAGCCGAACAGCTGCAGCATCGGCAGGTCGGACAGATAGTAGCCGCGCCGGAGCGCGGCAAAACCCGGCAAGAGCTCGTTCAGCGCGCGCAGCTCCGCCACGCGCTTGACCAAGGCCAGGCTCAAGAAGATGAAACTCGAAAAGCCCAGGAGCCACAGCGAGAGCGTGTGTCCGGTCGCGACGCCGCCGCCGAGCAGCCGGATCGTGTAAAGGCCGGCAAGGATAAAGATATCCACCAGCGGCATTTCCTTCAGCTTCAAGGAATAGCCGAGCGAGAGCGCGATATAGGTGAGGACCACCCCCAGGGCGCCGGCGGCAGCGCCAAGCGCGAGACCGGCGGCGAGCAGGGCCGGCGCCAGCGCCGCCCCCGCGAGTATCGGCAGCGCGCCGCTGGCCAACGGGCGATGCCGCTTGCGGGCGTGGTTCCGGTCGCCGGCGAGATCGGACAGGTCGTTGATCAGATAGACCCCCGACGCGGCGGCGGAGAAGGCAGCGAACATGATGGCCGCGCCGATCCAGGCGGAGAGTTCGCCCAAAGCATGAGCGGTTACGATCGGGACGAAGACGAGCAGGTTCTTGACCCACTGATAGGGCCGGATCGCTCGTGACGCCGCCCGGATCAGGGAGGGGCGGTCGTCGATGCTCGTCTCCAGGGCGACCGAGCGCCGCGCGGCGGCGACCACGCTGGCCGGCGCGTTGACGGTGACCCCGGTGCCGGCCTCCCGCCAGACCGCCAAATCGTCCCGTCCGTTGCCGACATAGGTGAATTTGCCCGAACCCCAGCGCTCCGCCAGGGCCGTTGCCTTGGCGGCGCCCTTGTTGTTGCGGACTCCGTCGGAGGCGATGACTTCGTCGAACAGGCCGAGATAGTCCGCCACCGCCCGGGCGATTTGAAGATCGGCCGCCGTGGCCAGCAGCAGGCGCCGGCCGCACGCCTTCTGTTCGCGCAGCCAGGCGAGCAGCGTCTCGTTGTACGGCAGCAGCGCCGGGTCCAGATCGGCCTCGCGGGCGACAAAAGCCTTGAACGCGGCCCTCGGTCCGCCCAGCAGGGCGGCGGCCTGCACAAGGCGGCGTCCGGGACCCAACGCCAGCACCCCTTCGATTAGCGTGTCGGTCCGCACGAGGGTTCCGTCGAGGTCGACGCAGATCGGGTATCCGGCTGTTTCCGGAGCGTCAGCCGCCCATGCTTCGCTTCCCTTCGACGGGGAGCTAAGATTCTCCTGGCGATCTTTCGTCAGGACTTCGGGGGCGCTCTCGGTCGCTGCCGTTGATCGCCGGCGTTGGGCCACTTCCATCCATCTTGAGAGCTGATGTCGGTCGCCACGGTAGCCCCTGAGCCGAGACCGCTGACATTCGGCGATCGAGGTACTCACATTGGCCATGGGCGCGCACGCAGGCTCCTTAAGGACCCTGCGTGTCAACCGCTGGATGGTGCGGCTGCGCCTATTCCGCCGCGGCGCGCTCCTGCGGGAAGGCGGCCTTCAGCACGGCGGCAGCTTCCTTGGCGACGACCGTGCCGTCGAAGAAGGCCGGGTTCTGCTTGCCCCACAGCCTGACCGAGTTGGCGAACACGAAGTCGCGGAAGTTGGCCTCGGTGATGTGCTCGTCCTCGACCAGCTCATAGGCTTCCGGAAGCGGGTCGCGGAAGTCGATCACGTCGAAATGCCCGATATCCGAGCTGTAGATCGCGTTGAGCTGGGCGCCGAACGGGATGCCCTTGGAGAACGCGGTCGCGTTCATCCGGTCGTCCGCCTCGCAGCCGAAATAATAGGGCTTGGCGTAAAGCTCGACCCAGTCCTCCTTGCGGGTGAACTTGCAGGCGGCGAAATCGTCGAGCTCGTCGCGGTTGCCGGTCAGGTGCGACTCTTTCGAGGGCCAGCCGTCCTGCGACCGCAGCACGTCGGCGATGTCGTCGTAACCGTGCTCGGTGACGAGTTCCATCAACAGCTTGCGGTCGAGCTTGTCGGGGTTCATCCGCTTCAGCGCCGGAGCGCCGCGGCGCTCCCAATGCTCGATCAGGTCGCCGAACAGCTGCGCGCCCCAGCCGACGCCGCCCTCGAGGAAGGCGAAGTTCAATTCGGGGAAGCGCCGCGTCACCCCGCCGAGGAAGATGCCCTTGGCGACCGCGTGCCCGGCGGCGGCGAAATGGCCGATATGGTTGTAGACGAAATTCGACGGGCTGTTCCTGAGGCCCTGGCCGCTCGCGCTCGAATGGAAGGTCGGGGCGATGCCGAGCTCGCGGCACTTGGCCCAAACAGGGTCGTAATCATGGGGGCTGTCGATGCCGAAGACGTCGTACCAGACCGTGAAGCGGCCGGCCTCGCCCTCGCTCGCCGCCGCCGGCACCTGGCGCGGCATGCCGCTGCCGAACATGCCGACCTTGGCGCCGAGTTCCTTGGTGGCGAATTCGAGCTCGGCGATCGCCTCGTCGGGATGGTGCATCGGGATGATCGCGGCCGGGGTCATCCGGTCGCTGTAGTTCCGGAAATACTCGGCCGAGACGATGTTGTAGGCGCGGATCACGGCGCGGCGCGTCTCGTCGTCCTTGATGCGCGGAAGCCTGAGGCCGGCGGTCGGGTAGACCACGGCGAAGTCGGTGCCGATCTCGTCAAGGCGCTCGTAAAGCAGCTTCGGCATCATCGCGGTGGCCCGGTCGAGCGTGTTCTCGGCCTGGCGGTTCCAGAAATTGGGCTGGGCGACGCGGCGCTCGGCGCGTTGCGCCGGCATCAGCTTCAAGGCGTCGGTCGTCGATTTGAGCGCGGCGAGAAATCCGTCGGCCGCCTTGTCGCCTCCGGCCTTGCGCATCTTTTCGCCGAACACCGGCGCGAATTCGAGCCAGTGGCCGTCACCGTCGACGACCGGATGCGACAGCTTGGAATGGATCTGGGCGGGCGACAGATGGCGGCTCATCGTTTCCTCCCGAAGAATGGTGACGAAAAAGCCTAGTACCGGGGTGGGTCATCGACAACCGGATTCGCCCGGCCTACACTTTGTCCAAAGCTTGGGAGGAAGCCATGCCGCGCATCAGACACATCGCGCTGACCACCAAGGACCCGGCGCGCACTGCCGCATTTTACAAGGAAGCCTTCGGCCTCAAGGAGCTGCGCCGCAGCCCGAACGGGGCGGTATTCCTGACCGACGGGCACATCAATCTCGCGGTCCTCAATCTGAAGGGCGAAGGCTCGCTCGACATGGGGGCGCACGGCCCGGATTTCGAAGGGATTCACCATTTCGGCTTCGAGGTCGACGACCTGGACAAGGCCTGCACCGACCTCGAGCACGCCAACGCCAATCGGCTTTCCGCGAAAGATGGGGTGGATGCGGCGATGGCCGGGGGCGGGCACGCCAATTTCGAGATGAAATGGTCGGGCCCCGACGGGGTCGTCATCGACATTTCCCACACCGGGTGGGAAGGAACGCATTAGCCTCGTCTCTCACGCAAGGGAGGAACGCCATGTCCAAGGACTTCACGGTTCTCGTCGGCACGATCGGCAGCGGGCTGTGGCTCAGCCCCGATGGCGGCGAGAACTGGCGGCGGGTGCAGAAGGGGCTGTGGAGCGAGAGCCGCGTCTACGGCCTCGCCGTGCACCCGACCGAGACCCGCACGATCTTCGCCGGCGCCGATGACGGCATTCACAAAAGCAGCGATGGCGGGCAGAGCTTCGTCCATATCGACTCGCCGATGAACGGGCGCGACGTGTGGAAGATCGCCTTCGACCCGAGCGACCCGAACAACATGTTCGCGGGCTCGCGGCCGGCCGCGCTCTACCGCTCGACCGACGGCGGCGCGACATGGCGGCAATGCGCCGCCGAGATCGCCGAGGAATGCCCCAACGTGCGCATCCCGCGGGTCACGGCGCTGACCGTCGATCCGGCCGACTCGAATATCGTCTGGGCCGGGGTCGAGGTCGACGGCGTGCAGCGCTCGACCGATGGCGGCGAGAGTTTCGCCCGCATCGCCAACGGGATCGACGACCCCGACATCCACGACGTGACGACCGCCGCGACCGCCGGCAAGATGGTTCTGACCACGACCCCGCGCGAGATCTTCGCCAGCGACGACAAGGGCAAAAGCTGGCACGGGCTCGGCGTCGGCCGGCATTTCGCGCTGCCGTATTGCCGCAGCCTCGCAGTGAAGCCTGGCGACCCGGACACGCTGTTTGTCGCGACCGGCGACGGCGCGGTCGGGAAGACCGGTGCGATCCAGCGCTCGACCGATGGCGGCCAGCACTGGAAGATGGCAAAGCTCCCGGTCGAGCCGAACTCGCCGATCTGGGCCTTCGCCACCAACCGCGCCAACCCCGATTGCATCGTCGCCTGCAGCCATTACGGTGAGCTCTACCGCAGCGACGATTCCGGCGACGGCTGGCGCAAGCTGCCGCGCGAGTTCACTGAAATCCGCGCGATCGCCTGGGTGCCGAATTAGAACATCACGACGCTTCTTATGGCTTCGCCGGCCTTGAGGGCGGCAAACCCCCCGTTGATCTCGTCGAGCCCGATGTGCCTTGTGATCAGCTCATCGAGCTTGAGGCGGCCGTCGAGATAGGCCTGCGCCAGCAAGGGAAAATCCCGCGCCGGGCGGGTGCCGCCATAGCTCGACCGGCGGATGCGCTTTTCGCCCATCAGCGCGCCCCAGCGGAAAGCGACGTCATTCTCGACATCGGTCTTTCCGAGCCAGATCACCTCGCCGCCGGGCCGCACCGCCTCGATGCTGGCGCGGAAGCCGGCCGGGTTGCCGGCGGCTTCGAGCACGACATCGACGCCGCGCCCGCTCTTGCCGACCCTGCGCGCGACCGCGACGGGGTCCTCGCGGCCGGCATTGACCCGCATCGTCGCGCCGACCGCCTCGGCGAGGTCGAGCTTCTTGTCGTCGAGATCGACCGCGACGATCGCCCCGGCCCCGGCGAGGCGGGCGCCCTGCACGGCCGAGAGCCCGACCGCGCCGCAGCCGATCACCATCACCGCGTCGCCGTGGCCGATACTGGCGATGTTGAGCGCGGCGCCGACCCCGGTCATCACCCCGCAGCCGAGGAGGCAGCCGCGGTCGAAGGGCAGCGCCTTGGGCACCGGCACCGCCTGCTCGGCCGCGACGATCGCGTATTCGCCGAACGCGCCCAGAAACATGAGCTGCTTTAGCTCGCCGCCATCGGCGCGGTGGGCGTGGTGCGCGCCGTCGAACCCGATCGCCTTCGGCCCGTTGGTCAGATAGGTTTCGCACAGGATCGGCAGGTCGCGGTCGCAATAGAAGCAGTGGCCGCAATGCGGGTTCCAGCTCAGCACGACGTGGTCGCCGACCGCGACGCCGCGCGCCTCCGGCCCCACCGCCTCGACAACGCCAGCCGCCTCGTGCCCGAGCACGATCGGCATCGGGTAGCGCAGCGAGCCCTCGATGACTTCGAGGTCGGTGTGGCACAGCCCCGCCGCCTTGATCCGCACCAGCACGTTGTCGCCGGAAAGCTCGGCGGCGGTCACGGTCTCGACGACGAGCGGCGTCTTCGGCGCGTGCAGCACCGCCGCGCGGTAGGTGAGGCGCATCGGCGTTAGACCGGCCGTTCGCCCTCGATCGTGACCCGGTGCATGACGCGGCGCTTGCCGTTGTAGTCGTTGATCGCGTTGTGCTGGACGCAGCGATTGTCCCAGAACGCGATCGAGTTTTTCTCCCAGCGGAAGCGGCAGGTGAATTCGGGCCTGACCGCGTGCTTGTAGAGATAGTGCAGAAGCGGCGCGCTCTCCTCCTCGGTCATGTCCTTGAAGCGCACCGTGAACCCGCCATGGACGTAGAGGCATTTCCTGCCGCTCCACGGATGGGTGCGAACGACCGGATGGTCGGTTTCGGCATGCGCGTCGTCGGTGAAATGGATGCCCATCGAGGTCTTGCCCTCGTCGGCGCGGCGCGGCGCGTTGAGGCCGTAGGAACGGCGGGCGCTGTGCACCGCGCGCATCCCGCCGAGCATCTCCTTCAGCCCGTCCGACAGCGTCTCGTAGGCGAGGTACTGGTTGGCGAACATCGTGTCGCCGCCGGCATCGGGCACCTCGCGCGCATAGAGCACCGAGCCGAGCGCCGGTACTTCGAGATAGCTGACATCGCTGTGCCAACCGCCGCCGAAATTGCGCATCTCGTACTCTTCCTTGCGCACCTCGATGATCTCGCCGTTGTCGTCCATCCCGTCGACGAAATCGTGAACCTGCAGCGCGCCGAAGCGGCGGCCGAAATTCAGGTGCTGCTCCGGCGTCAGGTGCTGGTCGCGGAAGAAGATCACGCAGTTCTCGGTCAGCGCCTGGCGGATCTCGCCCAGGACGTTGTCGCCAAGCGGCTGGGATAGATCGACACCGCCGATCTCCGCGCCGAGGGCGCCGCTGATCCGGTTGACGGAAATGCTCATGCCTCGCTCCTCCGGTGGCCGGTTCATTCTCGCAGCATCGCCGCGACCTCGTCGAGGCCGCGGATGCGCGCGTACATCTTCATCGCCTTGTCGAGGCTGTATTGATGCGCGGCCTGGTCGCCGCCCCAGCAGCATTCGCGCACGACGATTGTGGCGATGTCCATGCTGAAGGCCTCGCGCACGCTGGTCTCGACCCCGCGATTGGTCGCGCCGCCGCCGATGATGATCGTGTCCCGCCGCAGCATGTGCAAAAGCTCGGCGACGCCCGTGCCGTAAAACGCGCTCGGCCGGCGCTTCAAAAACACATAGTCCTCGGGGCGCGGCGCGATCTCGTCGGGGAATCCGGCCTCCTCGCTGCCCTCGACGCCGTTGGTAAGCGGCGGCACGCCGGTCTCGGCCGACAGGTCGGTCGGCAGCATCACCACATCGGCGCCGTCGGCGCGGCTGACCGGCGTCGTGTAGATCACCGGCAGCCCCGCGGCGCGCGCCGCCGCGATCATCCGCGCCCAGGCGTCGAGCACCGGGCGCATCGCCGCCCGCCGCTCCGGGTTCCCCGGCGTCAGCGCGCGCCGGCATACGTCATAGGCGATCAGCGCCGTCCGGCGGCGGTCGATGCGGTCGGTTTCGGGCATGGCAGCCTCCCTCTCGAACAGAGCCTAACCCCTCGGCCGGCAGAAGCAATATCGCAACCGGCCGCTTCTTAAGGAAAAGGCAAGGTCGCCTTAAGGACAAATCAACCTGTACGTAAAGTCTGCCGTCGCGCGCCCCGGCAATCTCCTGCTCTCAGCAACCCAGGAGAGACGAGATGGCCGCAACCGCACTCAAATCCCGGCGTCTTGCCATCGTCGCTGTTCCCGCGATGGCCATGGCCGCCATAGCCGCTGTGGCGATCGCGGTCGGGCCGCATGCTTTCGGACGCCTCATTCCCGCCTCGCCTCAGGCGATCCTCGCCGCCTTGCCGAGCGCGCGGATGATGTCGTTCGGCGCCTTGGCCGGGTCCGCCGCCGGGTTGCTCGCCGGGTTGATCGGGATCGGCGGCGGCATCGTCGTCGTTCCGGCGATCTACTATGGGCTGGTCGTTTCGGGAATGCCGGCCGATCAGGCCGCGCATGTCGCGGTGGCGACGTCTCTCGCGGCGATCCTGCCGACCGCGCTCGTATCCTCGTTCGCGCATTGGCGGGCCGGACATGCCGATATCGCCTTCTTGCGCACCTGGGGACCCGGCATCGCAATCGGCGTCGTTGCGGGGCAACTTGCCGCTCCGCATCTGCGCGGCTGCGTGATGACCGGGGTTTTCAGCGTGCTGTGCCTGGCCTTTGCCGCGCGGTTCGCCTTCCCGGCCCGGTTCCGCAGAGTCACCGAGCACCCGCCCGAGGGCCTGTTCCTCAACGCGGCCGGTATCGGCATCGGCCTATCTTCGGGTCTCGCCGGGGTCGGCGGCGGCATCATGACCAACATCGTCATGAGCTTTTGCGGCATCTCCATGCACAAGAGCATCGGCCGCGCCGCGGCGGTCGGCGTGGCGGTCAGCCTCCCCGCGACGGTCATCGCCGCGCTCGGCCCGGGACCGCACGGCGCAGCCCAGCTTGGCAGCATCGATCTGACGGTGCTGGCCTGCATCGCTCCGACCCAGGCGGCGGCCGCATGGCTCGGCGCCCGCCTCGCCCGGTGCATAGCCGGCGACAATTTGAGCCGCGTCCTCGCCGGGGCGCTTGTCGTCACCGGCGCGGTGATGCTGCGCTCAAGCCTGTCCGGTGGATGACGGAGAGCCAAGCCGGAGGCCTCGGTTTGACCGCGGCCTCCGGCGCTCGCACAATGCGCGGCGGACCCCCATCCCCGTGAGGCTTCGATGATCGCGAAGTCCGACAGCCTGTTCGCGGCGGCGAAAGTCGCCGCGCCGGCGCTGGCCTAGCCTTGGCCGGGCCGCTGACCGGCCGGCGTATCGTCCTGCCCGAGCATCGCCAGCTCGACCGGCTGGCGGCGATGCTCGCAGCCGAAGGTGCGGAGCCGGTGCGGTGCCCGCTTGTCGCGATCCGCGACGCGCTGGATCCGGAGCCGGTCGCGGCGTGGATCGAGCGGCTGGTCGCCAGGCCGTGCGACGATGTGATTTTCCTGACCGGAGAGGGGGTGCGCCGGCTCCACGCGGCGGCGGTGCGGCAGGAGCTCGGCGAGCGCTTGGTCGATGCGCTCCGCGGGGCCCGCACGGTCGCCCGCGGGCCGAAGCCGGGCGCGGCCCTGCGGGCGCTGAAACTGCGCGAGGATGTCCGCGCCGCGGCGCCGACGACCGACGGGGTCATCGCCACGCTTTCCGGCGAGGCGCTGGCCGGCCGTCGGGTCGGGGTGCAGCTCTATCCCGGCAACCCGAACTCGAAACTGACCGATTTCCTGCGCGCGGCCGGCGCCGAGATCGATACCGTGGTGCCCTACGCCTATGCGTCGGATGCCGACGACCGGCGGGTCGAATTGCTGATCGAGGAAATGGCGGAAGGCCGGGTCGACGCGATCGCCTTCACCAGCTCGCCGCAAGTCGCCCGGCTGTTCGACGTCGCCCGGTCTTGCGGGCGGGAGAGGGAGCTGCTGACCGGGCTCGGGCGGATCGCGGTCGCGGCGATCGGTCCCGTCACCGCCGGCGCGCTGGCGCGGCACGGAGCGACCGCCGGGATCGCGCCGTCGGGCCGCTATTTCCTGAAGCCGCTGGTGACCGCGATCGTCGCCGCGCTCGGCCGCTAGCGCAAAATTCGTCATACCGGCGAAGGCCGGTATCCATGGTTCGACTGCGCAGACGGCCGACCGCTGGATCCCGGCCTTCGCCGGGATGACGATTGAGGGCTTCGCGCTAACGGATCACCTTCTCGCGGCGTTCGAGGCTCTCCTTCGGCCACACCTCGCTCGCCCGGTAATAGGCCTCGAAGGCCGGCACGTCGCCGGGCAGCGACACCCAGGGCAGCTTCGAGCGGGTATAGATATGCACCGACGGCTCGATCGCGGTCGGGTCGTCGAGGCTGCCGACGCGGACAAAGCGGAGCTTCGACAGGCCGCCATACTCGCTCCACACCGCGACCCCGCAGCTCGGGCAGCGATGGATGTGGTGCGGCCGGCCGCTACCGGTCGGCATAGGGTAGGCGACCGGCGCGCCGGAGAGGATCGTCACCCGGTCGGTCTCGATCATGGCGTTGACGGCAAAAGCCGCGCCGGTTTGCCGCTGGCAATCCTTGCAGTGGCAGCAATGGACGAACATCGGCGCGCTCTCCAGCCGGTAGCGCACCGCGCCGCAGGAGCATCCGCCTTCGAGCGTGATGGCCATCGCCTTACTCCCGATATGACACCATCGCCGTGAACGGCACGTCGATCTTGGCCCGCCCGCCGAGAAATTCCAGCTCGATGATGCACGCGCCGGCGGCGACCCGGCCGCCCTGGCGCGAGACGAGGTCGATCGCCGCGCGCATCGTGCCGCCGGTCGCCAGCAAATCGTCGACGATGACCACGCGCTGCCCCGGGGCGATCGCGTCTTCCTGCACCTCGATCGTGTCGGTGCCGTATTCGAGCGCGTAGGAATGCCCGACCGTGCCGCCCGGCAGCTTGCCCTTCTTGCGCACCATCGCGAACCCGCAGCCGAGCACATAGGCGACCGGCGCGGCAACGAGGAAGCCGCGGGATTCGATGCCGATCAGCAGGTCGGGCTTATGCGGCCGCAGCGTATCCGCCAGCCCCTCGACCGTCGCGCGCCAAGCGCCCGGATGCGCGAGCAGCGTCGAGATGTCGTAGAAGAGGATGCCCGGTTTGGGGAAATCCGGGATCGAGCGGATATGCGATTTGAGGTCCATCCAGATCTCGCCAGCCGTGGTACAGCACCGCATTGCGGGATAGCCCGTTTTCCCGTAATTGGAAAGCGCCGAGCCTGGCACCTTAAACATCACCCGAGCGCTTAACGCCACATGGCGTCCGCCGCAACATTGGTTTCCGCCGACGATCCTGACGCGCTGGTTCTTCAGGCGGATGGCGATTGGCTTGTCGCAACCGCCGCCTCTCTCGACCGCGAGTTGCAGGCACTCCAATTGCCGCAGGGCCGGCACGTCACCGTCGACCTTGGGGGGATCGACCGGCTCGACACGGCCGGGGCCTGGCTGGTGCTTCGCACCGAGCACGAGCTGGAGGTTCTCGGCAACCGGGTCGAGATCGCCAATCTGCGGCCGCATCTTCAGCCGCTCTTGGACCAGGTGCGGGAGACGGGCCATGTCGAGCCGCTGCCCCATCCGGTGCCGGCGCACCATACCTTTGTCGGCTTTCTCGCCCGGATCGGCGAGATCACGCTCAGGGTCCTGCATCGCGGCTATATGATCCTCGGCTTCTTCGGGGTCGTCTCCGAGACGATGCTGAAGTTGATGCGCCACCCGCACCGGCTGCGCGGCACCGCGACATTGGTGCAGATGGAGCGCACCGGGCTCGACGCGATGCCGATCACCGGCTTGCTGTCGTTCCTGATCGGGGTCGTCGTCGCCTACCAGGGCGCCGACCAGCTGAGGCGCTTCGGGGCCGAAATATACAACGTCAACCTGCTCGGCGTCGGCGTGCTGCGCGAGCTTGGCGTCTTGATGTCGTCGATCGTGATCGCCGGCCGATCGGGCAGCGCCTTCACCGCCGAAATCGGCACGATGACCGTCAACGAAGAGATCGATGCGCTGCGCACGCTCGGCCTCGACCCGATCGAGGTGCTGGTGGTGCCGCGGCTCCTTGGGCTGGTGCTGACGCTGCCGCTGCTGGTCTTCTTCGTCGACTTCATGGGGGTTCTTGGCGGCGCGCTGATGTGCTGGGTCGCACTGGAGATCACCCCCGAAATGTTCCTGCACCAGCTTCAGTCGGCGGTCGGCGGCTGGACCCTGTGGATCGGCGTGATCAAGGCGCCGTTCTTCGCCGCGATCATTGCGATGGTCGGCTGCTACGAGGGCTTCAACGTGACCCGCAGCGCCGAAAGCGTCGGCCGGCTGACGACGCAATCGGTGGTGGAGGCGATCTTTCTCGTCATCGTGGCCGACGCGGCGTTTTCGATCGCGTTCTCGCTGTTGGGGGTATGAGCGTGGCCGAAAACGCCGTCATTCGCGTGAAGGGGCTGGTCAACCGGTTCGGCGCGCAGACCATTCATGACGGCGTCGATCTCGAGGTGCGGCGCGGCGAGGTGCTCGGCATCGTCGGCGGATCGGGGACAGGCAAGTCGGTGCTGCTGCGGACGATCGTCGGTCTCAACCACCCCGCGGCAGGATCGATCGAGGTGCTGGGCCAGGACATGCTGGCCGCCAACGAAGATCAGCGCCGCGCGGTCGAGCAGCGTTGGGGTGTCTTGTTTCAGGATGGCGCGCTGTTCAGCTCGCTGACCGTCGCGCAGAACATCGAGGTGCCGATCAAGGAGCATTGCGACATGTCCCTGCGGCTGATGGACGAGATCGCCGCCTGCAAGGTCGGGCTCGTGCGGCTGCCGGACAGCGCCGCCGACAAGTTCCCGGCGCAGCTCTCGGGGGGCATGCGCAAGCGGGCGGGGCTGGCGCGGGCGCTGGCGCTCGATCCGGAGATATTGTTCCTCGACGAGCCGACCGCCGGGCTCGACCCGATCGCCGCGGCGGATTTCGACCAGCTCATCCGCGACCTGCAATCGAGCCTCGGCCTGACCGTGGTGGTGGTGACGCACGACCTCGACAGCCTTTTCGCGATCTGCGACCGGGTCGCGGTGCTGGTCGACAAAAAGCTGAAGGTCGACACGCTCGACGCCCATCTGCACGACGAGCATCCGTGGATTCATGCGTATTTTCACGGTCCGCGCGGCCGGGCGGCCTTGGCTGCCGAGATGCGGCGCGAAGCCGGTTCGCAATAGCGCCGCGGGAAGCGGGGGAGCGGGGATAGAGGATGGAGACGCGAGCACATTACGTCGCCGTCGGCGCGTTCGTTCTGGCGATGGTCTCCCTCGCCTTTGTCGGGGTTTTGTATTTCGGCGCGGTGTCGCCGACCTCCTCGGTCTCGCGCTACGACATCTATTTCCGCGGCGCGGTGACCGGTCTCAGCAAGGGCGCCGTCGTCGACTACAACGGCATCCCGGTCGGCAAGGTCTACGACGTCGAGATCGACCCCAACAACGTCGAGCGCATCCGCGTCACGGTCGAGATCGAGAGCCGGATCGTGATCAAGGCCGACGCCAAGGCCAGCGTCGAGGCGAACATCCTCAGCGGCGTCGCCTTCATCCAGATCACCAAGGGCACGCAGGAGGCGCCCGCCATCACCCGCAAGGAGGGCGAACGCTATCCGGTCATCGCCTCGCACCGCTCCGCCCTCGCCAGCGTCTATGCGCGGGGCCCGGAGATCCTGGAAAAGCTGAGCGAGGTTTCCGATCACCTCAACGAGTTGCTCAACAAGGATAACCGGCAGGCCTTGACCGATATCCTCGAGAACGTCCGCAAGGTCACGGGGGACATCGCGGCGCACGACAAGGACATCACCGATATGTTCGTCGCCGCCAACAGTGCGCTCGGCTCGCTCGGCAAGCTGATGGGCCATGTCGACGAAAGCTATGTCGCGACCGGCGGCATCAAGGATCGGCTGACCAGGCTGCTCGGCGACACCGATGAGGCCAGCAAGGAACTCAGGCTGGCCGCTCGCGATACACGCGGTCTGGTTCAGCAGGTCAACGGGCGCACGATGAGCGAACTCAACGACCTCATTCATGACGCGCGCCTGCTGGTCGCCGGGGTCGCCCGGCTGGCCGGCGAATTGGAGCGCGACCCGTCGAAACTCCTGTATGGCGACCGCCGCGAAGGATACCGACCGCGATGAGCACGTTGCTGCACCGTACCGCGCCGCTGATCCTGGCCGCGTTGACCCTGGCCGTCGCCGGATGCGGCGGGATCTTGAGCAATCCCGAGCAGCGCCGCCTTTACCAGGTCGCGGCCCCGACCTCTTTTGGGGCGGGCTTGCCGCATGTGCGGGCGCAGCTGACGGTTGGCCCGGTCGACGCGGGGGCGGGGCTCGATACGCCGCGCATCGCGCTCGCCCGCAGCCCGCTGACGCTGGACTATTTCGCCGAGGTCGCCTGGTCGGACAAAGCGCCGGCGTTGGTGCGCACGGCGATGATCCAGGCCTTCGAGAACAGCGGGGCGTTTTCGGCGGTCGGATCGGACACGTTCAGCCTGCGAACCGACTATCTCTTGAAGAGCGAACTGCGCAACTTCGAGGCGGTGTACGATTCGCAGTCGGGAAACCCGGTGGCGACCGTCGCGCTGTCGCTAAAGCTGGTCAAACTGCCCGGCGACACCATTTCCGCGCAGACTGTGATCAGTCAGCGACAACCCGCGGCGAGCAACGCGATTCCGGACATCGTCGGAGCCTTCAACATCGCCCTTGGCAAGGCGTTGCAGGAGGCGGTCGGGTGGACGGCCAGCCATGCCGCTTCTGTGCCGGCGCGCCGTTAGGTATCCTTGCCGGACACGGTTCGTTCCCGCGGAATGCGGCAGGGGGAAGGGTGACGGGGGAAGAGCGCGAGGCGGCGGCAATCATCCGTGAATGCCGGCGGGAACTCGCGGAAAACGCTAGTACGAGCGTGCGGGAGGCGATGCGGGACGCGCCGGACATCGCTGGCGAGCCGGTGCCGTGGTACCGCTATCCCGAGGGCGAGGTCTACGATCCGGCGAGCCACGCGCAGTATTTCTATCACTGTCATCCGGCCGCCGCCGCGCCGCGCGAGGGCAGCTTTGGCGGAGACCGCGCGGGCCTTGTCGAGCATGGGCATTTCCACCTTTTCCTGCGGGCCGAGGGGATGCCGCGCGGCGTCGCGCCGCTGGTCTTTCCCGAGCAGGCGGTGGTGCGCGCCGACGCTCCGACACCGCCGCAGGCCGCACCGGTGAAGCGCGGCGCGAGCGATCGCGTCGCTCACCTAGTGGCGGTTGCGGTCGACGCCCACGGCGGGCCGGTGCGGCTTTTCACGACCAACCGCTGGGTGACCGGGGAGACCTGGTACCGCGGCGCCGACGTCGTCCGCATGCTCGACCGGTTCACCCTGTCTGGGGCGGGGCCGGCGCCACTGCTCGACCGCTGGCTCGGCGCGCTGGTACGGCTCTATCGGCCGGAGATCGAGTGGCTGATCCAGAGGCGCGACGAGGCGGTGGCGAAATGGCGCTGGCTGTGGCCGCGCCGCGGCAATGTGCTCGAGGACTCGCGGCTCGAGATCACATCGCATCTCGATATCGACCTCGATGCCCGTCTCGCGGAGATCGACCAGCGCGCGTCGACCCCGCGCGTCGCCATCGCGGCCCGGCGCCGCGCCGGTTTGCCCAACATGGCGGACGGCTGGGGCGCCTGACCCTTAAAGTCCCAAGAATTGGCGGCCGAGGATAACCGCCAGGGCGATCAGGGCGATCGCAACCAGCACCCAGCGAAAGGGCGTCATCGTCTCGGGATAGGCGGATCGTTCGCGTTCGACTTGGCGCTGCCAGGTACGCTCGGAGCGCTCGACGACCTCGCGGGTCTCGGCGAGGTCGCGCTCCTCACGTGACGGAGGCGGCGAATCCGAACGCACCGCCCTTCACCAGAAATGACGCAGCGGGCGCGGCGGCGAGGGACAATGCCTGCCGCCCGGCGCCCGCTGCGGGGAGAGGATAGGGATCAGGGGCGGTATTGCAGCGAGATCGCGGCGATACCCGCGGCCACGTTGAGCCCCTGGTTTCCTTCGATGCTGAGCGGCTGCAGCGCGATCGAGTTGCCCGACCCGCCGATCAGGGCGTTGGCGCCGATCCCGACCCCGACCGTCGCGCTCGCCGTGGCGCCGGCATAGCCGCCCTGCAGCGCGCCCGGCCCGAGCTGCGCGGTGGGCGCGATGACGCCCCAGACGATCACGCCGCCCTGGGTGTAGCCGATATCGGCGCCGAACTTGGAGATGCGGCCGACATAGTGCTCATAGTGGCCGCCCGCGCCGCTGAACGTGCAGTTGAGAGCGCGGGACGACCCGAAGATAAAGCCGAAGCCGCTCGCCACGTTGCAGGTCAACGAGCCGACCGTGACGCCGCTTTGGGCGGATGCTGGCGCGGAGAGCCCCCACGCGGTGCCGATGGCGGCGACAATGGCGGCGGCAAGACGCATTCTCCGTGACATGCTTTCTCTCCTTATGTGTGAGCTTATGTGTGCCGTTGCCGGCGGGTCACTGGACAACGAGGGCATCATAGCTTGGTGATTTCCCATCATCGACGATTCTTAGGCGTCGCGACAATCTTGTTTTTGACGCCTGTTTCATAGGCATTCGCGCGGTGCGATCATCCCCGCGGCCAACGCGGAGGCGGCGGCGTCGCCATCGATTCGACAAGCACGGGCCGGTTGTTTAAAATGAGGCCAAAGAGAGCGAACCCCCTTTGGCTCTGTTGCAGCGGATAAAAACACCCTTTGTCGAGCCCCCGGCGGAAGAGCCGGTGCGGCCTCGCGCGCGGATGCGTTCGGTCGGCGAGCTGCTCCGCGAGCGGCGCGAGGAGCTCGATCTCGATCTTGAATCGGTCGGGGAGGCGCTGCGGATCAAGCCCGCCTATCTGGTCGCGCTCGAACAGGACCGCTCCCACGAATTGCCCGGCGCCGCCTATGCGATGGGCTTTATCAAGGCCTATTCGCGCTATCTGGGGCTTGACGACGAAGCGGTCCTCAACCGGTTCAAGGACGAGTCCGCGGGGTTGACCGCGCGGCCGAATTTGTCGCTCCCCGTACCGCTGGGCGAGCGCAGCCTGCCCGGCGCGGCGATGCTGCTGATCGCGCTGATCTTGGTGCTGTGCGGCTACGGCACCTGGTACTACCTGTCGACGGGAGAGCGCAGCCGGCCCGAGCGGGTGGCCTCGGTTCCGCCATCGCTGGCGCAGAATTTGTCGCCGCCGGCCGCCCCGGCCGACAATTCGGGGAGCGGCATCACCCTCGCGCGCGGTCTCGGCACCACCGGCGGCGACAGCGGTCCGGCGCCGTCGCAGCCCGCGCCTTCGCAAGCCGCCGCGGCGCAGCCGCAGCCGGAACCGCCGCCACAACCCGCCGGCGCTCCGGCTCAGCCCGCCGCGGCGCCGCAATTCAGCGTGCCGTCCTCGCCGGGCAAAATCGCCGCGGCGGCCTCGGCGCCGGCCGCGCCCGCCGGCGAGGTATCGCGTGTTTCGATCAAGGCGGTGTCGGACTGCTGGATCCAGGTGCGCGGCGGTAACGACACGATCCTCTTTTCCCGGGTCCTGCGTTCCGGCGAGACCTATAAAGTGCCGGCGAAGACGGGGCTGTTCCTGCGCACCGGAAATGCGGGCGCTTTGCAAATCGCTGTCGACGGCAAATTGGCGCCCTCGATCGGCGGGATCGGCACGATGCGCCGCAACGTCGCGCTAGACCCCAACGAGCTGGCGGCCGGAACCGCCATCCACGGATAGGCGCCTATAGGGCCGCCGCCATCGCGGTCTCGGCCGGGGCAGCGCGGCGTTGACGACCCCCCTCGGCGATCCAGTCGCGGCCTTCGTCTGCCTGCGCGGTCGAAAACACCCGGATCTCCGCCCGGATCAGAAAGCGCAGCGCCTTGACGGTCTGCCGTATCCAGCTGACATCGGTGACCAGCGCGACGCGCTCCCAGGGCTGCAACTGCAGCGGCACGATGTCGAGGTCTTCCCAGCCGGCGCCGGGAAACCGGCACTCCAGCTCGTAATAGAGGCGCAGCCTGTCATGCCGCTCCCGCGATTTGGCGACGGCGGGAAGCAGAACCGCGTCGCATTCGGCGCCCGTCACCCGCCCGGTCGCGACAAAAGCGACGACGTTTTCCGGAAGCCCATCGATGAGCTCGATCATTGACCACCCCACCTGCTCAAAGACTGGCCCGCCGGCGCGAGGCCGGCGGGCTCTTTTCATTTTCTTGCGTGCTAGAACCGAACCGCGACCTTGCTGATCAGGGCCTGCTCGGTGGCGTCGGAAGGACCGGCCGCGACGGCGACGACCTTGCGGTTGCCCCACATGTATTCGAGGCCGACATCGACGAACGAGACCGGGTTCCAGATGACGTTGACGTGGATGGTCTCGAGCTGCTTGTTGGTCGCCGCCGCCCGCGCCGCGCCGATGATCGAGGCCGGCACGTCGTGGTGGTTGAGGCCAAAGCTGACGTTGGACCGCAGGTTGTCCCGCCACCAATGCTGGTAGCCGACCTCGAACCCGTACTCGGTCGTGGTCGCGGCCCTGACCGCCGCCGCCGTGGCGGGGCTCGTCGTGTTCGCGACAAAGCTGGTCGCGATCGCGAAGTTGTTGCTGCTGTTGAGATACCGGCCGATGCCGTCACCCGCGGTGACGTTCATGTTGAAGGTATCCTTCGGGTGGAACCAGCCGGGCTTGAAGCTGAGGCCGATGTGTCCGCCATAGCCCATGAAGCTGCGGCTCAGATACGCGCCGTCGGTCAGCTGCATGCCGGGCCGCAACACCAGCGACAGGTCGAAGTGACCCCAGGGCTGCGG
>DASUIE010000102.1:0-18241 GCA_036273175.1 Allostellaceae bacterium
ACGAGGCGCTCTACACCTACTCGCTGCCGGAGCAGGATGCGGTGCTGGTCAACGCCCGCGTCGCCGTTTCCGGCGTGCTCGAAGCCTTGCCGCGCGACCCGACGCTTCCCGCCGCCGCCCCGGCGTCCCCGCGCGGCGAGCGCCGCATCTATCTCGACGACTGGATAACGGCGCCGGTCTACGATTTCGACCGCCTCGCCCCGGCGCAGCGCATCGCCGGCCCGGCAATCGTCGAATCGGCGATGACGACCGTGCTCTTGCGCGCCAACGATATCGCAGCCGTGTCGGCGCGCGGATGGCTGGATATAGCCGTCTCGGCTTAGACCCCATCCCGCCGCGCTCTAGTGGCACCGATCACGATCGCCCGGACCACCGCGAACACCGGGATACTCACCAGGGCCGCCGGGAGCGCGAAAAAGCCGACTGCCGCGCTTGCGAGCAAACCATACGCTCCGAGAGCAGGCGCTAAGCAAAGAGCAATGATCGATACGGCCGACCCCAGCCACTGACCTCGGCGATACTCGGCCGCCAGGCTCTCCCCATTTCGATCTCGGCATCCTGCGCCTTTTCCGCCATGCGCATGATGCGCTCGGCACCATTCTCGACGACCTGATCATATTGCTGGAGCAGCGAAGGAGGCGGTATAGGACCATGCCATCGCGCAGCAACGATGTCCGATCGAGAAGTTGGACCGGTACGACCACCGGGCCTATCGGATAAGGAACGTCGAGATCGCGCCACTGAACCTACTTTGTCTTATTCGGAGCGCTTCTTCCGTTTGAGTAGCCCGATCGATACATTTCGTCCTGTAAATAGCGACCCGCTCTGTTCCACGCAGAGTCTACGCGACCGACATTGTATTGCGAATCCCCGCGCTCTCTGCTGCCGTCTGTGTATTCGGCGCAGCCAGCCAATCCTGACCAGAATCCATCCCAGAACGAACTGCTCATATGAGATTGCCTAGTTCTCCGTCCACGCCGTGTCAACGACCTGTCTTCGGTGGCAGACGAAAGTAGTTCAACGCCCCCTGAACACCGGCTTGCGCTTGGCATGGAAGGCCTCGACGCCTTCGCGGAAATCGTCCGAGGCGCGCAGGCGGCTGTAATTGGCGCCTTCGAGCTCGATCGCGAGCGACAGCGTCGAATCCTCGGTGTCGTTGATCAGCTTTTTCGCGGTGCGCTGGGCGAGCGGCGGGAAGCCGCGCAGCTCCTCGGCCAGCGCGTCGGTCGCCCCTTCGAGCTCCGCATCGGCGACGCATTCCGTGGCGACGCCCCACTCATAGGCCTGCCGTCCCGACAGCCGGCGCGAGCGCATCACGATGTCCTTGGTGCGGGTGATGCCGACCATCTTCTGCAGCCGCGCCGCGCCGCCGGACCCGGGAATCTGGCCGAGACGCTGCTCCGGCAGCGCGTAGAGGCAGGTCTCCGACACCAGGCGAAAATCGCAGGCCAGCGCCAGCTCGAACCCAACCCCGAAGCAATACCCGCGCGAGGCGGCGATCACCGGCTTCGAGCATCGCGCCGGCGCGGCGATGTTCCAGGCGAGGCGCGACACGTGCTCCGGCGACGCCTCAAGAAACCCGCGGATTTCGCCGCCGCTGGAAAAATGCTCGCCAGCCCCGCGCACGACGACGATTCGCACCGCCGGATCGGCGTCGAGTGCCTCGAACGCGGCGCGCAGCTCCTCGCGCTCCGCCATCGTGATGACGTTGAGCGGCGGGCGGTCGAGCACCACATCGGCACGCTCGCGCGCGGCGTCGATCTCGACTCGAAAGCCATCTGGCCGGAACCCGTCTGGCATCTCTCACTCCCTGCGGTAGTCGCCGGCGACCAGCAGCCGCCGGAGAATCTTGCCGACCGGCGATTTCGGCACCTCGGCGACAAAGACATAGCCGCGCGGCCGCTTGAAATCGGCGAGGCTCGATTGCCGGCACCAGCGGTCGAGTTCGCCCGCATCGACCCGGCCGGCGCGGCGGATAAAGGCGGTGACGACCTGCCCCCAGCGTTCGTCGGGCAGCCCCGCGACCGCGACCTCGGCGACCGCCGGATGCAGCGACAGCACGCTCTCGATCTCGCCCGGCGACACATTCTCGCCGCCGGTGACGATCATGTCGTCGACCCTGCCGGTGACGAACAGGTCGCCCGCCGCATCGACAAAGCCGGTGTCGCCGGTGAAATACCACCCGCCGCGCAACGCTCGGGCATCGGCGTCCGGCCGCTTCCAGTAGCCGTCGAAGGCCTCGTCATTGGTCGCGTCGGCGACGATCTCGCCCTCCTCGCCGGCCGGTGCGGTCTCTTCCGTGCCGAGGCGGACGACGCGAACCCGCTGGTTGATCCCGGCCTTGCCGGCGGAGCCCGGCTTCGCCGCGGCATCGGGCTCGATCGTGAAGGTATAGATCTCCGACGAGCCGTAGTGGTTGACGAACAGCGCCGGGCGAAACGCCTCCGCGACGCGCTTCAGCAGCCCGTCCGGCATCGCCGCCCCGGCAAATCCGAGCTTGGTCACCGAATGCGCGGCGAAATCGGGGTGGCTGACGAGGTCGTGATAGAGCGTCGGCACCAGATAGAGATTGGTCACCCGCTCGCCCGCGATCAGCGCCAGCGCCGCCCCGGCATCGAACCGAGGCAGGCAGATGAACGCCCCGTCGACCAGCGCCATCGCCACCAGCGACCGCACCCCCATCGTGTGGTAGAGCGGCATGACCCCGAGCGTCCGCTCGCCGCGCCCGTAGAGGTTTTGCGCGACATGGGCGACCGCCGCGGCCCGCTCGGCGCGATGCCGGCGCGGCACGCCCTTGGGCCGCCCTGTCGTGCCCGAGGTGTAAAGCAGCAGCGACAAATCCTCGGCATCGGCCTGCGGCATGACCTCCCCGCCCGGCTTCCACCCCACCTCGTCGATCGCGACGCGCGGGATCGCCGCGCCGGCGACGGCGGCGGCCGCGACACCGTCGAACACCACCGCCTTCGCCCCGGAATCCGCGAGGCAATATTCCGCCTCCTCGGGCTTGATGCGCCAGTTCAGCGGGGTCATCACCACCCCTAGAAACTGGCAGGCCCAATGGAGGCTCGCCATCTCCAGCCGATTTTGCAGGATCGCCGCGAGCCGGTCGCCGCGCCTCAGCCCCAGCGCCGCAAGCCCGGCGGCGACCCCGGAAATTTCGCCGTACCACGCCGCGTAGGTGAGCCGCCGTCCGCCATCGACGATTGCCAGCGCGTCGGGCGCGCGCTCGACCGTCGCGAGGAAGGTGCGCCCGAGGTCAAACATCGAGGTCAAACATCGCGCAGCAGCGCCCGCACCCGCGCCGCGGTCAGCGGCAGGGTCACGTCGCGCACCCCCAGCGCGTCGGCGACGGCGTTGGCGACGCAGGCCGGCGTCGACATCGAATTGCCCTCGGCGACGCCTTTTGCGCCGAGCGGCGTTACCGGCGACGGGGTCTCGCGGTGCAGGATCGCCGGCGCCGGCACATCGGCCGCGACCGGCATCGCGTAATCGAGAAAGCTGCCGCTCAGCAACGCCCCATCCTCGCCATAGACGAATTCCTCCTTGAGCGCGGCGCCGACCCCGTGCGCGAACCCGCCCATCACCTGCCCGTCATAGAGCGTCCGGTTCAGGATGCGCCCGGCATCGTGCATCGTCACATAGCGGTCGATCGTCACGGCGCCGGTCTCGCGGTCGATCTCGACCCCGCAATAATCGAAGACGAAGCCGTGCGCGGCCGAGCTGTTGATCTCGTCCGCCTCGTTCGGCGGCGCGAGCGTCTCGGGGCTCCAGGCGACGGTTTCGCGCAGCGCCGTCTCCGGCTGCGGCGCCCAATGGCTCGCCGCGGCGACGCGGGCAAACCCGACGCTGTTCCCGGGGTTGCCGGCGGCGGCGATCCGCCCGCCGGCGAAAATCAGCTCGTCCGGGCGCAGATTGAGCTGCGGCGCGGCGATGCGGGCGAGCCTCTCGCGCAGGCGGGTCGCGGCAAGATGCGCGGCGCCCGCCACCGCCCCGGCGAAGCGGCTCGAATAATTGCCGGCCGCGATCGACCAGGCGTCGCGCGCGGTGTCGAGCGTCGCCTCGACTCGCACCGAACCCGGCTCGATCCCGAACACCCGGGCCACCACATCGGCGATGACGGTGCGGTGCCCCTGCCCCTGCGGCAGCGAGTCGATCGCCGCCGAAACCCCGCCGAGCGGGTCGAGCGCGACCGTCGCCATCGCCTGCGCCCCGCCCTTGGGTCCGGCGGCACGGCGCTCCTCCGGGGTCAGCGCGGCGGTGATGTAGCCCATATTCGAGATCGACGGCTCGACGACCGCGGCAAAGCCGATGCCGTAGAGCCGCCCCCCGCGGCGAGCTTCGTCGCGCCTGCGCCGCAACTCGGCGAGCCCGCCGGCCTCGGCGGCTTCGTCCACAGCGCCCCGGTAATCCCCGGAATCGAGCACCGCCCCCGCCGGGCAGCGGTGCGGGAAACGCTCGACCAGGTTGCGCCGGATCACGTCGAGCGGATCGAGGCCGAGCGTCTCGGCGATCCGCGCGACGAGCCGCTCCAGCGCGAAATACACCTGCGGCCCGCCAAACCCGCGCACCAGCCCGCTCGGAGTCTTGTTGGTCAGCGCGACCCGGTTGCGGATCGCCAGGTTCGGGATGGCGTAGGCGCCGGTCATGTTGCCGTGCATGCGGTAGAGCGTCGCCGGCTCGGGCGCGCGCAGATAGGCGCCGCAATCCTCCAGCTGGTCCCAGTCGAGCGCGGCGATCCGCCCGTCCGTCTCGACCGCCGCCGACAGCGTCGTGACCCGCCCGGTCGCCGAGGTCGCCGCCGAGAGGTGCTCGACCCGCGTCTCGACCCATTTGACCGGGCGCCCCGCCTTTCGCGCCGCCAGCGCCAGCAGCACGATGTACGGAAACACCGCGTGCTTGGCGCCAAAGCTGCCGCCCGAATCCGGCGGAGTGCGCAGCCGCAGCCGGTTAGCCGGCACGCCGAGCGCCAGCGCCATGACCGCGTGCATCGCCAGCGGCCCCTGAAAATTGGCGAAGACCTCGTAGGCGCCCTCGCCCGGCAGGTATTCCGCCATGACGACAAAGCACTCGATCGGCACCCCGGCGTTGCGCGGATACTCGGTCTGGATCGAGACACGGTGCGCCGCCGCGGCAAAGGCCGCCTCGGGGTCGCCGTAGCGGAAGCGTCGCTCGTGCACGATCGGGGCAGCGCGAGGATCGGTGACGGCAGGGAGCACGCGGTAATCGACGGCGATCGCCTCCAGCGCATCCTCGGCGAGGGCGCGGGTCGCGGCGGCGGCGACCACGACCGGCTCGCCGGCATAGCGCACGCGGCCGACCGCGAGCGACCATTGCGGCATTTCGGTCTTGACCGCGACCGGAAAGGGCCGGCTCATCGCCCGCGCCTCCTCGCCGGTCAGCACGCAGGCGCCGCAGGCGGAAGTGTCGATCGCGGCGATCTCCGCATGCGCGACCGGCGCGCGCAGGATCGCCGCGTGCAGCGCGCCGGGGCGCACGGGTAGGTCGTCGGCGAACCGTCCCTGCCCGCAAACCAGCGCAAAATCCTCGACCCGCTTCACCCGATCGCGTCCCGCCACGGCCGCGGATCGATGACCGCCGCGAGATCGACCGCCTCCTCGCCCGGCACGCGAATGCGTTTGTACCGCATCGGGTCCGTGCCCAGCGGGATCGTCGCGTCGATCCCCATCTTGGCGCCGAGCCCGTCATCGCTCGACGGATCGAGCCGCGAGCCGTGCGCGCCCGGCACGATCAGCACGTCGCGGTCGGCCTGGACCCGCGTCGCCACCGCCCACTCGACCTCGGTCGGGTTGTGGATATCGACATCCTCGTCGACGACGACCACGTTCTTCACGTCGTAATGCGCGGCGAAAGCCCCGAGCATCACGTTCTTCGCCTCGCCCCGATAGGCCTTCCGCATCTGCACGTAAAGGTGATAGCGGCAGGTCCCGCCCGGCGGCAGGTGCACGTCCCGGACGCTCGGGAAATTGCGCCGCAGCGCCGCGAGGATCGTCGCCTCGCGCGGGATGGCGCCGAGCAGCAGATGCTCCAGCCCGCCGCCGTTGATCGTGTGAAAGATCGCGCCGCGCCGCTGGGTCATCCGGTCGATGACGATGACCGGGCGGGGCCGGCGCTCGCCGTAATATTGCGGGAATTCGCCAAACGGCCCCTCCGGCTCGCGCAGCCCGGGCAGAATGCGGCCTTCGAGGACGATCTCGGCCTCGGCCGGCACGGTCAGCTCGCTCCCCAGGCACTTGACCACCGGGAGCGGCGCGCCGTGCAGCGCCCCGGCGATCTCGAACTCGTCCTGGTCGAGCGGCGCGATTGCCTGCGAGGCCAGCAAGGTCAGGGGATCGACCCCGATCGCGATCGCGACCGGCAAGTCGGTACCCGCCGCCTCGGCCATCGCATGAAAATGCGCGGTCTGGCGCGGCAGGATCAACGCGCCGAGCCGGTCGGGTCCGCTGAGCTGCAGCCGCAGGATCGCGACGTTTTGCCCGCCGGTGCCCGGGTTCCGGGTGACGGCCAGCCCCGCGGTGATGTAGGGGCCGCTGTCGAGCTCGTTATGCGTCGGCAGCGGCAGCATGGCGCCGAGATCGACCGCGTCGTGCACGATTTCCTGCGCCGGCGCCGTCTCGACCCGGCGGCACGGCAGCGGGTTCGCGGCCGCTTCCTCGAACCGCGCGATCATCCCGCTCGGCGTCGTGCCCATCGCCTCGGCGATCCAGGCGCGGTTCGAGACGATCCCCGAGACGACCGGGATCGCGTGACCCCCGGGCGCCGGAAAAAACACCGCCTTCTCGCCCTCGAAGCGCTTGGCGATGGCCGCCAACTCGAAGCGCAGCGCCACGCCGGGCCGGATTACCGCCAGCCGCTCGCACGCGGCGAGACGGTCGAGCCAGGCGCGCAGGCTGGTTACCGGAGAGGTCTGCAGTGGCGCGCCCGTCATCTCGCGTCCTTGAGCGAATCAGCCATTGTCGGACCGCTTGCCGGCCTCGGGCAAGCAGCGATCCGCGCGGGATTGCGCCGGTAGATCAATTCTCTTTCCATTCGCCGCATACGCGATTATGTCTCAGTTATTGGCCCAGTTGCCGCGGGGAGGCACGCGGTCATGACAAGAATTTTGAGCATCGCTCTCGGCATCGCGATCGTCGTGATGTTCGCTTTACCGTTCGGGCGGGAAGCCTATCACCGCTGGCAGATATCGAAGCGGCTGGACTCGGTGATGGACCAGCGCGATCGCGCCGCCTTCGACCAGTGGAATGGGGACGCCGCCTCATTTGGCCGCAGCTTGTTCGAGCGGTGCCAGCGCGAGCAAGGCATCGGCGCGGCGAGCTGCGAGCGCTATCGCTTCGCGTTCCAGTGAGCCCGTAGCGCGGCAATGACGGCAAGCCCGTCGCGCAGCGCCGCCGGATCGTGGGTGCGGATGTAGTCGACGCCCTCGGCGGCGGCGAACAGCTCCGCCGCGAGCGAGGCGGCGCCGCGCTCGGCCGGGTCCCGGACTCCGGTCACCGCCCCCAGAAACGATTTCCGCGACACCGAGACCATCACCGGCAGGCCGAAACGTCGCTTGAGCTCGCCGATCCGCGCCAGCACCCGCAGCGACGCCTCGGGCCGCGAGCTCAGAAAAAATCCCATCCCGGGGTCGACGATCAGCCGCTCGCGGGCGATTCCCGCCGCTTCGAGGGCGGCGAGGCGCGCGGCGAAAAACCTGTCGATGCGTCCTGCCACCGCCGCCGCCGACAGGTCGAGCTGCTGCGCCCGCCCGCGCCCGGCGCTCGCGTGCATGACGACGAGACGGCAGCGGGACGCCGCCAGCTCGGGATAGAGCGACGGCTCGGCGAAACCGTTTATGTCGTTGAGATAGGCCACGCCGCGCGCAAGCGCGAAGCGCTGGGTCTCGGGCTGGAGACTGTCGATCGAGACGGCGATGCCGGCCTCGTGCAGCGCGGCGACGACCGGACCGAGACGGCGGATTTCCGTCTCGGGCGCGACCGGCTCGGCGGCGACGTTGCTGGCCGCGGCGCCGATATCGACAACATCGGCGCCGTCTTGCGCAAGCCGCCGCGCCCGCGCCAGTGCCGCCGCGGGGTCGAGATAGGCGCCCCCATCGGAAAACGAATCCTCGGTGATGTTGAGAATGCCAAGCAGAATCGGGCGATCGCTCACCCGGGGCGGCTTCGCTCTAGGATGGCGCCGACCGACTCGGTCTCGAGAAACACATCGAGCTTTTCGACCGTCACGCGGATACGCGACACGCGCGGATCGGCGAAGCACGCGTTGCAGATGCGCTGCGCCAGCCCCTCGCACAATTCGATATGCCCCTCGCGCACGATCGCCCGGATCGCCGAAACCACCTTTTCGTAATTGAGCACGTTGCGGCGGTCCTCGCCGGGGAAGGTGGCCTCCGGCGTCGCGGTCAGCTCGACGGAAATGCGCACCCGCTGCTTGCGATCGCGCTCGGACCGGCGGATGCCGATGCTGGCCATCAGCACCAGCCCGCGGACAAAGGCCGTATAGCTCTGCGTGGTCATGCGCCTTTTTTCTCATCGGCGGCGCGGGGACGCAATCGGCTCTCGGACTGAAATAACCCGTTATGCGTTATGATGGCGGCGAATCCATCGGCGGGGGCAAAAAGATGTGGCGCGAATTTCGTGATTTTGCGGTACGCGGCAACGTCGTCGATCTGGCGGTCGGTCTGATCCTGGGCGCGGCGTTTACGACGATCGTCAACTCGCTGGTCAATGACGTGATCATGCCGCCGATCGGGCTCGCCCTCGGCGGGATCGATTTTTCGAGCTTTTTCGTCACGCTGAAGGGCGGCGGCAACTATGCGACGCCGGAAGCCGCCAAGGCGGCGGGCGCGGTCACGGTGAATTACGGGCTCTTCATCAACGCGGTGATCAAGTTCATCATCGTCGCGTTCGCGGTGTTCCTGCTGGTCAAGCAAATCAACCGGATAAAGCTCAATATCGGCCCGGCCGCGGCTTTGCCGCCGCGCCAGGAGGTGCTGCTCGGCGAAATTCGCGACATCCTGAAGGAGCAGGCGGAGCGGAGGAACGCTAGCGCTTGAGCGGCCCGGGATCGTGGACGGTGGTGTCCTGCCCCTTGACCGGATCGGCGATCGCGTCCTCGATGCCGCGCACGCCCTTCCATTCCTCGGGAGCCCGCACTTTGCCCTCGCTGCCGATCTGGTCGATGCCCCAGTAGATTTCGAGGCGATGGTTGTCGGGGTCGCGGAATTCGACCGCGATCTGGCAGCCCGCGCGCCGGCGGCCGGCAAAATCGATCGGGACCTGGTGGCGTTCGAGGTGGTCGCGGGCGCGGATCACCTCGTCGAGGGAGCCGACCTCGAAGGCGATGTGATTGAGCTCGGCGTTCGGGTTTGTCTCGGTCAGCGAGCCGACCAGGGCGATCCCGTGGTGATCGGGGTTGCAGCGCAGGAACGCCATGCCGCCGGGCACCATGTCTTCGGGATAAAGATCGGAGATTTCGAAGCCGAGCACTTGCGTGTAAAACCGCACCGAGCGCTCGACATCGCGCACATTGAGCACGACGTGTCCGATCTTGCCGATCCGGAAGGGCAGCCCCTTCGGCCGGGTCAGGTTTTTCACCGCGTCGCGATCGAACATTCGGTCAATCCTCCGCCGACTTGGCTAATCCCGCCGCGATGCGGTCGAGCTTGGCCGCCATGATAAAGTCGTTTTCGTGCAGACCCTTGATCTTTTTGGTACGCAGCGACACGGTCGCGTAGCCCCAGCCGAATGAAATATCGGGATGATGGCTTTCGCTCTCGGCAAGGGCGGCGGCACGCTCGACAAACGCGAAGGAGCCGGCGAAATTCTTGAAGCGATAGCTACGTTCGATCCGCGTCGCCTCGTCCCGCAATGCCCATTCGGGCGCCTGGCGCCGGTATTCCTCGGCCGCGGCGGCGTCGAGCGGCGGGATCCCGCCGCGGCACGGCACGCAGCTTTTTTCGGCGAGAAGCGATGACATCACGCTGTTCCTTCCGGCTGTTTCCCCGCAAACGCGAGGGACTGCGCCGGGTTGCGGCGATGCTGCCATATCTCGCGGTCATTGCAATCTGCTTCGGGGGATGGCCGGTCGCGGCGCAGCCTCCCGCTGGCGGGCGCTGGCAGGTCGTGCTCGCGGCCGGCGACGACGAGCAACCGGTGTTCGACAACGCGGTCCGCTATGCCGAACGCTTCCTGACCCAGCGCGGCGTGCCCGCCGGCAACATCCACCGCCTGAGCGCGGCGCCGCGCGGTCCCGGCGTCGAGGCCGCGACGGTCTCCCGGCTGACCCGGCGGATCGCCGGCCTCCCGGTCGAGCCCGGCGACCGCTGTCTCGTGTTCATCACCTCGCACGGGGCGGAGGGCAAGGGCGTCTACCTCGCCCATGACGACGAAATCCTGGCCCCCGCGGTGCTGGCCCGCGCGCTCGCCGGCAATTGCGCCGGCGCGCCGACCGTGGTGATCGTGTCTGCCTGCTATTCGGGCAGCTTTGCCGCGCCGCCGGTCGCGGCCCCAAACCGCATCGTCTTGACGGCGGCGCGCGCCGACCGGCCGTCCTTCGGATGCCAGGCCGACCGCGTTTACACGGTCTTCGACGAATGCCTGCTCGGGGTGCTGCCGCGCGTCGGCAGCTGGCCGGCGGCCTTTCACGGCACCGATGCCTGCGTCCGCGGCCGGGAGCGCTCGCTCGGCGTGCTGCCCTCGCTGCCGCAGGCCGCGTTCGGCGCGGCGACCCGCCGTCTGTTCCTGTGGTTCTGACGGGTCGCCGCGACCCTTGTCCTACTTGGCGAGCTGGCCGCGGATCTCGCCGCCCTTGTTGTTCGCCGTGTGGATGTTGACGTAGCACTTGCCGGCGGCCAGATCGGCCAGCTGCGCGTCGGTCATCTCGCCCGAGCCCTGGATCGGGCTGGCGAGGCTGGTGCCGAAATTGACCGCGACGCCGGCATTGGCCCCGGCCGCCGCGCCGCAATGGATATGCGCCGCCGCCGCGGTGAGCCCGCTATAGGTCACCGTCCAGGACAGCTTCTTGGTCGCGGTATCGACATTGACCGCCGCCGTGCCGGTCGCGCTGGTGGTCACCGGCGGCACCTCGGAAGCGCCGGTGAGCGTCGCCTTGTAGGAGACCACCGCGGCCTGCGCCGAGGCCCACATCCCGACAGTCAACAGCCCGGCGACGAGAACGAGTGACTTACGCATCGATTTTTCCCTCCCCATTCGATGGTTGCGACAACTTATCCAAGCGCGCACCGGTCCAGAAGCGGAAAACGGAATGGCCGCTCAACCCCCTGGTCACTTCAGAGTGATCGCTTCTATGCTCCGGCCCGCTTTGAGCCAGCTTAGCATCCCAGCCCAGGCCAGCCCGGCGGCGATGGCGCTTGCCGCGGTCGGCGCGCTGACGGCGGCGCGATTGATCCTGCTCGCGGTCGAGCCCGTCGGCCTTTACCCGGACGAAGCGCAGTACTGGTTCTGGGCGCAGCACCTCGCGCTCGGCTACTACTCGAAGCCGCCGCTGGTCGCCTGGGTCATCGCGCTGACCACCGCCATCTTCGGCGATAGCGAATTCGGCGTGCGGGCGGCGGCGCCGCTTCTCCATGCCGGGACGGCGCTGCTGGTCTACGCGATCGCCGCCCGGATTCACGACCGGCGGGTCGGGTTCTGGGCGGCGCTCGCCTATGCGAGCCTGCCGGGAACCTCGCTGTCGTCGTTCATCATCTCGACCGACGCGGTCTTGCTGCCGTGCTGGGCCGCGGCGCTTTACGCCTTCATCCGGGCGCGCGAGGGCGGCGACTGGCGCTGGTGGGCGGGGGTCGGAGTCGCCGCCGGATTGGGACTGCTGGCCAAATACGCGATGGCCTACTGGCTGGTCTCGGCGGCGCTCTACCTTCTGGCGGCGCGCACGGAGCGCAGGCACCTGCCCGCCCTGCTCGCGGCCACGGTCCTCGCGGTGCTGATCTACCTGCCGAATTTGTGGTGGAACTGGCACAACGGCTTCGTCAGCTACCTGCATGTCCGCGACAATGCCGATATCGCCGGGCCGCTGTTTCACCCAAAGGCGCTGGCCGAGTTCTTTCTGTCGCAATTCGGCGTGTTCGGCCCGGTCTTCTTCGCCGTGCTGATCGCCGCTGCTGCCCGGCCCCGCGACCGGATGATGGCGTTTTTCACCTTTCCGACGCTGGCCTTCATGCTCGCGGTCAGCCTGATGTCCCGAGCCCAGCCCAATTGGGCGGCGCCGGTCTATGTCTCGGCGACGGTGCTCGTCACGGCCCGCCTGCTGCCGTGGCGGCGCCTCCTCGTTGCGGCGATCGCGGTGAACCTGGCGCTGGCCGCCGCCGTTTTCGGCGCCGCCGGCACCGCCGCCGCGCTCGGCCATTCGCTGCCGGCCAAGCTCGACCCGCTGCACCGGCTGCGCGGCTGGCACCGCCTCGGCGACGCGGTCGGGGCGGCGCTGAAAGCCCATCCGGGCCTCACCCTGCTGGCCGACGACCGCGAGGTGCTCGCGGCCTTGATCTACAACATCCGCCCGCATCCGCTCGATGCGGCGATCTGGAGCCCGATCCCCGGCGTCAAGGACCAGTGGGCCCTGACCAACAATCTCGCGAACCACCGCGGCGGCGACTTTCTGGCGGTGACGGTGCACGGGCTGGCCAGCCAGATGCGGCCGCTTTTCGCCGAGTGGGCGCCGCTCGGCGAGATCACGATCTCGCCCGGACCCGAGGGCAGTCGCACCTATCGGCTGTATATCGCGCGCGGCTATCGGGGAGGACCGTAGCCGATGCCGATCATCGCCCGGCTCGTAGCGCTGTACGAGAGCCGCGGGATCACCGTGGCCACCGGGCTCAGCCCCACCCGGTTCGCCGGTTTTCCGAACGCGCCCTTCACCTGGTTCTTCAAGGACGGGGCAAGCGTCACCAACGGGCTCGGCATCGCGATGCAGGAGATCTATTTTTTCGAATGCCTGTTCGCCCGGTTCCGGCCCGAGCGGCTCTTCGCGATCGGCAACGCGGCAGGCTGGAGCACGCTCGCCCTGGCCTTGTTGAACCCGACCGCGCAGATCGTCGCGATCGACGCCGGGTTCGACCGCAACGCGCTGGACGGAATCGCCTTCACCAACCGGATCGCCGCCGAGGAAGCTTTGGCGGCGCGCGTCGTCGAAGGGAAGTCGCCCGGCGACGTGCCCCGCATTCTCGCCGAGACCGACCTCGCCCCGCTCGATTTCGTCTTCATCGACGGCTATCACTCGATCGAGCAGGTACAGCTCGATTTCCGCGCGGTCCGACCCTTCGGCGCGCCCGGCTGCCTCTATCTGTTCCACGACGTCGCCAATTTCGCGCTGCAGCCGGGGATCGACCGTATCGTCGCCGAGACCGGTTTCGTCGCGCGGATTTTGCCGGGGACGACCTCCGGCATGGCCCTGCTCTACAATCCGGCGCACCCGCCGACGGCACTCGACGATATCGCTCCCTTCGCCGCCGCGCCCGCGACCCTGGGCCTGATCGAGGCCGAAGCCTGGAAGCACCGCCACCGCCACCTCGCGCGCTGGCGGCGCAGCCTCGACAAGCGCCTCGGCCGCGCGCGGAGCGGCGGCGGGTTCGGCGACGGATCGAAGTGACGCCGACCTGCCCCGGCTGCTGAAACGGCTCTACCGCTTTCGCCAAAAGCGGCTGCGCCGCTGAGCGGGGGCGCAGCGGAAGGCGCTGACGGACGCGCTCCGCCGAGCTTGGCCTGGCGGCTATGTGCCGACCGATCTCGGCTATGACATCATCACCGTGCCGCACGATTACGGCGCGCTCGCCGCCTCGACCGGGGATTACACGCGGGCGACGGGTGCCTGCGCCGGCTCGGAGGCCCGCAACGTGCTGGCGCTGCCGAGCCCGGCAACCTCGCGGCTGGGGCCGTAGCGCAGCGAGGTCTCGACCGTGCCGCCCTCGAGCCGGTCGAGCCGGAACACCTGGGTCTTCTGCTCCGGACCGGCGAGGTGCATGACGCCGATCACCTCATTCGGCGCATAGGGCTCCACAAACAACCCGCGGGCGGCGTCGAAAGCGGGCGCGGCATCTCCCGCCATCCAGTTGCAGTAGCTCGGCAGCAGATTGACCGGAAGATGCTCGGCGAACACCGCATAGTTCAGCGCGATCTGCTCGACATAAAAAAAGCGGGTGCGCCGCAGCACCTGCGCGGTCAGCCGCTGCCACGCGCTCCAATGGGGCGCCGTTTGGTGCAACGCGAAGACGCCGCAATTGACCATCGGGTTGCGTCCGAGCCGGTCTGCCACGCGCCAGCCGAATGCCTCGCGGTAGTTCTTCCACGCCAGCGTGCGGCCGAACAGCTTGGGGCGCTTGTAGTGGCGCTTGTAGGCACGGTCTATCTCGATCGCGATGGCGAGGCGATCTCGCCCGGCGGCGGTACGGTACATTTCAACCGCGCGCCAATCCTGGAGCCAGGCATCGGCGTCGAGCCACAGATACATCTCGTAATACGGGAAATGTCTCGGCAGGAATGGCCGCGCCACCTGAGCCTTCAGCGTCTCCGGGGTCCGGGCCTGGCCCGGAAAATCGACATCCCAGCCCGGCCGCACGATACTCACCGCCTGTCCCTCTAGCCAGGTACGATGATCGGCGTCGAGCCCGAGATCGAGGACGCCGATCGGCACCTCGGCGCGCAGCGCGCGAACCGACGCCACATTGTCTTGAAGAAGCGGGAAATAGCCGCGATCGGCGGCGGTGACGATGATCAGCTCGCCGGCCGGTTGGGTCACGGCAGCAGTCGATACCCGCCGGGCTCGGTGATCAGGATCTCGGCATGGGTCGGATCGCGCTCGATCTTTTGCCGCAGCCGATAGACGTGGGTTTCGAGCGTATGCGTCGTCACCCCGGCATTGTAGCCCCAGACCTCGCCGAGCAGCGTGTCGCGGTCGATCGCGCGGTCCCCGGCATGGTAGAGGTATTTGAGGATCGCCGTTTCCTTCTCGGTCAGCCGCACCTTCTTTCGCCGCGCCGAATCGGTCATCAGCTTCACGCCTGGCTGGAACGAGTATGGACCGATCGCAAACACGGCCTCGTCGCTGTGCTCGCTCTGGCGCAGATGCGCCCGCAGCCGCGCCAGCAGGACGCTGAGGCGAAATGGCTTCGTCACATAGTCGTTGGCGCCGGCATCGAGGCCAAACACGGTGTCGGCCTCGCTGTCCGCGGCGGTCAGCATGACGATCGGCGCGGTCACCGAGGCCTGGCGCATGGCCCGGCACAGGTCGCGCCCGTCCATGTCGGGCAGGCCGATATCGAGAAGGACCGCGTCGAACCGCTCGCGGCCGACGACTTCGAGCGCCGTCGCCGCGGTGCCGCATTCGACGCTGGCGAACTCGGCATGCAGCTCGAGCTGCTCGGCGAGCGACTGGCGCAACGCCACGTCGTCATCGACGATCAATATCCGGCGGCCGGCGCGCATCGATCCTTCGACCATCCCCTGTCCTCGCGGGGGGTAACGCCAAGCGGCGTCACGGCTCCCGCGTTATTCGCAACGGCCCCGTTTACCATCCCCGGGCACTCCCGTGCTAGTCCTGGAAATCCGGCCCCGTCCAGGCAGATATGCGCGCAAGGGGCTGGAAAGCCGAGCGCCGCCACATATTATGGGGAGGCAAGAGGTGAAAATTGGCTAACCGCGCCGGTCCTTCCCCGACACTCGACGACGCCATCACGCTGTTTCGCCGCGGCGAGCCGGTCCTGCTCGGCGGGTCGGTGCTGGCGATCGCCGGCGAATTGGCGAGCGAGCACAACCTGGCGCGGCTGCGCCAGCTTTCGGCGCGGCGGCTCGGAGTCGTCCTGACCGGCCGGCGCGCCGTCGCGCTCGGCATCGCGCCCAAGGATGCGATGGCGGGCGCGGTCTCCATCGCCATCGCCGCCGACCTCTCAGCCGCGGTGATCCGCAACCTCGCCGATCCCGCGGCTTCGCTCGGCGTCGAGCCGCCCGGCCTCGGGCCAAAGCTGTGGCCCGCCAACGCCGCATCGGTCGCGGCGGTGACGCTGGCCAAGCTCGCCGCGTTGCTGCCCGCCGCCGTGGTCCTGCCGCTGGCGCCGGCGGAGGCCGCCCTGGCCCGCCGCCGTCCCGACCTGGCAAAGGTCGATGTCGGCGCGGTGATGCAGCGCCACGCGGCGATGACCGGCCTCACCCTGGTCACCGAGGCCCGCGTGCCGCTCGAGGGTGCCGAGGATGCGCGGCTGATCGCGTTTCGTCCCGGCGATGGCGGCCCCGAGCATCTGGCGATCGTGATCGGCGCCCCGCCCACGGACGGACCGGTGCTGGTGCGCCTCCATTCCGAATGCTTTACCGGCGACCGGCTCGGCAGCCTGCGCTGCGACTGCGGCGAGCAGCTGCGCGGCGCGATCGCGGCGATCGCCGAAGCCGGCGGCGGCGCCCTGCTCTATCTGGCCCAGGAAGGCCGCGGCATCGGCCTGGTCAACAAGCTGCGCGCCTATCAGCTCCAAGACGCCGGGTTCGACACGATCGACGCCAACGAGCAGCTCGGCTTCGACGCCGACGAGCGGGTTTATCTTCCGGCCGCCGAGATGCTGCGCCAACTCGGCTTCAACGCGGTGCGGCTGTTGACCAACAACCCGGAAAAGGTCGCCGCCCTGGAGCGCTACGGCATCGCCGTCATCGAGCGGGTGGCGCACGTCTTCCCCGCCAACGGTCATAACGAACGCTACCTGCGCACCAAGGCCACGCGCAGCGGGCACTTGCTCTAGCGTCACTCCGCCGCCGCGCTTATCGTCCGCCGGGCGCCGAAGATCGCGGTGCCGACGCGCACATGGGTCGCGCCCAAGCGGATCGCGACCTCGTAATCGGCGCTCATTCCCATGCTCAGACCCGCAAGGCCGTTGCGCCGGGCGATCTCCCGAAGCAGCGCGAAATGCGGCGCCGGGTTTTCGTCATGCGGCGGCACGCACATCAGCCCGACGACCGGCAGGCCGAGACGGCCGCGGCAATCGGCGATAAAGGCATCGGCCGCGTTGGGGGCGACACCGGATTTCTGCGGCTCCTCGCCGGTATTGACCTCGATATAGCAGGGCGGGCGCTTGCCGCTGCGTTCCATCTCGCGCGACAGCGCCTCGGCAAGGCGGAGGCGGTCGACCGTCTCGATCGCGTCGCAATGGGCCACCGCATCGCGCACCTTGTTGGTCTGCAAGGGGCCGATCAGATGCAGCACGAGATCCGGAAACTCGTCGCGGAGGCCGGGAAACTTGCCGAGCGCCTCCTGCACCCGGTTCTCGCCGAACACGCGCTGTCCCGCTCGCAGCGCCCCGCGCACCGCGTCGGCCGGCTGGGTCTTGCTGACGGCGACCAGCGACACTCCATCGCGGTCGCGGCCGGCGCCCTCGGCGGCGGCAGCGATCCGGGCGCGCACCGCGCCGAGGTTGGCCGCAATCACCCCTTCCATATCCGCTCCATTCCTGGCACAAGTTTTTGCCGACGCTGCGGCTTTCGCGTCCGCGGCGCCGGGGATCGAGCAAATGCCGTCATCTTTATACCGCGTGCTGCCCGCGTTTGCCGCAAGCCTTTGCTTGCTGACCGCCGGCTGCGGCGCGGACAAGACAGCCGATTCGGGAACCGCAAAACCGCCGGCGGAAGCGAAGCACGTCGACGAGATGGATACCGAATCGACGATCTGGACCATGATCGGCCTGGCCAAGAAGCCGTCGGAGATCGCGGCCAAAGGCCCGCGGCTCGGCCCGCAGGTCAGCCGCAGCCTGTGGAACGCCGCGCATGACGCGCTGAGCTTTGTGCCGCTCGCGGCGGAAGACCCGGACACGGGCATGCTGCAGACCGAGTGGTATTCGCCCCCGAACAAGCCCGACGAGCGGCTCCGGGTCTCGGTCTATGTGCTCTCGGTCGCGCTGCGCTCGGATTCGCTGGCGGTCACGGTCGACCGCGAGGAGCGCGATCCGGGCGGCGCGTGGAAGAAAAGCACGGTCAACCGCGAGGTCGTCGACAATCTCGAAAACACGATTCTGCTGCGCGCGCGCCATCTTCACGCCGAAGAATACCGCAGCATGATGTAGGCTGCGGTATTGCGCCGCCCCGGGAATTGAGATGTCGCGTTACAACTTTCGTGAGACCGAAACGATATGGCAGAAGCGCTGGGCCGAGCGCGGCTCGTTCGCGGCCAAGGACGACCCGTCACGGAAGAAATACTACGTCCTCGAGATGTTTCCCTACCCCTCCGGCAAGCTGCATGT
>DASUIE010000103.1:0-51731 GCA_036273175.1 Allostellaceae bacterium
TCAGGACGAGGCCGAGTTCGTCGCCGTGCTCAGCGGTGTCGCCCGCCTGCGCTTCGCCGACGAGAGCGGCGACCGGGAAATGCGGCCGGGCGACTGGGTCGCCATCCCAGCGCACAAGCGGCACCGGGTCGAGTGGACAGATTCGACGCAGCCGACCGTGTGGCTAGCGGTGTTTTATCGCGGGGAGAATACATGACGACACCGCAACTTGCCGGGCCCGGCGCGGTTTTTCTCGATCACATTGCGCATTTCGTGCCGACGATGGAGCCGGCGGCGGCTGCGCTTGAATCCTGCGGGTTTCGCCTGACGCCGTTTACCGCGCAGACCAACCGCGAGGGCGGCGCGACCGTGCTATCGGGCACCGGCAATCGCTGCGCGATGCTGCGCAACGGCTATGTCGAGCTGCTGGTGGCGACCAGCGACAGCCCGCTGTCCCGGCAGCTTAACGAGCGCATCGCCGACCATGTCGGGCTTCATCTCGCCGCCTTCGGCACCGCCGATGCCGCGGGCGAGCACGCACGCCTCGCCGGCGCCGGGTTTCCGACGCTGCCGCTCGTCGATATGCGGCGGCCGGTGACCCTCGGCGGCGTCACCGAGGACGCATGCTTTTCGATCGCGCGCGTCGCGCACGGCACGATGCCGGAGGGACGCGCGCAGTTCCTCACCCACCACACCGAGCATCTCGTCTGGCGCGACGACTATCTCGACCACCCGAACGGCGCCTTTGCGCTCAACGCGCTGTGGATCGCCGCCGACGACCCGGCGGAGCCCGCCGCCCGCTTCGCCCGCTTTACCGGCCGCCCGGCGCAGCCGCGCGGCGAGGTGATGACAATCCGGCTCGACCGGGGCGCGATCCATGTCGCGACCCCGGCGCTGCTCGGCGAGCGCATGGGCATCGCGCCGGCGGGAAGCTTGCCGTGCTTTGTCGCGGCGACGATCCTCGTTGCCGACCTCTCCCGCCTGGAAGACTGCCTCGACCGATCCGGCATCGCCCGCCGCCGCGTCGCGCTGCCCGGCGGAAACGAGGCGGTCGCGGTCGCGCTGCCTTCGTCGCTCGGCGACACGATGCTGTTTCGCGCGGGTTAGAGCCGAACCTTTCCGACCAGCGCGTCGCGCAGGACCATCTCGATATAGCGGGCAGTTTCGAACGGCAGCTTGTCTTCCGGCCGCCCGGCGGCGATCCACGCATCGACATTGCCCGGCCCCCAATTGTAGCCCGCCAACGCGTCGGGCCAGTTGCCGTAGCGCTCGTACATCCGCGCGAGAAAGGCCTTGCCGAGCTGCCGGTTGGCCCGGACGTCGAAGCGGTCGCCGCCGCCGACATCGAGCGCCGCCGCCAGGCTCACCTGCATCGGTCCCTGCGGCCCGTTGGGCTCCGTCCGCCACATGCGCAGGTTGGTGCCATGCCCGCTTTCGACCCCCTCGACCGCGAAGGCGATCCGGTCGAGCTCGCCGCTCGAGGCCGGCCGGAACAGGCCCAGCCCGCCATGCCCCGGCGGCGCGAGGCCGCGGATGACCGTGACCGGGGCGAGGCCGGGATCGGCAAAGCGAACCGTCTCGACCCGCTTTTCCCGGATTGGGGGGAACGAGGCTAGATTCGGGGTGCCGCGGATCACGGTAACCGACTGGCCGGTGCCGTCGCCGAACGTCACGGTTTCGCGCGTCGACGCCTGATCGCGCGCCGATGCCGGCATCGCCGCCAGCACCGCGATCGCGCAACACCAAGATGCGAAACGCCGTCTCGTCACGCCGGCGCCGTCCCCCGCCTTGGGCCAGCCCCCCGGCCCCGATTCCTTGAATCGCGCCGGCCCTTCCGTGTCAACGATTTTTGGACGACGATGCGCCGAGGCCATTTGCAGGACACCGCCATGACCCGACCGTTCGAGGGCATCCGCATCATCGACATCACGCATGTGCTGGCGGGCCCGTTCGCGGCCTATCAGCTCGCGGTGCTCGGCGCCGACGTCATCAAGGTCGAGCATCCCGACGACCCCGACCAGAGCCGCGACAGCGGTACCGACCGGGCGCTCAACCGCAAGAACATGGGCACCTCGTTCCTGACCCAGGGATCGAACAAGCGGTCGATCACGCTGGACCTGAAGACCGAGGGCGGCCGCGACATTCTGAAGAAGCTGGCCGCGAAGGCGGACGTGCTGGTGCAGAACTACCGGCCCGGCGCGTTCGAAGCGCTCGGGCTCGGCTACGAAGCCCTGCTAAAGATCAACCCGCGCCTCATCTACTGCTCGATCTCGGCTTTCGGTCAGGACGGAACGCGGCGCAACCAGACCGCCTACGACCACGTGATCCAGGCGACCAGCGGCATCATGGCCTCGACCGGCACCGAGGAGGTCAACCCGATCAAGATCGGCGCGCCCGCGGTCGACTACGCGACCGGCACGATGGGCGCCTTCGCGCTTGCCGCCGCGCTGTTTCAGCGCGAGCGCACCGGCAAGGGCCAGCATATCGATCTCGCCATGCTCGGCGTCGCGATGATGATGCAGGCTTCGCTGATGACCGGGTATTTCCGCAACGGCACCGAGCCCAGGCCGCACGGCAACAAGCAGCCTTACGCGACGAACAGCGCCTACGACGCGAAGGAAGGCATGGTGATGATCGGCGCCAGCAATATCCGGCAGCAGGCGCGGTTTTGGCGGGCGGTCGGCCGCGAGGACATGATCAAGACCGACAACGAGAGCCGCGCCGAACACCGGGACACCGAAGCGGCGATCATCGCCGATATCATCAAGACCAAGACCGCCGACGAATGGGAGGCCTATTTCCAGGCCCGCCACGTCCCGGCGGCGCGGGTGCGCACGATGGCCGAGGCGATCGCCGACCCGCATTTCGAGGACCGGGGCGTCTGGCATCGAATTGAATCGGCTCCCGGGGTCGACGGGCCGTTCGCCGTGCCGCTGGCCGCGTTTAAATTTGCTCATGGCGGCCCGTCGATCGAAACACCGCCGCGCGAAATGGGCGCCGATACCGACGCCGTTCTCGCCGAACTCGGCTACGATGACGGGGCGATCGCGGCCTTTCGCCAAGCCCGCGCAATCTGATGCTGAACGTTTGGTAGAATGCGCGGAAAAAACCGTAGACATGGCCGGAAGGAGGGTAAAGATTGGCCCTAACCAAACGGCCAGCACATAAAGGACATAAAAATTAACGAAGTGTCCTGGGCCGGCCGGAAAAAAAGCTGAAAGTTTCCGCGTCCGACGGGGGACGGGCGCGGCGGAATTCTCGTAATGCAAGAACATGGGGAGAGGGGGAGACAGGCGATGCGCGCGCTGCTGCGCAATACCCTGCTGATGCCATTCTGGGTCGCGCAGGTGGCGACACAGGAAAAATTCTTCGCCCGCAATCCGGTGATAGGCAGTCTGCGCCTTAACGAGCGCGGCCTCCACACTGCGCGCGTGCGGATCGCGCACCGCCTCGCGAAGGGACGCCGCCGCGCCCTCGCCGCCCGTCTCGACCCCGCCGAGCGCGCCGCCCTCGATCGCGACGGCTACATCGTTAAGCGAGACTTTCTGCCCGCCACCGTCTTCGGCGATCTTGTCGAGCAGGTAAAGGCGTTGCGCGCCCCCGCCCGTGAAATGGTCGAGGGGGACACGGTCACCCGGCACATCGCGCTGGACCCGGCCGTGCTGCGGCGGGTTCCGGCGGCGCGCGCGCTGATCGAGGCGCCGCTCTATCGCGACCTGATTTTTTACGCGGGCGCGGCGGCGGCGGCGCCGATGATCTACATCCAGACCATCCTCAGCCGCGTCTGCGACGGCCCCGCCGATCCGCAGACCGATCTGCACACCGACACCTTCCACCCCACCGTCAAGGCCTGGCTGTTTCTCAACGACGTCGAGGCGGACACAATGCCGTTCGTCTACGTGCCCGGATCGCACCGGCTCACCCCCGAGCGGCTTGCCTGGGAACGGCGGATGAGCATTGCCGCGAGCCGCCCGGCCGGAAACGACTACCGCCGCGGCGAGCCGCGCCTGATCCGCCGGGTGACGTCGTCCGAGCTCGCGGCGATGAACCTGCCGGAGCCGCGGGCGATTGCCGTGCCGGCGAATACGCTCGTCGTCGCCGACACGTTCGGCTTCCACGCCCGGGGCGCCAGCAGCGGTCCGGTCCAGCGGGTCGAGATTTGGGCCTTTGGACGGCGAAACCCGTTCCTGCCGTGGAGCGGACTCGACCCATGGTCGATCGCCGCGCTCGGCGCGCGTAAGCCGGTATGGCATTGGAAGTCGCTCGATCTGATGGAGGCGGCGGGGCTGGGCCGCCAGCGTTGGCGCGACCGCGGCCACCGCTCCGCTTTCGACCCGGCCTAGCGATGCGCTCATTCCTGTTTCTGCAAGGACCGCTATCGCCGTTCTTTTCGGAGCTTGGGCGCGCCCTGATCGCGCGCGGACACAGCGTTCACCGCGTCGATCTGCACCTCGGCGAGCAGATTTTCTGGCGGCTGCCGGCAAGCCGGTTCCGCGGCCGCTTCGACGAGTGGCGCGACTATATCGGGGCGATCCTCGACGAGCATCGGGTCACCGACATGATCATGGTCGGCGACCGGCGCCCCTATCATCTGGTTGCCGCCGAGGAGGCGCGGGCGCGCGGCATCGCCGTGATCTGCACCGATTTCGGCTATCTGCGGCCGGGTTGGGTCACCTTCGAATACGATGGGATGACCACCTATTCGCGCTTCCCGCGCGACCCGGCCGCGATCCGCGAGCTCGCCGCCGGCCTGCCCGAGCCCGATTTCCACGTCCGCTTCAACGCCCCTTTCCGGCTCGTGGCCGCGCTCGACGTCGCCTTTACCGTGCCGCAGGTACTGGGCCGTCCGTTCTACCCGCATTATCGCTGGCACGGCATCCACCACCCGTTCGCGGAATACGCCGGCTGGCTCGCCGCGCTCGTTCGGCGGCGGCTGACGCGTCCCCGGACGAAAGCGGCCAAGGCCGAGCTGCAAGGCGATCCCGGCTCATATTTTCTGTTCCCGCTGCAGCTCGCGACCGATTTCCAGCTCCGCGCCAACTCGCCCTTCGCCGACGCGCGCGAGGCGGTTCGCCACGTCGTCGAATCGTTTGCCGCCAGCGGCAGCCAGAAAAAGCTCGTCGCGGTCGTGCATCCGCTCGACAATGGGCTGATGAGCTGGCGCCGGCTGATCCGCCGCCTCGCGCGCGAAGGACGGGTCGAGGACCGCGTTTCGGTGCTCGAGGACGGTATTCCGAACGAGCTTTTGTGCCACGCGGCCGGCATCGTTACCGTCAACAGCACGACCGGTATCACCGCGCTCTATCACGGCATTCCGGTCAAGGTTCTCGGCAACGCGATCTACGATATACCGGGCCTCACGCATCAGGGACGTCTCGACGAGTTCTGGCACGCACCGACGGTTCCAGACCCGATTCTCAACGCCGATTTCTTGCGGGCGCTCGCCGGGACAACGCAAGTGCCCGGCGGGTTCCACACCGCCGAGGCCAAGTCCCGCGCCATCGCCGGGATGGTCGAGCGGCTGGAGACAGGGCTCTATCCGTTGCCCGCTCTCTCGAACGACGAGCTCGCCGCGCGGCGGCCGCGCCGCAGCGCCCGGACGATCGTGGTGACCGGCGCCGCGGACGGGATCGGCCTCGCCCTCGCCCGCGCCTATGCCGAGCCTGGCGCGAGGCTGTGCCTGGTCGGCGGCAGCGCGGAGTCGCTGGCGACCGCGGCCGGCGACTGCATCCGCCGCGGCGCCCAGGTCGATACGCTGCCCGGCGACCTCGACGACACGGCCGCGACAATCGAGAAGATCGAGTACTTCGACCGCCATGCTCCGGTCGATCTGATCCTCGCGCAGGCGACAAGCCTCGACCTGTTCGCCGGCTTGAACCGGCTGCTCGACCGGATGCGGCTACGCGAGCGCGGGCACATCGCCGTGATCGGCGCCCTTGCCGGCAGGGCGGAGCTGGCGGGCCAACCCGACCTCACCGCGGGTGAGGCCGGACTGCTGGCCTACGCCAAATCGCTGCGGCGGCACGAGAAGCCCAGCAAGGTAGGGGTTTCGATCGTCCGTGCGAGCATGCTGGCAACACAAATCATCCGGCGTGGCGGCGACCCGCGCCTTGTCGCGACCGGGACCGACCGGGCCGCCGCCTATATCCGCAGGAGCCTCGAACGCGGCCGTCCGGTGATCGCCGTGCCCGGTGCGCCGACGGTGGCGTGGCGCGCGGTAAAATCGATCCCCGCCTGGCTCATCGACTTGCCGCGCCGAGCGGTGGAGCGTATCGCGAAAGCGGCCGGGGCCGGCGACAAGGCTTCCCTGTCGCACGAGAACACGCAGGGCGACTGAAATGCTGGCGCGAATCGGCAGGGCAGCGCTGGTTCCGCTCTGGGCAGCGCAGCTGGCCACCTCCGCCAAATCGTTCGAGCGCAACGGGCTGATCGGCAGCCGCTGCCTCAACCGGCGCGGCTTGCACGCCTCCCGTGTCGTCCTCGCCCATCGCGTTGCCGAATCGCGCCGGCGGCGGCTCGCCGGGCTCGTCTCCGATGCGGACCGAGAGGATTTCGCCCGCGACGGGTTTGTCGAAAAGCGTGATTTCCTGCCGCGAGAGGCGTTTACCGCCCTTGTCGCGCAGCTTCAGGCCTATCGGGCTGGGCTGCGCGAGATCGTCGAGGGCGACACGGTGATGCGCAAGATGGCGCTCGGTCCGGGGCTGCGGGCAGCGGTCCCCGCGCTTTCCGCGGTACTTGGTTCGCCTGTCTGGGGCGGGCTGATCCGCTATATCGGCAGCCGCGACGCCGAGCCGGTCGTGTGGATCCAGAGCATCCTGCGCCATGCGGCGGACGGACCGCCCGACCCGCAAACCGCGCTCCACGCCGATACCTTCCACCCGACGGTCAAAGCCTGGCTGTTCTTGACCGAAATCGCCGCCGATGCGGGGCCGTTCACCTATGTTCCCGGTTCGCATCGGCTGACGCCGGAGCGGCTCGAATGGGAGCGCGAGATGAGCCTTTGCGCCGACAGCTCCCCCAACGCCGAAATTCGGCGGGGCTCGTTCCGTCTCGGCGAGGGCGAGCTGGCGACCCTCCGCCTTCCGCCGCCGCGGGTCTTCGCGGTGCCGGCCAATACGCTGGTCGTCGCCGACACCTACGGCTTTCACGCGCGCGGCCCGAGTATCGGTCGGTCGCTCCGCGTCGAGGTCTGGGCTTATGGCAGGCGCAGTCCCTTCGTTCCATGGAGCGGCTTTGACTTGTGGACCGGACCCGGCCTGGCGCAACGTAGCCTTGCCGGCTGGCGCCTCGGCGACATGCTGGCAGGCGCCGGCGTCAAGCCGCATCCGTGGCGGGCGCGCACCGGCGTTTCCGCCTTCGACCCGGCATAACGCGAAAGAGCACAATGGCTTGGGATCCCGGACAGTACCTTAAATTCGCCGGGCCGCGGCTTCGCCCGGCGATCGACCTGCTCGGCCATATCGAGGCCGCCGCGCCAAAGCTGGTTTACGACCTTGGTTGCGGCGCCGGCAACGTCACCCGCTTTATCGCCGAGCGTTGGCCGGAAGCGCGGATCGTTGGGGTCGACGGCTCCGCCGAGATGCTCGCCAAGGCCAAAGCCGATCTCCCGCGGATCGAGTGGCAGCAGGCCGATCTCGCGGCCTGGCTCCCGGCGCAGCCTCCCGACGTGATCTATTCCAACGCCGCGCTGCACTGGATCGAGGACCACGCGCCGGTCTTCGTGGCGCTGTTCAAGAGCCTCGCGCCGGGCGGCACCTTCGCGGTGCAGATCCCGCGCAATTTCGGCGCGCCGTCGCACACCTCGATGGGCGAGGCGGTACGGATGGGCCCCTGGCGCGCGAGGCTGGAACCGCTGTTGAGGCCCGCGCCGGTCGCGGAGCCGGCCTTCTATTACAACCTGCTAGTGCCGCTGGCGGCCAGGCTCGACATGTGGGAGACCGAATACCTGCAGGTGCTTGAGGGCGAGCACGCGGTCAAGGAATACACCAAATCGACCTGGCTATCCCCGCTCCTCGCGGCGCTCGAGGAGCCCGAGCGCGGCCAGTTCGAGGCCGCCTACACCGAGCTTGTCGACCGCGCCTATCCGCGACGGCCCGACGGCAAGACCCTGTTCCCATTCCGGCGGATGTTCATCGTCGCCACAGCCGCCTGAAACGAAACCGGGCCGGCACCCCGCGGCGCCGGCCCGATGACCGTTCGATCAAACGTGCGAAGCTAGTTGAGCTTGGGGCCCTGACCGGCGGCGTAGGGATCCATGTTGCGGTCCTGGTCATACCCGGCCGGCTTATCGAAATGCGCGGGCATATGGCCGTTTCCGGCGCCCGGCGCGGGGCCGACATAAGCCTGCGACGGGACGATCTCCTGGGTGTGCGCCTGGCCTCCGGCGTTGGTGCCGCCGCCGAGGTTGGGACCGATATAATTGCCCGACGGCGCGACCGCGCTGGGGACATTCCCGCCGCCCGGCGGGAGCGCCGACACGTTATCGGAGGTCTGGGCCTGCGCGGCGAACGAGGCGCCCGCGATCAACCCAAGACCGAGCACAGTGGCTTTAACTAAACTGGACATTGCAGAACCTCGATCGAATTGGATTTCTTAACGGCTTCACTTTCTACCGACGATGTATCATGATGCAAATGCAATTTTAGTACGTCTGCCATGAATGATGTTCATATTGGATCGCTCGACCTGAACCTGCTGCGGGTCTTCGATGCGCTGATCGAGGCCCGCAGCGCGACCCGCGCCGGCGAGCGGCTCGGCCTCAGTCAGTCGGCGATAAGCCACGCTCTGGGCCGCCTTCGCTATTTTTTAAAGGACGAATTGTTCGTCCGCGGCCCCGACGGGATGCAGGCGACGGCCCGCGCCGCCGAGATCGCGCCGCGGCTTCGTCAAGGCCTGCTGCAGCTCGAACTGGCGTTGTCGCCGAGCGACTTCGTGCCGACCGAGACAACTCGGCGGTTCACTTTTACGTGTACGGAATATGCCGGAGCCGTGGTGCTGCCGGCGTTTGTGGCCCGATTGCGGGCCGAGGCACCCGGCGCCGAGGTCCGGGTGCTGCCGAGCAACCTCGGCGTCGCCGAGTCGTTGCGCGCCGGACGGGCGGATTTGGCGATCGGCAGCTATCGCCGCCTCCCCGAATGGGCGTCGGCCGAGCCGCTGCTGCGCGACACGCGGGTCTGGGTGATCAACGCCGACCACCCGGCGGCCAAGGAGGAGCTGACACTGGAGCGGCTGGCCCAGCTCCCGCATCTGGTGATCTCCGCGACCGGCGAGGACGAGCGCGCGATCGACGGCTATGTGGTCGATCACGGCCTCGAACGCATGGTCACGCGCAGCGACGCCGGCGTGCTGCAAGGCGTGCTCGCCGCGCGCGGATTGCGCCGCACGGTGGCGGTGACGACCCCGCACTTCCTCGCCGCGCTGGTGTCGATCGGACAGTCGGATATCGCCGCGCTGCTGCCGCGCCGGCTCGCCGAGGCCTTCGAGGCGCGGTTCCGGCTCAAGCTGATCGACCCGCCCTATCCCTCGCCGGCCTTCGAGATCATGTCGATCTGGCACAGGGAGTTCGGCGAGCAGCCGGCGATCATCTGGGCGCGCAAAATTCTGCGCGAGGTCGCCGCCGCGCTGTGACAGGCTATCGGCCGCGCACCAGCGCCGTCCCGGCCGCCAGCGCCGCCAGCTTCCGCTCCGACAGATGCCGGTCCAGCGGCGCCATCCCGCAATTGGTGCACGGAAAGAGACGCTCCGCCGGCACGACCCGCAGGACCGATTCGATCGTGCGGGCGACCTCGTCCGGGGTTTCCGCCCGATCGGTGGCGACGTCGATGACCCCGGCCAGCACATCCTTGCCGGCGAGCAGGTCCATCAGCTCCAGCGGCACATGCGAGTTCGCGCATTCGAGGGAAACCTGGTCGATCCGGCTGGCCGCCAGCGCCGGAAACACGCGCTCGTATTGCCGCCATTCGGCGCCGAGCGTGCCCTTCCAATCGATATTGGCCTTGATGCCGTAGCCGTAGCAGATGTGGACCGCGGTCTTGCACCCGACCCCCTCGATCGCCCGGTGCAGCGCCGCAACGCCCCAATCGGCGGCGGCGTCCATGTAGACGTTGAAGGCCGGCTCGTCGAACTGGATGATGTCTATCCCGGCCGCGGCCAGCTCGCGCGCCTCTTCGTTGAGCGCGGAGGCGAAGGCCATCGCCAGCGCCACGCGGTCGCGGTAATGAGCGTCGGCCAGCGTGTCCACGATCGTCATCGGACCGGGCAAGGTGAATTTGAGCGGCCGGGCCGTGTGGGCGCGCGCGGTCGCGGCCTCGGCGGCGTGAATGCTGCGGGCGCGGCGCACCGGGCCGGTGACCGTCGGGCACATCGCCTCGTAGCGATTGTCGCGGATGCCCATCTTCACGCGACTGTTGAAGTCGACGCCCTCAACCCCTTCCAGAAAGCCGTGCACGAAATGCTGACGCGACATCTCGCCGTCGCTGACGATATCGATGCCGGCGGCCTCCTGGGTTTTCAGCGCGAGCAGCGTGGCGTCGCGTTTCCCCTCGGCCAGAGCCTCGCCCTGGAGGCGCCATTCCGGCCACAATTTGTTCGGCTCGGCGAGCCAGGAGGGCTTGGGCAGGCTGCCGGCGATCGTCGTTTCGAGCACGTGCTGTCCTCCCCGGTTTCCGCCCGCGCGTGTGTTAGGCTGAAGCGGGCGATGCGTCAAACGGGGATGCGAGGATGACGACGCGCGAGGAATTGCGCCGCGACGGCAAGGCGTTGCGGCTCAAGCTGTTCGGACCCGACGCCGGTCCAGAGCTGGCGCCCGGCCTCAACGATCTCCGCGCCGAGCTGGCCTTCGGTGCGGTTTGGGCGCGGCCCGGCCTCGCTCTCGAAGACCGCATGGTCGCCGCGCTCGCCGCGCTCTGCGCGGTGCAGCGCCACAACCACCTGCGCCGCCATGTCGGCGCGGCGCTCGATCTCGGGCTCGACGCGCGGGCGATCGCCGAGATCTTCGTCCAATGCGGCATCTACGCGGGGCTGCCGGCCACCGAGGATGCGCTCGCGACGGCGCAGGCGGTCTTCGCCGAGCGCGGCATCGAGCTGCCCGCGGACCCGCCGCCCCGCGACGAACTCGACGAGCTCGACCGGCAAGGCCGCGCCCTGCTCGAGCGGCTGCACGGCAATCGCGGCTACGACGGCTACGCGGCGCCCGACAATACCGCGACCCAGGCGCTTTACCCGGTCGCGATCCAATACGGCTACGGCGCGATCTGGCACCGCCCCGGCCTGGAATTCCGGCAGCGCGCGCTCGTCGCCGTCGCCGCCTTCACGGCGCTGCGCCTCGTCGGCCAAGTCCAGAAATTCGGTCAGTCCGCGCTGAACGCCGGTCTCACGCGCGAGGAAATCGTCGAGACGGTAATCCAAACCGGCCCCTATAGCGGCCTCGCCCCCGCCCTCAACGCCCTCGCCGCGCTGAGCGAGGCGCTGCGCGGCTAAAAGTACCGCCGCAGGTTGTCGCGGATGCGGGCCAGCGGCGCGCCGGGCGCAGCCGCGAAAACCTGCCCGGTAATTCGCTCGTAGGCGTCGATATAGATTTCGGCGGTTCGCGCGACGATCTCGGGCGGGATTGGCGGGATGGCGTCCTTGTAGGGGTCGCAGCGCGCGGCGACCCAGCGGCGCAGCACGTCCTTGTCGAAAGCCTCGGGCGGCTCGCCGGCGGCGAATCTCGCCGGATAGCTTTCGGCGAACCAATAGCGGCTGCTGTCGGGCGTGTGGACCTCGTCGGCGAGCAGGATGTTGCCGTCGCGGTCGCGGCCGAACTCGTATTTCGTATCGACGAGGATCAGGCCCCGCCGCGCCGCGATCTCGCGTCCGCGCGCGAACAGGGCGAGCGCGAGATCGCTCACCCGCTGCCACTCATGCGCCGGCAAGAGTCTGCGACCGACAATCTCGGCGGCGGTCAGCGGTTCGTCATGCGCGCCGTCCATCGCCTTGGTCGTCGGCGTGATTATGGTTTGCGGCAGCTTCTGGTTCTCGCGCAGCCCGTCGGGCAGCGCTATCCCGTACATCTCGCGGCGGCCGGATTTGTACATCGACCAGATCGAGGTCGCGGTGGTGCCGGCGAGGTAGTCGCGCACGACGATCTCGACCGGCAGGATGTCGAGCCGCCGGCACACCAGCACGTTCGGGTCGGGATATTCGAGGACATGGTTGACGCAGATATCGGCGGTCTGCTCGAACCAGAACCGCGCGGTCTGGGTCAGCACCTGGCCCTTGAACGGGATCGCCGCGATGTTGCGGTCGAAGGCGCTAAGCCGATCGGTCGCGATAAGAATCCGGCGCCCGTCGGGGAGGTCGTAGTTGTCGCGCACCTTGCCGCGGTAATGTTTCGGCAGCTCAGGGATCGTCGCGTCGGCGAGGACGTTGCCGATCTGGGCCATGAGGATCGCGGGATCGAGCATCCCCTTTTATAGGGCGCGAAGAGAAGGCGGGAAATGGGCGATATCCCGGTGCTTGTCGTCGGCGGCGGTCCGGTCGGGCTGACGCTGGCGATCGACCTGGCGTGGCGCGGAATCGCGGTGACGCTGGTCGAACGGCGGGCGCGCGGCGAACCGCCGCCGCCGAAATGCAACCACACCTCCGCCCGGTCGATGGAGGTTTTCCGCCGGCTCGGCGTCGCCGCCAAGCTGCGCGACGCCGGGCTGCCCGTCGACTACCCCAATGACTGCGCCTTCCGCACGACGATGACCGGGATCGAGTTCGCCCGCATCCCGATCCCGTGCCGGCGCGACCGCTATATCGCGACCGGGGGCCCCGACACGTGGTGGCCGACCGCTGAGCCGCCGCATCGCATCAACCAGATCTACCTCGAACCGGTGCTGACCGAGCATGCCGCGGGGCTGCCGCTGGTCACGCTGCTGAACCGCACCGCGCTCGAGGATTTCGAGCATGACGGGGCGCGCGTCACGGCGACGCTGCGCGATCTCGACAGCGGCGCGACCCGCACCGTCACCGCGCGGTATCTCGTCGGCTGCGACGGCGGGCACTCGCTTGTGCGCAAGCGGATCGGCGCCCGGCTGTCGGGCACCGCGGTCGTGCAGCGCGTGCAATCGACCTATATCCGCGCGCCCGACCTGATCCGGCGGCTGAAGAGCGAACGATCGTGGGTCAACATCGCGCTCAACCCACGCCGCAGCGGCAACGCGATGGCGATCGACGGTCGCGAGAAATGGATCGTCTTCAATTACCTGCGCGAGAGCGAGACGAGCTTCGAGGCCGTCGACCGCGATTGGGCGCTGCGAACCATCCTCGGCGTCGGCGACGATTTCCGCTACGAGGTGCTGAGCCGCGAGGACTGGATCGGCCGCCGCCTCGTCGCCGACCGCTTCCGCGACGGCCCGCTCTTTCTCTGCGGCGATGCCGCGCATCTGTGGGTGCCGTATGCGGGCTATGGGATGAACGCCGGCATTGCCGACGCCGCCGGGCTTGCCTGGCTGCTCGCCGCGGCGCTCAACGGCTGGGGCGGGCCGGCAATCCTCGACGCCTACGAGGCCGAGCGCCTCCCGATCACGGAGCAAGTGTCGCATTTCGCGATGAACCATGCGCACGAAATGATCCGCCAGCGCCGCGAGGTGCCGCCCGAGATCGAGGACGCGACCCCGGAAGGCGAAGCTGCCCGCGCCGCGCTGGGCCGCGCCGCCTACGACCTCAATGTGCGCCAGTATTGCTGCGGTGGGCTCAATTTCGGCTGCTTTTACGAGGGCTCGCCGATCGTTGCCTATGACGGCGAAGCCGCCCCCGGCTACACGCTCGACGAATTCACGCCCTCGACGGTGCCCGGCTGCCGCACGCCATTCCTGCGGCTGGACGACGGGACTCCGCTCTACGACGTGCTCGGCGCCGATTACACGCTGCTCCGCTTCGACCGGCGGGTCGAGGTCGGCGCGATCCTCGCCGCCGCCTCCGCGCGCCGAGTGCCGCTGTCGCTGTGCGACGTCGAGGCCCGCGCGGCGGCGGCGCTATACGACCGCAAGCTCGTGATCTCGCGGCCCGATCAGCACGTTGCCTGGCGCGGAAATGCCGCGCCGGCCGACTCGCTCGCACTGATCGACCGGCTGCGCGGCGCTGCGTTTTAGCGGTGGTGATGGCCGTGCCAGTGATGCCCGCCGCGCCATCCCCAGCGGCCGCCGCCCCAACCCCAGCCCCAACCGACGGTGACGGCCGGCGCCGCGTACGGGTAATAATAAGGCGAATAGTACGGAGAATAGTACGAGTAGTACGGATTCCCGTAATAGGCGTAATAGGGGTAATAGCCTTGGGCGCTCGCCGGAGTGGCCGTGGCGCCGATCGTCAGCGCCCCGGCGGAGACCAGCGCCGCCGCCATCAGGCTGCGCCGAAACCAGCGAGAAGTCGTAGTCAGGCCCGACATGGTAAGCTCCCTTTGTGCGTAAGAAACACCCCCCGGTAAATGGTATACGCATCCGGTGAGTTTTCATCCCCATGTAAGATAACCGCCATGCTGCGATGGAGGGTTGAAGATGCCGCCCCAGCCCCTCGAGGTCACTTGTTGCATCGCAGGAGGCGGGCCCGCGGGCATGATGCTCGGCCTGTTGCTGGCTCGCGCCGGGGTGCGAATTGTCGTGCTCGAAAAGCACGCCGATTTCCTCAGGGATTTTCGCGGCGACACAATTCACCCCTCGACGATGCAGGTCATGGACGAGCTGGGGCTGCTTGAAGCCTTTCTGACCCGTCCGCACCAGAAGGTGCGTCAGGTGGTCGGGCTCATCGGCGAAGACGAGGTGACGATCGGCGATTTCGGGAGGCTAAACACCAAGGCGCCGTTTATCGCGCTGATGCCGCAATGGGATTTTCTCAATTTCATCGCCGAGGCCGGCGCGCGCTACCCGAATTTCGAGGTGCGCAAGGAGCATGATGTCGTCGATCTGATCGAGGACGATACCGGCCGCGTGACCGGGGTGCGGGCCGACACGCCGGAGGGCGTGCTCGACGTCCACGCCGCTCTGGTCGTCGGCGCCGACGGCCGCCACTCGACCGTGCGCGACCGCGCGAAGCTCGAAGTGCTGGACATCGGCGCCCCGATCGACGTGCTGTGGATGCGCCTCTCTAAGCGGGCGGACGACAAGGCCGTGGCGCTCGGACGGATCAATCACGGCGCCCTCCTGGTGACGCTCGACCGCGGCGATTACTGGCAATGCGCCTATGTCATCCGCAAGGGCGGCAACGAGGCGGTGCGCGCCCGCGGCCTGCCGGCCTTTCGCGATGACATCGTCCGTATCGCACCGTTTCTCGCCGACCGGGTCGAGGAATTGACCGACTGGGAGCAGGTCAAGCTGCTGACGGTCGCGGTAGACCGGCTCAAGCAGTGGTGGAAGCCGGGGCTCATTTGCATCGGCGACGCGGCCCACGCGATGTCGCCGATCGGCGGGGTGGGCATCAACCTCGCGGTCCAGGACGCGGTCGCCGCGGCCAACTACCTTGCCGCTCCGCTCCTCGCCGGGACGCTGACCACCGCCGATCTGGCGGAAGTGCAGGGCCGCCGCACCCTCGCGATGCGGGTGATCCAGAAGATGCAGGTGGTCATGCAGGAGCGTGTCATCGACCCAGTGCTGCGGTCGCGCAAGGCGATCAAGGCGCCCTGGCCGCTCAAACTGTTCAACAAGTTTCCGCCGCTGCGCTATATCCCGGCGCGGGTGATCGGGCTCGGGGTGCGGCCCGAGCACGTACGCAGCGGGGAGGCGCCGCTGCCGCAATCGTGAACGGCGGGCGCGCTGGGACGGCCTTATAGTCGGCGACAAATCCCATCAGGAGTCGCCGAACATGGATATCGCTCGTCGCGACCTCATTCGCCTGACTGCCCTCGCAACCCTCGCCGCCGCATCGCCGTTTCCGGCTCTCGCGCAAGCCGGCAAGCTCAAGATCGCGACGATCGGGTCCGGCCGGGAGGGCGGCGCGCTCGGCACGCTCTTCGCCAAAGCCGGGCATCCGGTGATGTTTTCCTCGCGCCACCCCGAAAACTTGAAAGAACTGGTCGCGAAGGCTGGCCCCAACGCCAAGGCCGGCACGGTCGAGGAGGCGGTCGCCTTTGGCGATGTCGTCCTGCTCGTCGTGCCCTACACGGCGGTCGAGCAGATCGGCAAGGATTACGGCAAGGGGCTGGCGGCGAAGAAGCTGGTCATCGATGTCAGCAACCCGATCCCGCGTCGCGATGGCGAGGATTTCGTCAAAAAAATCAACGATGAGGGCGGGGCCGGCACGGTCACCGCCAAACTGATCCCGGGCGCCAAAATCGTCCGCGGCTTCAACGCGATCGGCTTCGGCAAGCTCGACGATCTCGGCAAGAAGGCAAGCGACGACAAGGTCGGGGTGCCGATCGCCGGCGACGACCAAGGCGCGGTCGCGCTGGCCAGCGACTTGATCAAGGAGATCGGCTTCGAGCCGGTCGTGGTCGGCAACCTGGCGATGGGGAGGTATCTCGTCCCCGGCACTCCGCTCGCCGGCGAGCACAAGCCAGCCGAGCTGCGCCAGATCGCCGCCACGCTGAAATAGCCGCCCCTTGAGCCCCGGAGCCCCGCCCCCGGCGGTGGGCGGCCTCGCCTATCGCCTGCTGCGCCGCGTCATCGCGGTCGAACCCGAGGAGGCCGGCGTCCTCCTGTGGTGCTGGCTCTACATTTTCGCGGTGCTGTCGTCGTACTACATCATGCGGCCGATCCGCGACCAGATGGGGGTCGCCGGCGGGGTCCATAACCTGCAATGGTTGTTCACCGGCACGCTCGCCGGGATGATCGCGCTCAATGTGCCGTTTGCCTGGCTGGTCAAGCGCTTGCCGCGCAGCCGCTTCATTCCGCTGACCTATCGCTTTTTCGCGCTCAACATCCTCGTCTTCGCCGGACTCCTGCACTTCGCCGATGCCGCCGAGACGGTGTGGGTCGGCCGCGTCTTCTTCATCTGGGTGTCGGTCTACAACCTCTTCGTCGTCTCTATCTTTTGGCAGCTCAATGTCGATCTGTTCAGCCCGGAACAGGGCAAGCGCCTGTTCGGGTTTATCGCCGCCGGAGCGACGATCGGGGCGATCGTCGGATCGAGCCTGACGGCGAGCCTGGCCCGTGTGGTGCCGCCGATGGTGTTGCTGATCGGAGCGGCGGCGCTGCTGGAGGTCGCGGTCTTCGCCGTCGCGCGTCTGTCGCGCCTGTCGCCGAGCCTCGCCCGGCGCGCCGAGCCGGCATCGGATCGGGCGATCGGCGGCAGCGTCTTCGCCGGCTTCGCCAATGCCTTTCGCTCGCCTTATCTGATGGGCGTCAGCCTGTTCGTCCTGCTCTTTGCGGTCAGCTCGACCTTCCTCTATTTCCAGCAGGCCGCGATCGTCAAAGGCAGCTTCGCGGACCGCGGCGCGCAAACCGCCTTCTTCGCCACCGTCGATCTCGCGGTCAACGTGCTGACCCTCGGCGTGCAGCTTTTCCTGACCGGGCGGATCGTGGCCTGGCTCGGCGTGGCGGTGACCCTCGCCCTGCTGCCGGCGGCGACGATAATCGGTTTCGGGGTGCTCGCGGCGATGCCGACGCTTGGGGCGATCGCCGTATTCCAGGTGCTGCGCCGGGCCGGCGACTATGCGATTGCGCGCCCGACCCGCGAGGTGCTGTTCACGGTCGTGCCGCGCGAGGACCGCTACAAGGCGAAGAGCTTTATCGACACGGCGGTCTACCGCTTCGGCGACCAGCTCGGCGCCTGGACGGTCGCCGCGCTGATCGGGTTCGGCCCGGCCCAAGTGGCGATGGCCGCCGCCGCGCTCGCCGCCGTATGGCTGATCAACGCGCTGTGGCTCGGCCGCCGGCAGGAAGTGCTGGAAGCTAAGCCTGAGGCAATAGCGGCTCGATCTCGCGCGTGACGGCGGCGTCGGTCGGCCGCACCTGCGACGGCCAGGTGCCGGCGAGCTGCCCGTCGGGCCCGATCAGGTATTTGTGGAAGTTCCAGCGCGGCGCCCCGCCCTCGCCCAGCTCGCCGGCGACCCAGCGATAAAACGGGTGCGCGTTGCCGCCGGCGACCCGGACCTTCTCGGCGAGCGGGAAGTCGACGGCGTAATTCGATTCGCAGAAATCCTTGATTTCCGCCGCCGTTCCGGGCTCCTGCGCGCCAAAATCGTTGGACGGCACGCCGAGCACGACAAGCCCGCGGTCCCGGTATTTCTGCCACAGCGCCTCGAGGTCGCGGTATTGCGGGGTGTAGCCGCAAAAAGAGGCGGTGTTGACCACCAACACCGGCTTGCCGCGCCATGCCGATAGCGGCAATTCGCCGCCGCCAAGCCCGGCAAAGCTGAACTGATGGGCTCCCGAATCGCTGGCCTGCATCGTCCGCCTCCTTGTCTCTGAACGTGACGAGCATAGCGCGCCGAACCAGGCTCGGCGGTGTTAATTCATTTCGGTTGCGTGGTCGGAGTCGTTCACCGAGACTGCGCCCGCGCTCGCGGGGAGCTCATTCTGGATGCTTGCTGCCTTTTTGCTCAAAGGCATCGTGGTCGGCATCGTCATCGCGGTGCCGGTCGGTCCCGTTGGGGTGCTGTGCATCCGCCGCACGATCCTCGAAGGACGGATCGCCGGCCTTTTGTCCGGCACCGGCGCCGCCACGGCCGACGCGATGTTCGCGGTCATCGCCGGGTTCGGGTTGACCGTCGTCTCGGATTGGCTTTTCGGCTATCAGGACTGGCTGCGCGTCGGCGGCGCCGCGTTCCTCTTTTATGTCGGCACCCGGGCCTTTATGCAGGAGCCTGGCAGGGTGGGCTCCGCGACACCGGCGCCCGAGAGCCTTCTCGCCAATTACGCCTCGACCTTTGCGCTGACCATCACCAACCCGGTGACGATCCTGTCTTTCCTGGCGATTTTTGCCGGGCTCGGGCTGCCCGGGCGCGAGATGGCGATCAGCGGGGTGGCGACGCTGGTGCTTGGCGTATGGATCGGTTCGGCATCGTGGTGGATCGCGCTGGCGCTCGGCGCCGGGCTGTTCCGCAACCAGTTCACCCGCAGCCACCTCGTGTGGATCAACCGCGGCTCCGGTGGGATCTTACTGCTCTGCGGCGTCGGCCTGATCGGCAGCCTGTTTGTCGAGCATTGCTGCTGATGGTCTACCTGCCGCCGCATTTCACCGAGACCGACCCGAAAATCCTCGCCGCCCATATCGAGCGCCACGACTTCGCGCTTTTGGTGACGCAGGGCGCCGGCGGCATGATTGCCAGCCAGATCCCGGTGCTTTCGGAGTGGCGGGAGGAGAAGCTCTATCTCCAGGGGCACCTCGCCCGGCCCAACCCACAAGGCGCCGACCTCGATGGGAAGAGCGAGGCGCTGGCGATCTTCACCGGTCCGCACGCCTATATCTCACCGAGCTGGTACGCGGCCGGGCCGGCGGTGCCAACCTGGAACTACGCCAGCGTGCACGCCTACGGCAAGGCGCGGAAGATCGACGATGCCGAATGGCTGCGCGGCTTTCTGCGCCGGCTGTCGGCACGGCACGAGGCGCGCGAGGCGGCGCCGTGGCGGATGGACGACCAGCCAGTCCCGTTTCTCGACGGCATGCTGAAGGGGATTATCGGGCTGGAGATCGCGGTCGAGCGCTGCGAGGGCAAGTTCAAGCTGAGCCAGAACCGGCCGGCCATCGACCGTCCACGGATCGTCGCCGCGCTCGAAGCCCGCGCCGACGACGACTCGCATGGCGTCGCGGCGCTGATGCGCGAGAGAGAGCGCTAACCGCCCTCCTTAAGCAGCGCTTCGACAGCTTCGGCATCGGCGCAATCAAGCACGGCCTCGGCGACCGCCCGGGAAAACCCGGCACGGGCGAAAGCGGCGAGCTCGCGGGCCCGCTCGGCATCCACGCGGCGAAACGGCCCGAGCTTGCGCCGCCGGGCAAAGGCGCAAGCTGCCGCCAGATCCGGATCGGCGCCGCCGTCGAGCGAGTCCAGCGCCGCCGCCATGTCCTCGGCCGCGACCCCCTTGCCGGCAAGCCCGGCCCGGATCGTCCGTAGCGACTGGCCGCGCCGCAGCCGCGAGCGCGCGCGCCCGGCGGCGTAGGCGACATCATCGATGACCCGCATCTCGCGAAACCGGGCGACCAGTGCATCGATCGCCGCGCGCGCCGGCGCCTCGTCCTCGACCCCCCGCTTGCGCAGGCGGCGCAGCAGCACCCGCCGCAGATTGGCCGCCGAGCTCGGAAACCGTTCGAGATAAGCGGCCGCCCAACGCTCGATCAGCGCGGCGTCGACCGGCCCGCCCTCGGCACCCTTGCTCATCCCGCTGTTTTCGCCTTCAGGATCGACCGCGCGCAAAGAAAATCGCATAACCCGCGCGTGAGCGACATCAGCAGCTCCTTGCCCGCCCCGCCCATCCAGGCCACCCGCGTCGCGATCCCGCTCGTCGTCGGCTGCGCGTTTTTCATGGAGGGGCTCGATTCGACTATGATCGCCGTGTCGCTGCCGGCGATGGCGGAGACGCTCGGCAGCACGGCGCTGCGCCTCAACCTCGTCATCACGACCTATCTGTTGAGCCTCGCGGTGTTCATTCCGGTCAGCGGCTGGATCGCCGACCGGTTCGGAACGCGCCGGGTGTTTTGCGCCGCCGTCCTGGTGTTCGCCGCCGGATCGGCGCTGTGCGGCCTCGCGACCAACGTGCCGATGCTGCTGGCGATGCGCGTCGTCCAGGGGTTCGGCGGGGCGATGATGACACCGGTCGGGCGCCTCATTCTGCTGCGCAGCTTTCCGCGCGCGGGGCTCGTCTCGGCGATGAACTGGATGACGATTCCGGCCATGGTCGGACCGACGGTCGGTCCGGTCGTAGGCGGCCTGCTGACGCATTACGCCTCGTGGCGCTGGATCTTCTTTCTCAACATCCCGATCGGCGTCCTGGGCGGGAGCCTGGCGCTGTGGCTATTCGAGGATTTCCGCGCGCCGGCGCCAACCCGGTTCGACCTCATCGGGTTCGTGCTGGTCGGGCTCGGCCTCGGCCTCCTCGAATTCGCGATCGAAAATCTCGGCCGGCCGATCATCGCGCCGTGGGCCGGCTATGCCTGTTTCGGGCTGGCGGCCGGGATCTTCGCGCTCTACCGCGCGCATGCCCGCGCGACGCCGTCGCCGGTGCTCGACCTCGCGCTGTTCAAGATAAAGACATTCCGCATCGGCACCCTGATCGGCGGGTTGTGCCGGATGGGTCTCGACGCGACGCCGGTCCTGCTCCCGCTTTTGTTCCAGGTCGGGTTCGGGATGAGCCCGGTGCAATCCGGCCTCCTGAGCTTCTCGTCGACGCTGGGCGCGATGGCGGTGCGCAGCTTTTCCCGCGCCATCCTGCGCTTTGCCGGGTTCCGCCGCACGCTGGTCTCAGGCGCCGTGCTGTCGGCGCTCAGCACCGCCGGTTTCGCGCTGCTCGGCGGCGCGACGCCGGCGGCGGTCATCGTCGCGGCGGTGCTGGTCTCGGGGTGCATCCGCAGCATCCAGTACCTCGCGCTCAACACGATCAGCTTTGCCGAGGTTCCGGCCCCTCTATTGAGCCGCAGCACCAGCGTCAGCGGCGTCGCCCAGCAGCTCGCGCGCGGGTTTGGGGTCGCGATCGGCGCCGCGCTGCTCGCGATCGTCGCCGGCAGCCACGAGGTGACGGTGGCCGATTTCCGTATCGTCTTCCCGCTCGTCGGACTGATCCCGCTGATGTCGGTGGTCGGCTTTCTCCGCCTCGCCCAAAGCGACGGCGCCGAAGTCAGCGGACACGGACGATGAGACTTGGCCGCCTGCTCGAATTCGGCACGGCCGGCTACCCGGCCCGGGTGCGCCGGCGCCTGAAAATCCTCAACGCCTTCGCGTGGCTGATCGCGGTCTCCTCGGCCGGTTACGCGGCCAACTACGCGATGACCGATTGGTGGCGGTACCGCTGGATCGTCGTCATCAACCTCGTGCTCGCCGCGATGGGGATATGCGTGCCCTTCGCTCATCGGCTCGGCCGGTACGCGGCGGGGCTGGTGATAGTCGCCACCGAATGCCCGGCGCTGTTCGCGCTCGTGGCGCTTCTCGGCCGCGATTCCGGCATCCAGATCAACCTGATCATCGGCGCCACCGCCGGCTTTTTCATCTTCGGCAACGACCGGCCGGTGTTCACGATCCCGACCATCCTCCTCTGCCTCGGGCTTCACATCGCGGCGTGGTTCCTGTTCCCGGTCGGGATCGTGCCGGTCAAGCCGGACTTCCTGGTTCAGCTCTATGTCTCGTCGGCGGTGACGACCTTCGCGCTCAGCGCGTCGATCGCGAGCTATGCGTTTACCCTCGCCGACCGTGCCGAGGCGCAGACCGAGGCGCTGCTCAACAACATTCTCCCAGGACCGATCGTCGAGCGCCTGCGCGACCGTCCGGATCAGGCCATCGCCGATATCTACGACAATGTCTCGATCCTGTTTTCGGACATTCAAAGCTTCGTCCCGCTGTCGCGCGGGCTTGGCGTCGAGCGGACAGTCGCGCTGCTCAACGAGATGATGCACCGCTTCGACGCGCTGGCCGAAAAGCACGGCGTCGAGAAGATCAAGACGATCGGGGATGCTTATATGGCCGTCGCCGGTGTGCCGGCGCCGTTGGCCGACCACGCCGTCCGACTGGTGCGGATGGGCATCGAGATGCTCGCCGCCAAAGACGAAGTCGCCGCCGAATACGGTGTCTCGATCCATCTGCGCATCGGCATCGCCTCCGGCCCGGTCATGGCCGGCGTCATCGGCACGCGCAAATTCTCCTACGACGTTTGGGGCGACGCGGTGAATCTCGCCGCGCGGCTCGAAAGCTCGGGCGTGCCGGAGCGTCTGCATCTGTCGGAAGAGACCCGCCGCGCCGTCGACGCCGAATTCGCGTGCGAAAGCCGCGGCAGCATCGACATCAAGGGTGTCGGCCCGCTCGAAACCTGGCTTCTCGTCGGGCCGTGTAGCGTATAGGCGGCGCTATTCGATCACCCGGTCGGCGAGCGCGACGACCGAGTTCGGCACGGTTATGCCAAGCGTCTTGGCGCTGTTGAGGTTGACCACCAGTTCCAGCACCGTGGGCCGCTCGATCGGCAGGTCGGAAGCCCGAGCTCCGGCCAGAATGCGCCCCACATAATATGCCGGGCGGCGATAGGATTCTTCGAGTCGCGGGCCGTAGGTGAAGAGCGCCCCGCTCTTTGCCATGGTGGCCCAGCCCGAGACCACCGGGAGATGCCGGCTCATCGCGAAATTGATGATCGTCGCGCGGTTTTCGACGACGAAACCCTCGGAGAAAGCGACGATCGCCTGCGGCGGGTCGGCAGCAATCGCATCGAGGGCGCGATCCAGTTCGGCCCGGGTCGGGGTGGCGAAAAACGACAGGTGGATGCCGAGCTGGTCGGCCTTGCGGGTGAGATCGGCGCGCTCGCTCGCCTCCCCGGGGTGAAGCGGGTTGGCGATGATGGCGACGCGGCGGATATCCGGAATGATTTCGTGCAGATATTCGAGCCGCTTGCCGTTCAGCTCCGCCTTCAGGAGCGTGACCCCGGTGGCATTAAACAGCGGGTGGGCAAGGTCCGCGGCGATCCCGGTGGCTATCGGGTCGGCGCTGAATTCGTAAACCACCGGGATTGCGCGGTTCGCCCTGACGACAATGGGGGTCGCCGCGGCGTGGGTGACGATCAGGCGCGCACCGCGCCGCTCGATCTCGGCGACGAGCAAAGGGACGCGGTCGAGGGCATAATCGGCATAGATCCGGTCGAGCAGAAGGGTCTCGGGCTCGTTGAGCCCTTCCGCGGCAAGGCCCTCGCGCAACGCCGTGACGAAGCCTTCGGCAGCCTTGGCATCGCCGCCGCTGATGAAGCCGATCCTTGCGATTTCCGCGGCAAGACCGGGCCGCGGGGCGAGCGCCGCGGCGCCGATCAGCGCAATGAGGTGACGCCGGTTCATCGCGGGCTCCCCGATGCCGAGTGCCGAATATATCGTCTCAACCCGGCAGGTCGATAGCGGTCAGGCAACCTGCCGGGTCGTCAGATCGATCACGTTTGCGTCCCGGCAACCATCGGCGCCGCCGATCGCGTAGAGCCGCACCGCGTCGGGAAGACCCCGCAGGCGGTGGCTGCCGCGATCCTCGAAGACCAGGCCCGAGCCGGCGACGAAGTCGTGCACCGCTTTCGAGACGAGCGCCTTCCCCGGGGGCGCGACAGCCGCGATGCGCGCCGCCACGTGAACCGCGATCCCGCTGATCTCATCGCGCTTCCGATGGATTTCTCCGACATGGACACCGCTGCGCACGGAGAGACCGAGCGCGGCGATCGTCTCGGCGATCGCCGCGGCGCAACGGACCGCACGCGCCGGACTGTCGAATGTCGCGAGGAAGCCGTCGCCGCGATTGGCGACTTCGCGCCCGCCGAATCGCCTGATCTGGCGGCGCGTCGCGTCGTCGTGCCGGTCGAGGACCGCGCGCCAGCGCCAGTCCCCGATTTCGGCGACCCGCCTTGTCGAGTCGACGATATCGGTGACGAGGAGCGCGACGAGCACCCGATCGGCATCCACCGAGTCGGTAAACTTTTCGGGAGCGCAATCCGGCCCCGACCGCCCGTTTACGACCCGCCGCGCCGCGCCGCGAACCGCGCGTCCAAACCGCTTCAGCCAAACCGAATCCGCCTCGCGGCTCGGCTCGCCGTGGAGCAATTCCCGCTCCGCCTGGCGCGCTCGCGCAATTTCCCGGACCCGCCTGGCCTCGGCTTCCGCTATCCACCGAAGTGGGACATTCCTGCGCATGGCAGCCTCCGCTTTCGCTAGGCATTGACGGGCGGACTATGGCCTGCTGCGGCGGTGAAGACTTGAAGGAGGCCATGTTTTGCCATTAAGACTCCCTTGTCTTTCCCTTAAGATCGCGCCCCGAGAGGATCGCGTTGGCCAGCCTAGGAGGCGCCAGTGCGGTACGAGTTCGGCGAACATTCGCTAGACGTAAGCCGTCGCGAGCTCCGCCGCGCCGGCGATCCGATCTCGCTGGAACCTCAGGTTTTCGACCTGATCGTCTACCTTCTGCGCAACCGCGATCGCGTGGTCAGCAGGGACGATCTGATCGACGGGATCTGGGGTGGTCGAATCGTGTCCGACTCGGCGGTAACGACGCGCATCAACGCCGCCCGACGCGCCCTTGCCGACAGCGGCGCGGCGCAGGCGATCATCCGCACGATACCGCGCAAGGGGGTCCGCTTTATCGCCGAGGTGCGCGAGGACGGGTTCGATGCGGAAAGTTTGCCGCCGCCGCAGCCCGGCTTTACGACACCGGCGCCGGCCAAGCCCGCGATCCTGGTGCTGCCGTTCAGAAGCCTCGGCGCCGATGGCAGCGAGGATTATCTCGCCGACGCGGTGACGAGCGACCTCACCGTCGATCTGTCGCGGATGCGCGACATGGCCGTGATCTCGGCGGCGACCGCGCTGACCTACAAAGGCAGCACGCTCGACGTGCGCCAAATTGGGCGAGACCTCGGCATCCGCTATCTCGTCATTGGCAGTATCGGGCGCAGCGGCGAGCTGGTGCGGACCAACGTGCAGCTGCTCGACGCGGCCTCGGGCGAGCAGCTTTGGGGCGACCGCTTCCAGCACCGGTTTGTCGATCTCGGCAATCTCGAGGACGAGATCACCGGGAGGATCGCCGCCTCGCTGAACATCCAGCTCGTGCGGGCCGAGGCGCGCCGGGCCGACCAGGTGCCGCAGCCCGACGCGCTCGACCTGAGGCTTCGCGCCACCGCCCTGCTCTACAGCTCGGTCGCGCCCGAGCACACGCTGGCGACCCGCCTGCTGCTGCAGCGATCCGCGGCGCTCGATCCGCACAGCGCCGAGACCTGGGCCTGCTTGGGCCAGATGATCGCCTCGGACTATCTGACGCATTGGAACGACACGGGCAGAGAACAGCTCGAAGAGGCGGCCGAAGCGATCCGCAAGGCGCTGTTGATCGATCCCAATCATGCGCTCGCGCATCGCGGGCAAGGGCTGATCGAGCGAGCCCGCGGCGAGCACTACCTGGCGCTGGAGGCGTTCACGCGGGCCATCGAGCTCGACCGGAACTTTGCCGCCGCCTATGCCGACCGCGGCAATCAACTGATCCTGCTGGGCCGGGCGGCTGAAGCGCCGGCTCTGGTCGAACAGGCGATCCGCCTCAGCCCCTACGATGCGTCGATCGGCATGTACCATTGGATTCTCGGCCGCGCCTATTTCTTTATCGAGCAATACGAGGAGGCTATCGCCTGGCTGCGCCGGTCGATCGAAACGCGCTCGAACCTCTGGTTTAACCGGCTTTACCTGGTCAGCGCCTGCGCCCTCGCCGACGATCTGGTATCGGCCGCGCGCGTTCTCTCCGAGTTCAATCGCTTGTTTCCGAACCCGGTTTACACAGTTGCCGTCGTCAAAGCTCGCGAAAGCGCTACCCCGAACGACAACCCGGTCGTCGTCACCGCGCGCGAAAAATTCCACGAAGGGCTTATCCGTGCCGGAATGGCGGAGCGCTGATAAGACAAGTTCGCCATTTGCGCGCCTTACCGTCTCGCGCTACCGTTGGATACCCATCGAGCTGCGGAGGATTTTGCCGTGCAAAGCAGCCCCGATCCCCTCGCCCGCGCCAAATCGCTTTACGAGAAAAGCGTGACGCCGCGGCGTACCCGGCAAATGCGCGGATTGCTTCGCGAGTCGGCGGCCGAGACCGCCGCCTTTAACGCCACCACGGTTCTCTGCCAGTACCTCAACCGGTGGGACAATGCGGGTCCTGCCGAATTGGTCGAGGCGGGCAACGCCGTCCAGCAGGCGCTGTTCCTGGATCCGACATTTTTCCTCGCCCATTATGCGCAGGGCTTCCTCGACCGTACGCAAGGACGGCACCAGGACGCGCTCGAGGCGTTCGACAGGACGATCGCCTACAATCCGGCCTTTGCCCGCGTTTACGCGCAAAAGGGCGAGCAGCTCGTCTATCTCGGCCGCCCCGACGACGCGATCGCACAGGTCGAGCGGGCGATGGAGCTGAGCCCAAACAGCAAGGTTCGCGGCTATTTCTATTGGGTCATCGGGCGGGCGCGGTTTTTCCAGGGGCAGGACGCCGAGGCGGTGACCTGGCTGCAGCGGTCGGTCAGGGCTTGGCCGAGCGTCTGGTACAACCGCCTTTACCTGCTCGCCGCCCATGCCATGTTGGGCCACAAGCCGGCGGCGCAGCGGGTGAAGAAGGCTTTCGATAAGCAATTCCCCGGATACAGCCTTGCCACGGTGACCGCAAACGAGGGCGCGACGCCGGACGACAACCCGTTCGTCGTCGCCGGGCGCGAGCGGTTTCACAGGGCGCTGGACATGGCCGGGTTCGCGGCTTGAGGCGGCGCCGCGCATGAATTGACAGCCCCGGCGAGCATCCCCATACTTCGCCGCTTTCCTGCTCGAATCCCGCTGCGGCGGGTGGGGAGAGAGGCGATGACAGGCAATCCCGGCCTCCTGCGCCGGTGGGCGGAGCGGCGACGACGATAAAGCGCGTCAGCCGACACCATCCGCAACTTCATCGCACAGGAGAACGCCCGTGATTACACCCGTGATGCCGACCTACGGTCGGTGGGACGTCGCCGTTGAACGGGGCGAAGGCTGCTATCTTTACGCCACCGACGGCCGGAAATTCCTCGATCTGACCAGCGGGATCGCGGTGACCTCGCTCGGTCACTGCCACCCGCATGTGATCGAGGCGATCACCAAGCAGGCCGGAACGCTGTGGCACAGCTCCAACCTCTTCCGTATCCCAGGACAGGAGCGGCTGGCCCAGCGGCTTACCGAGAACAGCTTCGCCGACACCGTCTTCTTCAACAATTCCGGCGCGGAGGCGGTCGAGCTGTCGATCAAGGTCGCGCGCAAATACCAGAGCGAGACCGGCCATCCCGAGAAATATCGAGTGATCGGCACCAACGGATCGTTCCACGGCCGCAGCTTCGCCACGCTCGCGGCTGCCGGCGCCGAGGCCTATCTCAAGGGGTTCGGACCGGTCATGGACGGGTTCGACCACGTCGCCTGGGACAATCTCAACGAGATGCGCGCCGCGGTGACGCCGGAGACCGCCGCGATCCTCGTCGAGCCGGTGCAGGGCGAAGGCGGCGTGCGGGCGCCGGGACCGGATTATCTCAAAGGGCTGCGCGCGATCTGCGACGAGTTCGGCCTGTTGCTCGTCTATGACGAGGTCCAGTGCGGAATGGGGCGGACCGGCAAGCTCTTCGCGCATCAATGGTCGGGCGTCGCCCCGGATGTGATGGCGGTGGCGAAGGCCCTCGGCAACGGGCTGCCGATCGGCGCCTGCCTCGCCACCGAGAAGGCGGCGGTCGGCATGGTGCCGGGCTCGCACGGCTCGACATTTGGCGGCAACCCGATGTCGGTCGCGGCCGGCAACGCGGTGCTCGATGTCATGCTGGCGCCCAGCTTCTTCGACGGGGTCAACAAGACCGCGGCCAAGCTGCGCGGCCGGCTCGAGGAATACGCCAGGGCCTATCCCAAGCTGTTCGAGCATGTGCGCGGCGCCGGGATGCTGCTCGGGATCAAATGCGTCGTTCCGGCCGGGGAATTCGTCGCCAAGCTGCGGGGCGAAGGCCTGCTCGTGCTGACGGCCGGCGAAACGTGCTGCGCATCCTGCCGCCGCTGGTGATCGGCGACCGCGAGATCGACGCCGCGCTCGACATCATGCACAAGGTCGCCAGGGAATGGCCCGCGCAGTAAGGGCCCTCCGCCCTGGTGCAAACGTTGTCGGTGGGCGGCGGGAATCGGACCCGCCGCGCCACTTCCTCGACATCGACCGGCACGACACGCCCGAGCTACGCGGCATGATCGACCTCGGCTTTGCCTACAAGAACGGGCGGCGCGACCGCCCGCTCGAGGGCAAGACCTTGGCGCTCATTTTCGAGAAGCCCTCGACCCGCACGCGCGTCTCGTTCGAGGTGGCGATGCGCCAGCTTGGCGGCGACACGATCGTGCTCGGCACGCAGGACAGCCAGCTCGGCCGCGGCGAGACCATCGCCGACACGGCGCGCGTTCTCTCGCGCTATGTCGACGCGATCATGATCCGCACCAACGCGCATCAAAAGCTCGCCGAGATGGCCGAGTACGCGACCGTCCCGGTGATCAACGGGCTCACCGACTCGTCGCATCCGTGCCAGCTCATGGCCGACGTCATGACCTTGCAGGAGCGCAAGGGGCCGGTGGCCGATACGGTCGTCGCCTGGTCCGGGGACGGCAACAACGTCGCGGCGAGCTGGATCCACGCGGCGGTGCGCTTCGGCTTCGAGCTTCGGCTCGCCTGCCCCGAGACGTTGCAGCCCGAGCCAGGCCTGATCGGCTGGGCGCGAGCCGAAGGCGGGCGGGTCACGCTGACCGCCGATCCGGGCGAGGCGGTGACTGGCTCGGATTGCGTCGTCACCGACACCTGGGTGTCGATGGGGGCGGAAGCCACCGTCAACCGTCACAACCTGCTCGCGCCTTACCGGGTCGACGAGCGCCTGATGGCGCAGGCGAAGCCCGACGCGATCTTCATGCACTGCCTTCCCGCCCATCGCGGCGAGGAGGTGACGGCGGGGGTGATCGACGGCCCGCAATCGGCGGTCTGGGACGAGGCGGAGAACCGTCTGCACGCGCAGAAGGGCATTCTCGCCTGGTGTCTCGGCTAGGCGTCACCCATGGAGGGCGACCGAACACCGCCGCGGCCCGACGATCTGGTACAGCCGTTCCGGATCGATCCGTTTGCGCTGCGCGGACGGCTCGTCCGGCTCGGCCCGACGGTCGACCGCATTTTGTCGCAGCATGACTATCCGGAGCCGGTCGCGGCGATCCTCGGCGAGGCGATAACCCTCGCCGTCGTCCTCGCCGGCGCGCTCAAATACGACGGCATCTTCACGCTGCAAACCAAGAGCGACGGGCCGGTCCGGCTGATCGTCGCCGATGTCTCGACCGCCGGGGCCGTGCGCGGCTATGCCCAATACGACGCGTCACGGCTCGGCGAGATCGGCGACCGGACCGGGCAGAGCCCGTCGGTTCCCGAGATTTGCGGCGGCGGCTACATTGCCTTCACCGTCGACCAGGGCGAGCATACCGAGCGCTACCAGGGCATTGTCGAGCTGGCCGGCGCGACGCTCGCCGAATGCGCCCAGCACTATTTCCGCCAGTCGGAGCAGATCCAGGCCGGGATCAAGCTGTCGGCGGCCAAAATCGGCGAGACCGGGATGTGGCGCGCCGGCGGGCTGATGCTCCAGCGCGTGCCGCCCGAAGGGGGCTACGAGATTATCGCCGACGATGTCGAGGATGGCTGGCGCCGGGCGATGGTGCTGATGAGCTCGGCCACCCCGTCGGAGCTGACCGACCCCGACCTGTCGCCGCACCGGCTGCTCTACCGGCTTTTCCACGAGGAGACCGTGCGCGTTTTCGATACCCAGCCGGTCGAGGCGCGCTGTCGCTGCTCGCGCGAGCGGATCATCGGCATATTGCGCTCGCTTCCGCCGCGGGACGTGGCCGAAATGCGGGAGGACAAGGTCACCACGGTGACCTGCGAATTCTGCAACACGACCTACGAATTCAGCCCCGAGGAGCTGGGCAGCCCGCTATAGCGGCTATTTCTTCCGCGCGTCGGCCACCAGCTGCTTCAGCGTGTCGAGATCGACGGCGCCTGGAATGATCTGATCGCCGACGATAAAGGCCGGGGTGCCGCGAATATCGAGCGCCTCGGCGAGATCGAGGTTGGCCTTCAGCTCCTTATCCACCTCGGGCGCGCCCATGTCCTTCTTGAGCTGGGCGATGTCGAGCCCGACCTTGCCGGCGACGTCGTACACGGTCTGGTCGGTGATCTGGCCCCTCGCCGCCATCATCGCGCTGTGGAAAGCCTCGTATTTGCCGGCCTTGCGCGCGGCGAGCGCGGCGCGCGCGGCGGTGATCGAGGCCGGCCCCAGCACCGGGAACTCCTTGTAGACAAAGCGCAGCTTGCGGTCGGCGGCGATCACCTTTTCGAGCGCCGGCTCGACCTGCTTGCAGTAGGGACAGCGGTAGTCGAAAAACTCAACCATCGTCACGTCGCCGTGCGGATTGCCGCCGGTCGGGCTCGCCGGATCGTCGAAAATATCGTGATGGCGCTCGATCAGGGCCTTCGCCGCCTTGTCCTTGGCGTCCTTCTTCATCTTGTCGTCGGCCGCCTGGATCGCGTCGAGCAGCACCTCGGGATGCTTGAGGAGATAGTCGTGGACGATTCCCTCGACCGCCTTCTTCTGCTCCGGCGTGAACTCGTCGGCTCGCGACGGCGCCGCGATCGTCAGCGCCGCCGCGACCGCGAGCGGGATCGCCGCGGCGAGCCGCATCGAGAGGCGCCAGTTGGCCGCCATGTCATCGCTCCTCATTTCGTCTCGAGGTTTTCGGCTTCGTGCGCGATCTCGACCGCCCGGAAATACGAGGCCGTGTTCCGCGGCAGGTTCTGCTTGGCGCGGGTCGATTGCTGCATCGCCTCGGTTTTCTTGCCGTCGGCGAGCGCTTTCTCGGCAAGCGACAGCGCCGCCATCCCCAGCTGGTTGTCGCGCCCGTAAGCGACCGCGAGAAAGCGCCAGACCGTGCTGTCGCGCCCCTCGGCCTGGGCGGCGTTGTTGAGTTCGGCGATCGCCTTCTTGTTCAGCGCCGGATCGTTGGTCTCGATATAGACCTGGCCCAGCGACATCCGCAGCAGCGCCTGCGACGGCGCCAGGCGCACCGCCTGCTCGTAGGGTCCGACGGCCTCGCGCACCCGGCCGTTCTCGAACAGCATCTGGCCCTTGAGCTCGCGGTAATAGGGGTTGTTCGGGTAGTCATGGATGAGCCCGTCGATCGTCGGCAGGGCCTGGTCGAGCTTGGGGATGCGGTACCAGGCGACGGCGCGCGCATACCGCGCCAGTTCGGAGCGGTCGCTCTCCGGGAAGCGGCGAAAGGTGAATTGCGGATCGTCGAGGAAGGCGTGGAGCTTTGCCTGGATGCGCTTCAGCAGCGCGTCGTCGGCGGGCGGGATCGGCGCGTTCGAGCAGCGGTCGCGCTGAACGTGGTCGCGCAGGTAGTTGATCCGCTCTTCGGTCAGCGGGTGCGTGCGCCCCCACGGGTCGTCCTGGTCGCCCTGCAGCCGCTCGTCGGCCTGGAGTATCTCGAAGAATTGGAGAAGCCCGCGGGCCGATTGGCAGATCCGGTCGAGATAATTCATCGCGGCGTGGTCGGCGGTCGCCTCCTGCGAGATCGAAAACCGGAGGAAGGCCTGCTGGCCGACGCCGAGACCCGGAAGGATGGCCGCGCCGTTATGCCCGTAAGCGCCCGCCACCGCGCCCGCCATCATCGCGATGATCGCCTCGATGCTGGCGTTTTTCATCGCCTCCTTGGCGCGCAAGATGTGCCCGCCGGCGATGTGCCCGGTCTCGTGCGCGATCACGCCCATGAGCTGATTGGCGTTCTGCGCTTTCAGGATCAGCCCGGTGTTGAGAAAGATCGCTTGTCCGCCGGCCACGAAGGAATTGAGCTGGCGGTCGTCGATTAGGTAGATGCCGACATCGGCCGGTTCGAGGCCGGCAGCACGCCAAATCGGCGTGGCCATCGTCTTGATCTCGGCCTCGATCTCGGCATCGCGCAGCACCGATTCCCCGGCACGCGCGCCGACGCAAGCGAAGAGGGCCAAGGCCAGTACGAGAAGGCGCAGAACCGGTTTCATAGGCCGTGCCTACCCGCGAATTGCGGCAGGCGAAGGGCGGCTCACGGCTCGATCAGGCGCGTCCACCACCCTCTGCGCGGGTTGGCGGGCTTCTCGCCGACCGCGTGGACATCTGCGTTCGGGATCGCGGGCGCCGCGGCAGCCGATTCGGCAACCAGCTCCGGTTCGCGCTCCTCGGCCGCTTTCGGCTCAGGCGCCGGCTCGAGCTCGGGCGCGGCGGCGACCGGTTCAGGCTGAGGCGGCTCAGGTTCGGGCTGTGGCGGCTCAGGTTCGGGCGTTTTGGTGGCAACCGGTTCGGGTTGCGGCGGTTCAGCCGCCTCGGCGGCATCCGGTTCCGGTTCCGGCTCGACCCGATGCGGCTCCTCGGCGTCCGTGGCGTAGGCGGCGAATTCGCCCTCGGCGGCGGCTTCCGGCTCCGCCTCGGCGGCAACGGCCTCGGTGACCGCCACGCCCTCGTCCTCGCGCCGCTCGCGCCGGCGGCCGCCCCGCCGGCCGCGACGCCGGCGCCGGCGCTCGTCCTCGCCGGCTTCCGGCCGATGCTCGACGGCCGAGGGCTGCGCCTCGCCCTCTGTCGCTGTCTCTGCCTCTGCCTCGGCGGCAACGCCGGCCGGCCTTGCCTCGCCGTTCTCGTCCGGGCGGCGGCCGCGACGGCGCCGACGACGACGACCGCGATGCTCGCCGTCGCCATGCGCGGAGGCTTCGACGGTTTCCCGCTCCTCCTGGCTCCGCTCCCGCTCCCGCCCACGCTCGCGGCCCCGACCGCGGTGGCGCCGGGCCGAGGGACGCGCCTCGGTTTCGGACTCCTCGGCGACCTCGTCGACGATGTCGGCGTCATCGTCATCGTCGTCGGGCAGCGCCGTCTGGATTGAGCGCCGCACCGGCGCCTCGCCCGGGTCCCAGGCGCGCAGCCGCTCGATGCGGAAACTCGGCGGGATCAGCGAGTCGTCGTGGTCGACCAGCACCTTGACCGAGTAATGCTGCTCGATGCGCGCCAGCGATTCGCGCTTCTGATTGAGCAGGTAGAGCGCCACCGTGGTCGGCACGAAGATGCAGATCTCGGCGGCGCGCTGGCGGATCGCCTCCTCCTCGATCGATCGCAACACGTGGAGCGCGGTCGATTCGGTCGAGCGGACGACACCGGTTCCGGCGCAATGCGGACAGGGCTGGGTCGAAGCCTCGGCCAAGGACGGGCGAAGACGCTGCCGCGACATCTCCAAGAGGCCGAACGGGCTGATACGCCCGACCTGGATGCGGGCGCGGTCGTTCTTCAGCGCGTCCTTGAGCCGCCGCTCCACCGCACCGTGGTTGCGGTGTTCCTCCATGTCGATGAAGTCGATGACGATCAGCCCGGCGAGGTCCCGCAGCCGCAATTGCCGGGCGATCTCCTCGGCCGCTTCGAGGTTGGTGCGAAGCGCCGTCTCCTCGATGTTGCGCTCGCGCGTGGCGCGCCCCGAGTTGACGTCGATCGCGACCAACGCCTCGGTCTGGTTGATCACGACATAGCCGCCGGAGCGCAGCTGCGCGACCGGAGAGTGGATCGCGTCGATCTGGCCTTCGACCTGATGCCGGTGGAACAATCCGACCTGCTCGTCGCGATAGGGCTGCACCCGCTTGGCGTGGCTGGGCATCAGCATGCGCATGAAGCCCTTGGCCGTGCGGTACCCTTCCTCGCCCTCGACCTGCACCTCGTCGATATCGCGGGTGTAGAGGTCGCGGATCGACCGCTTGATCAGGTTGCCTTCCTCGTAGATCAGCGACGGCGCGCTCGACTGCAGCGTCAGCTCGCGGATCTCGGTCCACAGGCGAAGCAGGTACTCGTAGTCGCGCTTGACCTCGGCCTTCGAGCGCTCGGACCCGGCGGTGCGGACGATGACCCCCATGCCTTGCGGGATGTCGAGGTCCTCGAGGATGTCCTTGAGCCGGCGCCGGTCGGTCATGCTGGTGATCTTGCGCGACACCCCGCCGCCGCGGCCGGTATTGGGCATCAGCACGCAGTAACGGCCGGCCAGCGACAGGTAGGTCGTCAGCGCCGCGCCCTTGTTGCCGCGCTCTTCCTTGACGACCTGCACCAGCATGATCTGCCGGCGCTTGATCACCTCCTGAATCTTATAGTGGCGCTGCGGCCGCGAGCGGGGCCGCTCGCTCTCGACGTCCTCGTCGATCGCCTCGCCTTCGTCGCCGCCCAGGGTCTCGATCGATTCGGGCATCTCGACGGTTTCCGGCTCCGCCCTCGGCGCCTCGCCGTCGTCGCCTTCCTGCGGGTGCGGCGCGTCGGCCTCGACGGCCATCTCGATCGGCGCGGCGAGCGCCATGTCGGATTCCGCAGCCTCGTATTCCTCGGCTTGCGCCTCGGCGTCGGCGAGTTCCGCGTCGACTTCGGCCTGCGCCGCATCGGTCGCCTCGGCCTCGTCGTCGTGGCCGTTGCCGGAATCGGGAAGGCTCATTGCGGCGGGCGCAGGGTCCTCCGGCCCCCGGTCGCCGACCGGAATCCGGTAATAGTCGGGGTGAATTTCGTCAAAGGCCAGAAACCCGTGCCGGTTGCCGCCGTAATCGACAAAGGCGGCCTGCAGCGACGGCTCTACCCGCGTGACCTTCGCGAGGTAGATGTTTCCCTTTACCTGTTTTTTCGTCGACGATTCGAAATCGAACTCGTCGAGACGGTTGCCGCTGAGCACCACGACCCGAGTCTCCTCGGGGTGGGCGGCGTCGATGAGCATGCGTCTTGCCATTCGGCCAAAACTCCGAGACGCGCGGGCACGGCCGCAGCGATAGCGGGCGGCGGCGCGATCTCTTGGGCAGGGAAGCGGGTATGGGTGGGGCTCATTGCGTCGCAGATGTCTTTCTTTTGCGTCGCGTCGGGACAACCACGCCCGGCTTCATGTTTATCCGTAGCGCCTCCGGACCTCGGGTCCGGGCAGCGGAATTCGCACCCGGCAATGTACCGGGCAACGCCTGCCACCACAACGATTTCATCCTTCAGCATAATATTCCGCGGCTAAAACTGCCTTGGAATAGCCAAGGTGTCAGTGCATAAGAAGCGCCGCGCGGGGGGCCGGTGCAGCGCTCGATGGTCACGTTCGTTCGCCTTGTCCGATTTTTGTTTGTGTGCGCCGTCCTGCTGGCGATCGCCGGCGGCGTCTTCGCCGGCGTGACCATCTGGTATTTCGGCCGCGACCTCCCCGACTACCAGCAGCTTGCCAAATACGAGCCGCCGATCACGACGCGGGTTCATGCCGGCGATGGCCGCCTGCTCGCCGAATATGCCACCGAAAAGCGGATATTCGTGCCGATCAGCGCGATCCCGAAGCGCGTCATCGACGCGTTCCTGTCGGCCGAGGACAAGAATTTTTACAGCCATCACGGAATCGACCCGATCTCGATGCTGCGCGCCGCGGTCACCGATCTCGGGAGGTGGCGGGACAAGCGGCGGCCGGTCGGGGCCTCGACGATCACCCAGCAGGTCGCCAAGAACATGCTGCTGTCGAACGAGGTCTCGATCGAGCGCAAGATCAAGGAAGTGCTTCTCGCGACGCGCATCGACGACACGCTGTCGAAGGACCACATCCTCGAACTCTATCTCAACGAAATCTATCTCGGGTCCGGGGCCTACGGGGTGGTGTCGGCGGCGCTGACCTATTTCAACAAGCCGCTCGACGAACTGACCCTGGGCGAAGCCGCCTTTCTCGCCGCGCTGCCCAAGGCGCCGAACAACTACAACCCGGTCCGCTTCCAGGCGGCGGCGCGGGCGCGGCGCGATTTCGTCATCGACCGCATGGTCGAAGACGGCAAGGCGACCCACGCCGAGGCCGCCGCCGCCAAGGCCGAGCCGGTGGTCGTGCGCCACCGCGAGGATACCGAGTCCGTAACGGCCGCCTATTTCGCCGAGGAAGTGCGCCGCGAGCTCCTCGCCCGCTATGGCGAAAAGGCGCTCTACCAGTCGGGGCTATCGGTGCGCACCAGCCTCGACGCCCGGCTCCAGGCCGATGCCGACCGCACCCTGCGCCAGGGCCTGATCAACTACGATCGCGGCTTTGGCGGATGGCGGGGCGCCGTCACCCATATCGACCCGACCGGCGACTGGCCGCTGCATCTCGAACCCGTCGCTTTGCCACCTGGCGCCGACGGGATGGCGTGGCAGGTCGCGGTGGTGCTGAAGACCGAGGCGGCCGGCGCGGAAATCGGGTTCAAGAACGATACCACGGGGCAGATTCCCTTTGCGCAGATGCGTTGGGCCCGCCCGCTGCGCGACGACGGCACGCTCGGCGGCACCCCGCGCAGCGCCGCCGACGTCGTCAAGGCGGGCGACGTGGTGCTGGTAGAGCCGCTCGCCGAGCCAGTGAAACCGGCGCCGACGCGGGCGGTCAGGGCGGTCGCAGCGAAGGCGGTAAAGGTCCCTGCGCTGCCGCAATTCAATCTGTGCCAGATCCCGGCGGTATCGGGCGCGCTGGTCGTAATCGACCCGCATACCGGCCGCGTCCTCGCGCTGACCGGCGGGTTCAGCTATGAGATCAGCCAGTTCAACCGCGCCACCCAGGCTAAGCGTCAGCCCGGCTCGGCGATCAAGCCGTTCGTCTACCTGACCGCGCTCGAACACGGCTTTACACCATCAACCCTGGTGCTCGACGCTCCGCTTTCGCTCAGCCAAGGCCCCGGCCTGCCGCCGTGGACACCCGGCAATTACGAGTCGGGCGAATTCCGCGGGGCCGTTCCGGTAAGCTATGCGCTCGCCCATTCGCTCAACACGCCGGCCGCCCGCACCGGCGCGATCCTCGGGATGGAGGCGGTCGGCGAGACCGTCGAGAGCTTTGGCATCATGGATCACATGCCGCGCGAGTACTCGATGTCGCTCGGGGCCGGCGAGACCACGCCGCTGCGCCTGACGGCGGCCTATGCGATGCTGGTCAACGGCGGCAAGCGCATCACGCCGACCCTGATCGACCGGGTGCAGGACCACGACGGGCAGACCATCTTTCGCGCCGACCAGCGGCCCTGCGACGGCTGCTCCGGCATCGCCTGGAACCATCAGAAGGTGCCGGAGATTCCGGATACCCGCGACCGGATCGCCGACGCCGGCTCGGCGTTCCAGATGGTGCAGATGCTTCAGGGGGTCGTCCAGCGCGGCACGGGCGCCACCGTCAACGCGGTCGGCAAGCCCCTCGCCGGCAAGACCGGCACGACGAGCGACTGGCGCGACGCCTGGTTTGTCGGGTTCTCGCCGGACCTCGCCGCCGGGGTTTATATCGGCTACGACGACCATTCGAGCCTTGGGGTCGGCGAGCAGGCCGCGCGCGTCGCCGCGCCGGTGTTCCGCGACTTTATGATGGCCGCGCTCAAGGACGCGCCGCCGACCGAATTCCGCATCCCGCCGGGGTTGCGGATGTTCCGGGTCAACCCAGATACGGGGTTGCCCCCCGAACCTGGCGAGCGCGCGGTCTACGCGGCCTTCAAGCTTGGCACCGACCCGGACAAGGACCGCGATCTCGGGCTGCACGGCGTTCCCGGCGAGGCCGGCACCGACCTCTCGGGAAGCGACATCCCGGGCGAGTCGGCAAAGTCGCTGACCCCCGGCGGCGGCACTGGCGGACTTTATTGATCGGTTGAGGAAACGACCCCTATGCGCGCTGAAATTCAAGCAATCGCCGACGACATCAACAAGTCGTTGGCGTTGCTGAGGAGGCATCTTTGACTGGGAACCGGCGAATCGGCGTCTCGCCGAGCTAAACGCCAAGGCGGAAGATCCCAAGCTCTGGGAGGATTCCGGGGCAGCGCAGGCCGTGCTGCGCGAGCGGTCCCGCCTCGACCGCGCGATCGGGGGCTATCTGCGCATCGCCCGGGAGATCGAGGAGGCGCTGGAGCTGATCGAGCTCGGCGAGGCCGAGGGAGACGGCGAGATCGTCGCCGAGGCCGAGGCCAATCTCGAAAAGCTGCGCGCCGAGGCGCAGCGCCGCGAGCTCGAAAGCCTGCTCTCGGGCGAGGCCGATCCCAATGATTGCTACCTCGAGGCGCATGCCGGCGCCGGCGGCACCGAGGCGCAGGACTGGGCCGAGATGCTGCTGCGCATGTATGTCCGCTGGGCCGAGGCGCGCGGCTACAAGGTCGAGTGGCTCGAGGAGAGCGCGGGGGAAGGCGCCGGGATCAAGTCGGCGACGGTCAAGATCAGCGGGCTCGACGCCTATGGCTGGCTCAAGACCGAAAGCGGCGTACATCGGCTGGTGCGCATCTCACCCTTCGATTCGAACGCGCGGCGGCACACCAGCTTTGCCTCGGCCTGGATCTATCCGGTCATCGACGACAAGATCGAGGTCGAGATCCAGGACAAGTATCTGCGCGTCGACACCTACCGCGCCTCGGGCGCCGGCGGGCAACACGTCAACAAGACCGACAGCGCCGTGCGGCTCACGTATACCGCGCCCGGCAGCGACCCGGTCGTCGTCGCCTGCCAGAGCGAGCGTTCGCAGCACCAGAACCGCGCCTCAGCCTTCTCGATGCTGCGGGCACGGCTTTACGAGCTGGAGCTGCAGAAGCGCGAGGCCGTCGTCGACGCGCAGAACGCGACCAAGACCGATATCGGCTGGGGCCACCAGATCCGGTCCTACGTGCTGCAGCCCTACCAGATGGTCAAGGATCTGCGCACTGGCGTCGAGACCAGCCAGACCGGCGCCGTGCTCGACGGCGACATCGACCGCTTTCTCGCCGCCGCCCTCGCTCATCGCATCGAAGGCGCGGACGCGATCAAGGTCGGCGAATAAGCGCGAAGCGCAGAACAATTTTCGACGCGGAGGTCGCCAAGGACGCGCGGAGGCCGCTGAGGAATGCTTTCGCTCCGCGCCCTTCGCGTCGGAATATTCTAAATCGCCAGAAACCCGCCATCGACCGGCAAGGTGTGGCCGGTCACCATCGCGGCGGCGGGGCTCGCGAGGAAAAGGATCGCGTAGGCGACCTCCTCCGGTGTCGCGAGGCGGCGCATCGGGGTCAGGTCGTGGATGCGTTCGAGCGCGCCGGGCCGCGCCAGTACGCCGGCGGTGAGGTCGGTGCGCACCCAGGTCGGCGCCACGGCGTTGACGCGAATATTGTCCTTGGCCCATTCGACCGCGAGCGCGCGGGTCATGTTGACGACGCCGCCCTTGGTCGCCTGGTACGACACGTTCGGGTACAGCGCGCCGCCGGAAAACCCCATGATCGAGGCGATGTTGACGACCGCGCCGCCACCCCGCCGCATCATGTGCCGAGCCGCCGCCCGCGCGCAGAGAAACACGCCGGTCAGGTTGATCGCGACGACCCTGTCCCAGTCGCCGAGCGGATGCTCGACCGCGTCGTGGCGGAGCCCGATTCCGGCGCCGTTGACGGTGATGTCGACCCCGCCGTGGCGCTCGGCGACCGCGCGATAGGCCGCCTCGACCGCCGCCTCGTCGGTCACGTCCGCGGCATGCGCCGTGGCGCCGCCGCCGATCTCGGCCGCCGTCTTGGCCGCAACCTCGCCGTCGCGGTCGAGGATCGCCACGCCGGCGCCGGCGCGGGCCAGCGCCTCGGCCGCCGCCCGCCCGATCCCGCGCGCGCCGCCGGTGACCACCGCAACCTTGCCGTCGATGCGGAACATGTCGGTCATCGCCCCTCTCCCTCCACCGTCAGGCTCGGCGCGAGCAGCCAGAACGCATAGGCGACGAGCAGTGTCGCGCCGCCCGCCACGACGAACAGCCCGGGCACGCTGAGCCCGGCCCAGATCAGCGCCGCCGTGACGACCGCCGCCACCACCATCGCGGCGGCGTTGACGACGTTGTTGGCGGCGATCGTTTGTGCCCTCACCGCCTCGTCGCTCGCCACCTGCAAAATCGCGTAGAGCGGCACGACAAAAACGCCGCCGAACAGCGCGATCCCGAACAGATCGGCGACGATGCGCCATCCGGCCGGCGTGGCGAGAAACCCGCCGACCGAGACCAGCACGGGGCCAGCCTCGGGCGCCGGGCTTGCGAGGTACAGGTCCAGTGAGAGCACCCCCATCCCCAGCGCGCCCCAGGGCACCGTGCGCGGGCTGACCTTGCCGCGCAGCACCTTGTTGCAGAGCAGCGAGCCGACGGCGATCCCGACCGAGAAGACCGCGAGGAACAGGGTCACCACCGCCTCCTCGCAGCCGAGGACGAAGCGGACATAAGTCGGGAATTGCGACAGGTACATCGCCCCGGCCAGCCAGAACCATGAGATGCCGAGCATCGAGCGCCAGGTTGTCTTCTCCCGCGCCGCCTGGCCGATCAGCCGCGCTGTCGCCGCGAAAAGATTCCAGTCGGCGCGCCCGGTCGCGGATGGCGGCACCGGTGGGAGACGACGACTCGACAGCCAGGCGCCGATCGCGACCGCGACGATGAGCACGGCAATGATCCTGCCGCCGTGCTCCCCGGCGATCAGCATGCCGGCGATCGTGCCGAGCAGGATCGCGAGAAACGTCCCGGCCTCGACCAGGGCGTTGCCGAGCAACAGCGCATCCGGCGCGAGAAGATCGGGCAGGATCGCGTATTTGAGCGGGCCGAAAAACGCCGCCTCGATCCCCATTGCGAACAGCAGCGCCAGGATCCATCCGGCATGGCCGAGCAGCACGGCGAGCGCGGCGGCCACCATCACGAAGATTTCGACGAACTTGATCAACCGCGCGAGCCGGGATTTGTCGGTCGTGTCGGCAAGCATGCCCGCCGTCGCCGAGCACAGGAAATACGGCAGGATGAAGAGCCCGCCGGCGAGCGGGATGACGATCCCCGGCGACCAGCTGCCGGCCACCTCGGGCCGGTAGGCGATCATCAGCACCAGCGCGTTCTTCAGCGCGTTGTCGTTGAAGGCCGAAAGAAATTGCGTCCAGAACAGCGGCCCGAAGCGGCTCGACACCAAGAGCGCCGCCGGGCGCGCTTGTGGACCGGCCTCGCGCAATCTGCTACCCCTCGCCGCCGTCATGGCGCTCACTCTTTACAACTCGCTGACGCGGCGCAAGGAGCCGTTCGTCCCGCTCGATCCGGCCAATGTGCGGATGTATGTGTGCGGGCCGACGGTCTATGACTACGCCCATATCGGCAATGCGCGGGCAGTCACCGTGTTCGACCAGCTCTACCGCGTGCTGCGCCACGAATACGGCGAGAGCCATGTCAAATACGTGCGCAACATCACCGATGTCGAAGACAAGATCATCGACGCGGCGCAGAAGAGCGGCCAGACCATCGCCGAGGTGACCGGGCGGACGACCGCGCAGTTCCAAGCCGACATGGCGGCGATCGGCAACCTTCCGCCCGATATCGAGCCGCGCGCGACCGATCACATTCCCCACATGATCTCGATGATCGAGCGGCTGATTGCCCGCGGCAACGCCTATGCCGCCGAGGGGCATGTGCTGTTCGCGGTGGCGTCGTTCCCGCGCTACGGCAAGCTGTCGGGCCGCAGCCGCAAGGAGATGATCGCCGGCGCCCGCGTCGAGGTCGCCCCCTACAAGCAGGACCCCGGCGATTTCGTGCTGTGGAAGCCGTCGACCCCGGAGCAGCCCGGCTGGGACAGCCCCTGGGGGCGCGGCCGGCCCGGCTGGCACATCGAATGCTCGGCGATGAGCGAGGCGCATCTCGGCGAGACCTTCGACATTCATGGCGGCGGGGTCGATTTGATCTTTCCGCACCACGAGAACGAGGTGGCGCAGAGCGAATGCGCCCATGACGGCAAGCGCTTCGTCAATTTCTGGGTGCATAACGGTTTTCTCTCGGTCGACAGCACCAAGATGTCGAAATCGCTCGGCAATTTCGTCACCGCCAACGAGGTGCTGAAGGAGTGGCCGGGCGAGGTCGTGCGGCTGGCGCTGCTCGGCACCCACTACCGCGACCCGCTCGACTGGACCGACGAGCGGCTCAACCAGGCGCGGCAGACGCTCGACCGCTGGTACCGGGCGCTGGCGCTGCCGGGAGAGGCCGTGCCGGCCGAGGCCGAGACCAAGGTGTGGGCGGCTCTCGCCGACGATTTGAACACGCCGCTGGCGCTGAGCCATCTACATGCGCTCGCCAACACGGTCTTTCAGGAGGCCGACCGCGGGAGGCTGCAAGCGGCGCTCGCGGCCGGCGGACGGCTGATGGGCCTCTTCGAAAAATCGCCGGCCGAATGGCTGCGCGGCGACGACGGCAACACGGCGCGCATCGAGCAGCGCATCGCCGACCGCGCTCGCGCGCGCAAGGAGCGCCGCTTCGCCGACGCCGACCGCATCCGCGCGCTGCTCGCCGAGGACGGCATCCTGCTCGAAGACAAGCCCGACGGCACAACCGAGTGGCGCCGCGGGTGAGATGGCCGGCACCGATCACAGCCGCGAGCCGGTAACCGGCGGCCCGGCGATCATCCTGGTCAACCCGCAGCTCGGCGAGAATATCGGCACGGCGGCGCGGGCGATGGCGAATTGCGGGCTGGACGATCTGCGGCTCGTCGCGCCGCGCGACGGCTGGCCCAACGACAAGGCCATCGCCGCGGCGAGCGGCGCCGACGCGATCCTCCACAAGGCGGGGTTGTTTCCGAATGTCCCGGCGGCGATCGCCGACCTCGCGCATGTCTACGCCTCGACCGCGCGCGACCGCTACATGGTCAAGCGCATCGTCACCGCGCACCGCGCCGCTGCCGAGATGCGCGGCTTCGTCGCTGCCGGCGAGCCTTGCGGCATCCTCTTCGGGCCAGAGCGCACCGGTCTCGTCAACGACGACATCGCACTCGCCGACACGGTGCTGACCGTGCCGCTCAACCCCGCCTTCTCGTCGCTCAACCTCGCCCAGGCGGTGCTCGTCGTCGGCTACGAGTGGTTTTCCGCCGCCGACGACAGCCCGGCCGAAACGCTTCACACCGGCAGCAGCCGCCCCGCCAACAAGGCCGAGTTGATGCGCTTTTTCGACCATTTCGAGGAAGAGCTCGAAAACAGCGGCTTCATCCGCCATCCCGACAAGCGGCCGAGCATGGTGCGCAACCTGCGCAACCTGTTTCAGCGCGCCAACTGCACCGAGCAGGAGCTGCGCACGCTGCACGGCGTCGTCACCGCCTTTATGGGTCCGCGCGACCGGCACAAGGCGGATTAATGCGGCGGCTGGCCGTCTTCGCCGCGCTGCTGGCCGTGGCCAGCGTGCCGGTCTTTTCGACCGTGCTGCCGCCCCTGGTCGACTACCCGAACCACCTCGCGCGGATGCACCTCCTGGCCGAGGGCGGCAACGCCTATTACGCGGTGCGCTGGGCGCCGCTTCCCAACCTCGCCGCCGATCTCGTCGTTCCGGTGATGGCCCGGGTCATGCCGCTAGCGCTCGCCGGCAAGCTGTTCCTCGTCGCGAGCTTCGCGGTGCTCGCGGGCGGCGTCTTCTGGCTCAACCGGATTGTCGCCGGCGGCTGGCGGTGGTGGCCGCTGCTCGCCTTCCTGTTTCTCTACAACCGCATTCTGCTCTGGGGATTCATCAACGACCTGTTCGGGCTCGGGCTGGCGATGTGCGGGCTGGCGCTGTGGCTCGCCCTCGAAAAGCGCCCGGCGTCGCTCCGGGTCGCGGTGTCGAGTCTCGTCGCGCTCGCCTGCTTTTTCGCCCATTTGGTGGCGTTCGGGGTCTATGCGCTGGCGCTTGCGGGGATCGAGGCGGTGCCGGCCAGCGGCGAAACTCCGCGCGAGATCGCCCGCCGAGCCGGGATCGCCGCGGTGCAATTCGTGGCGCCCGCCGCGATCTTCCTGCTGTGGTGGCACGGAAGCGCGGGCGGGCCGGTCTCTTATGCGGGGTTCCTGCGCAAGGCCGACCTGCTGTTCAGCGTCTTCGACAACTACAACCGGGCGTTCGACGTCACCTGCTTCGTGCTGTTGGCGGCGGCGCTCATTTTCCTCGCGGCGACGCGGCGGCTCGTTTTCGCGCCGCGGATCCTGGCGGCGCTCGCGCTGGTCTTCGCCGCCTACCTTGTGCTGCCGAGCCAGCTTCTGTCGGGGAGCGGCGCCGATCATCGCCTGCCGGTCGCGCTGTTTCTGCTGCTGATCGCGGGCGCCTCGCCGCAACTCGCCCGCCGCGAGGGCCTTGCGCTGGCCGCGACCGCCGGACTGATGTTCGTCGCGCGGATGGGGGTCATCGAAAGAGTGTGGCTGCGCTCCGACGCGGTCTATGCCGCCGACCTCGCCGTGCTCGACCGGTTGCCCGAGGGCGCGAAGCTCGCCGTCGCTTTCCCGGTCGGCGAAGAGCAGGCGGGAGCGATCCCGTTGCTCCACCTGCCGGCGCTGGCCGTCGCGCGCCGCGAGGCTTTTGTGCCGACCCTCTTCGCCTTTCCGGCGCAGCAGCCGCTGGCGCTGACCCCGGCGGCGAAGGCGCTGGCCGATGCCTCGATACCGCCGGGCTGGTGGCTCGCTTTTGTCGAGGGCGACCGCCGCGCCCAGCAGATGATCCGTCCGCTGGCGGCGCAGTTCGACTACGTCGTCTTTCTCGACCGCCGCCCGTTTGACCTGCCGCCGACCCCGTGCCTGGTTCCGGTCGCCGAGCAGCCGGATTTCCGCCTCGCCCGCATCGTGTCGGGCTGCTAGGGCTTCCGGCAGAGCGGCTCCCAGGAGAGGATGTGCTGCCAGCGGCGGCGCGTCATATCGGCGGGATAGGGCCAGGCCGCCACCCGATGCCAGCCGGCGCCGTCCCTCGTGAGGAAGGCGGCGTCGCGCTCGGCGGTGCACGAGACGAGCGCCTTGGCGAAGCCACGCCGTGCCGCCTCGTCGAGGCTAGCCACCGCGGTCAGTTCCAGCCTCGGCCGGCGCGGCCGCACGTCGCGCAGCACGCCGGACAGCATCGTCGCGACGCTGCCGTTGTCCCCGGGCAGGACCAGCGCGAGCCGGTCGTCATCCGCGAGATTCGGCTTCACCGCCGCCGCCAGGTTCCACACCAGCGGCTGCGGCATGGCGAGGTCGAAGCGCAGCCGCGGGGCGAACCCGAGCGGGCCGATCAGCGCCACCGCCAGCGCCGCCGCCGCGGCCGGCCGGGCGTGCCGCTTAAGGAAGGCCCCCAGCCCGAAATCGCGCGCCGCCAGCGCCAGCGCCGCCACCAGCACCAGCGACAGGTGGGTGCAATAGCGGAAATAGGAATGCGCCGCGGCGCTCATCGTCTCGGAGAACTGGCCGAGATAAGCAAGGATCAGGAACAGATTGTAGAGGACGAAGAGGGCGGCGTGGAAGGCGAGCAGGCGTGTCGCGAGGGTCCAGCCCTGGCGCCTCAACAGCACCGGCCAGACGGCGAGCGCGATGGCGACGGCGCCGAAATACACCGGCTTGCCGACCGCCTCTTCAACCATCCCGGCCAGGATTTGCGGCAAGAGCTCCCAGTGCCATTGACCGAAGGGGAGCACGGTCAGCTCAGCGACCCCGGCATGGCCGACATGCCAGCGCCAGACCCCGTAGAGCAGCGCCGCCGGCGCCGCCGAGAGCGCGAGACGGCGGACCCAAGCCCCGCGCAATCCCGTTTCGATCCAGCAGAGGAACGCGGCCGCGCCGAGCAAGGCCGCGACGAGCCCGATCCCCGACTGCTTGGCGTTGACCGCCGCCGCCAGGATAAGCCCGGCCCCTGCCCGGCCCCGCGCGAACATGAGCGCCGCCAGCAGCGCCGTCACCGCCAGCGCCGGCTCCCCGTAACCGGCGAAATCGATGCGCGGCACAAAGCCGGGGTTGAGCGGCACCGCCAGCACCGGTCCGAGCGCGACTAGGCTCCAGGGTAGCGGGGTCTCCGCTGCCGCCGTCTCATCCGCCAGGACGCGGGCGATCGCGAGCCCGCCGACCAGGTACAGCAGCACGTTGACCAGCGACATCCCCGCCGCCGGATAGCCGGGATCGATGAGCCCGCCGAGAAAGGCGAGAAACTGCGTGTTGTAGGGGGCGGCGGGGAGGAATGAGAAGCTGGGCGGGAGCGCATCGGTCGGGAAGCGGCCGTAATCGACGAGGTAGACGGCGTTCGGCAACAGGTTGAGGAACGTATCCGGCTGCGACGGCCGGATCGGGGCCATGACCAGCCAGAGCGGTAGCGCCACGACCATCAGCCGCAAGATCGTGTGCCACTCCGCCGCCGGCATTCGCAAGCCCGCGAGCGCGAGGACGGCGAAGGCGATCGCCGGCACCCTGAGGCTGATCGGGAGGAACACGCCCCAGATCGTCAGCAGGACGCAGAGACCGCCCCAGCCGGCGCCGAACCGGAATTCGGGCGCCGCCTTCCGGCTTGACAGGACCCCGCCGGCGAGCAGAAGAACCCCGCCGATTCCCCAGGTGATCGCGACATCGGCGAGCGCGGCGAGGCTCGGAAGGTAGTCGTGCATCACCTATAGCCTTCGTCGCTTGACAGCACCGATGAAGGCCGGCCTTCTCGCCCGATGACCCCCCCGGGACCGGAGCTGTGCGTCGTAGTGCCGACCTTCAACGAGGCCGGCAACGTGCCGGTGCTTGTCGGGCGGCTCGGCGAGGTGCTGAGCGGGATCGACTGGGAGATCGTCTTCGTCGACGACAACTCGCCGGACGGTACCGCCGAGCGCGTGCGCGAGATCGCCCGCACCGACCGCCGGGTGCGCTGCCTGCGCCGGATCGGCCGCCGCGGGCTCAGCTCGGCCTCGATCGAGGGCATCCTTTCCACCTCGGCCGATTTCGTCGCGGTGATGGACGGCGACCTGCAACACGACGAATCGCTGTTACCGAAGATGGTCGAGACGCTGCGCGCCGGGCTGGCCGAGCTGGTCGTCGCGAGCCGGTATGTCGAGGAGGGCGATGCCGGCGGGTTGTCGAGCGCGCGGCGGCGCCTCAGCCGCCTCGGCGCCGGGCTGGCCCGGCTGCTGGTCAAGGCCGACATCACCGACCCGGTCAGCGGGTTTTTCATGCTGCGGCGCCGGGTCGCCGAAGCCGTGGCGCCGCACCTGACCGGGATCGGCTTCAAAATCCTGATCGATATCCTTGCCTCCTCGCCGAAACCGCTGGAGGTGATCGAGCTGCCGTATACATTCCGGGCCCGCCATTCGGGAGAGAGCAAGCTGGACCCGTTCACCGTGCTCGAATACCTGCTGCTGCTCGCCGAGAAGAGCGGTGGGCGGTTCCTGCCGCACAAGCTGTTGATGTTCGGACTCGTCGGGGCGACCGGCGTCGTGGTCAACCTCGTCGTCTTGCGGCTGCTGATGGCCTTTGGCGCCAGCTTTACCGTCGCGGTGGTGGTCGCGACGGTGACGGCGATGGTCTCGAATTTCTTTCTGAACAATATCCTGACCTATCGCGACAGCCGGCTCGTCGGCTGGGGCGCCGTTCGCGGCCTCTTCTCTTTCATGGCGGTATGCGGGATCGGCGCCCTCGTCAATGTGGCGGTGGCGCGCGACCTCTACGCGGCCACCGCGATGTGGTGGTTCGCCGGAATCGCGGGCGCCGTCGTCGCGGCGCTGCTCAATTACGGATTGACCTCTTTTTTCACGTGGGGAAGGCGGCGTTAGGCCCTTACAATCGGTCTTATGCGCGTTCTCTATCACCTCACTTTATCGCCATTTGCGCGGAAGGTGCGGATCGTGCTGTCCGAGAAGAACCTCGACTTCACGATGAAGACGGAAAAGACCTGGGAGCGGCGGCCCGAGTTTCTCGCCCTCAACCCGGCCGGCGAGGTGCCGGTGCTGATCGAGCCCGATGGCACGGTCCTGGCCGGGACCGATGCAATCGTCGAATATCTCGACGAGGCCTATCGCGAGAAAATCCTGATCGGCATCAATCCGGTCGACCGCGCCGAGGTCCGCCGGCTCAACGCCTGGTTTGACGTCAAGATGAACCAGGAAGTGACCGAAAACCTGCTCGGCGAAAAGATGATGAAGCGGTTCACGGGTACCGGCCAGCCGAACTCACAGGCGATTCGCGCCGGGCACGGCAACCTGCCCTATCATCTCGAATATATCGGCTATCTGGTCGAGCGGCGGCGGTGGCTCGCCGGCGACCATTTCTCGCTGGCCGACATCACCGCGGCGGCGCAGCTATCGAGCCTCGATTATCTCGGCGACGTGCCCTGGGACGATTACGAGCCGGCCAAGGAATGGTATGCCCGGATCAAGTCTCGCCCGAGCTTTCGCCCGATCCTGTCCGATCACGTCCCCGGCATGACCCCGCCGAAGCACTACACGGACCTGGATTTTTAAGCCCTACAGCATCTCCATCCGGCCGACCGTGGTGGCGAATTCCTCGGCGGTGAGAATGCCGGCGTCGCGCAGGGTCGCGAGCATCACCAGATGCGCCGTGTGGCCGGTCACGTCGACCGCGGTAAAGCCGCCGATCCGAAACGCCACCGGCTGGACATCCTGCCGCAGCAGCACGAAGACAAAGCCGAGCCCGGCCGTCGAGAGCAGGAACAGAATCCCGAAATACGGGTGGCCGGAAAAGAGCTCGGTGAGCGCCGCCGCCAGCAGCACGACCGCGCCCGCCGCCGCCGCGGTTCCGGCCGGGACGATCGTCACCAGCTGGCGGCACAGAAACCAGTAGACGCCCGCGGCAATCGCCAGCACCAGCACGACACCCAGCCAATCCCCCCGCACTGCCAGGAGAACGGCCAAGACGATATCGAGCCCCAACGAGCCGACAACCGTATAGGTCAGGGCTTCCGGCATGTTGGGCATCGTGACCTGCATCATCCGCTTTCCCCCCGTTTCGATCCGCCTTCCCTTCATTTGCGCGCCGCCGGCGGCTTCTTCTGCGTTTCACTCAGATGCGCGAGATTCGATTTCGCGGCAAGCGCCGCGGCGCTGCCCGGAGCCAGACCGGCCGCCGCCAGCCAATCCTGCCGGGCGCCGTCGATATCTCCCCGCAGCCCGCGAATATTCCCGCGCTCGAGCACGGCTTGGGCCGAATCCGGAGCGAGCCGCACCGCCGAATCGGCGTCGGCCAAGGCGAGATCGAGCCGCTTCAGGTTGCGGTAGGCGGTCGCCCGGTAGATCAGCGCCTCGGGACGGCGGGGGTCGGCCTTGAGCACGGCGTCGAGATCGGCGACCGCCTTGTCGTACCACCCCGCCTGCCCGGCCGCCTCGGCCCGGTCGATCAGGAGATCGGGGTCGCCCGGCGCCAGCGCCACGGCCGCGCCGGCATCGTTATAGGCCCGAGTCGCATCGCCCGAGAGCAGCCAGGCTTGGCCGGCCTGGTCGAGCACCTCGGCTCGCAGGGAATTCGGGGCGGAATTGATCATTGCCGCCGCCAGCTTGTCGAGCCGCTCGGCGGCCGCCTTGTATTGCCTGAGACCGATCAGCGCCACGGCGTAGCAATGGTCGGACGGATGGGCCCCGCCATGGGCGTGCCACTTCTCGGCCATGTCCCGCGCCCCGGCCGGGTCGGTCTTGGCGAGCCGCATGCACCGCTCATAGGTCGCCTCCTCGGATTCGGCCGAAGGCGCGGCCATCCCCGCCACGGGCATCAGCGTCAGCAGTAGCGCCAGAAGCCGGCTCGCGGCTACGATGCAATTCTGTCGGATTGGCTGATTGGAGTTTGCGTTCATTGGCTTTCGAGCGCCTGCGCCGTCCGGCCGGCGGGTTAGACAACATCTCCCGCGCGTTCTCGCACCGCAACTACCGCATTTATACGAGCGGCAACGGCGTGTCGTTGATCGGCACCTGGCTCCAGCGCGTCGCAGTCGGCTGGCTGACCTGGACGCTGACGCATTCGGGCACCTGGCTTGGCCTCGTCTCGCTGGCCGATTTCCTGCCGGTGCTGTTCCTCAGCCCGCTCGCCGGGGTCCTCGCCGACCGGCACAACCGGCTCGCGACGATCCGCGTCACCCAGCTGATCGGCTGCGCGCAAGCGACCGTGCTGGCGATTCTCGTCGCCGCCGGCTGGATCACGGTCGAGGTGCTGTTTTCGCTGGTGCTCGCGCTCGGCGTCGCGAACGCGATCGCCCAGCCCTCGCGCCTGGCGCTGATCCCGACGCTGGTGAGCCGCGAGGCGCTGGCCTCGGCGGTCGCGATCAACTCGATCGTCTTCAACCTCGCGCGGTTTATCGGGCCTGCCGTCGCCGGAATCCTGATCGCCAGGTTCAGCGTCGCCGCCGCCTTTGCCGCGAACGCGGTCAGCTATCTCGCCTTCCAGGTCGCGATCCTGCGGATGCGGGACTTGCCGGAGCTGCCGCCGGTTGGGCGCCAGAACGCGCTGCGCGCCTCGCTCGACGCCTATCTCTACGCCGGCCGCCACGCCGGCATCGGGCCGATGCTGCTGCTGTTCATCGTGACGACGATCGGCACCCGCGGCTTTGTCGAATTGTTCCCGGGCTTTGCCGACGGCGTGTTCCACCGCGGGCCGGAGGGGCTGGCGATGCTGACCTCGACGGTCGGGATCGGGGCAATCTTCGGTGGGCTGTGGATGCTGATGCGGCCCGCGCTGACCGGGCTGACGGCGCTGGTGATGGTCGCGACCTTGTCGATGTCGCTGGCCGTGCTCGCCTTCACCGCGAGCGACCGGTTCTATCTGGCCTTGCCTTGCGTCTTTATTGCCGGGGCGGCGATGACGATCACCGGGACCGGCGCGCAGACGCTGATCCAGGCTGCGGTCGATTCCCGCATGCGCGGCCGGGTGATGGCCTTGTACGGCATGATATTCCGCGCCGGGCCGGCGGTCGGAGCGGTGCTGATGGGGACGCTCAGCGAGCATTTCGGCCTGCGGCTGCCGCTCGCGGTGGGCGCGGCGGTTTCGTGTGCGATGTGGATCGCGGCCCGCCTCAAGCAGCGCCAGATCGCCGGGTCCCTCGAAGACACCGCCCGCGCGCCGGCCTGATGCCAAAGCTGCTCTGCCTCGGCTTCGGCTACAGCGCCAGGGCGCTCGTCCGAACCCTGGACGGCTGGGAGACCGCGGGCACGACGCGGGAGCAGAAGCTGACCGCCGAGGCACGGGCGGGCGCGACCCACATCCTGATGTCGATCCCGCCCGACGATGAGGGCGGCCCGGTCGAGGATTGCGCCGGGGCCGAATGGATCGGCTACCTCTCGACGACAGGGGTCTACGGCAACCGCGACGGCGCCTGGGTCGACGAGACCGCCGGGCTGCGGCCAAGCGGCGCACGTGGCGCCCGGCGTGTGCTGGCCGAGGAGCGCTGGCGCGGCCAGGGCG
>DASUIE010000104.1:0-3434 GCA_036273175.1 Allostellaceae bacterium
CGCCGATGATGCCGCGAAACCGTCCGATGGGGAAATGCCGATGAGCCGCATCATGATCGTCGTCGAGTTCGAGGTGAAGCCGGAGCGTCGTGGCGACTTCGTCAAGCTGATGAGCCGGCACGCCGAATTGTCGCGCGCCGAGGACGGTTGCGAGCAGTTCGACGTGATGGTGCCGCGCGACGACGACAGCCGCGTGTTCTTTGTCGAGAAATGGCGCGACCAGGCCGCGCTCGACGTGCACTCGGCGGTGCCCCGCATGGCGCAAAACCGCGAGACCTATACGCCCTGGCTGAACGGCCGCAAGGCGACGCGCGGCACCCCCGCCTGACGCTGTCGCGCGAATGTGATCGCGGCGCCCGGGCCCGGGGATTGTCCGGGGATGACGGGCCGCGAAAATAGCTATAATCTACGATATATCCTATCCATGAAATTGGTCTGAGCAGAGGCTTCGATGAGGAAGGTTGTGGTCGCCGCGATCGCGGTCGCGGCCGTCGGCGGCGCAGCTGGCATTTGGTCGCTCCGGGCGCTTCCGCGCGACGCCGTCGCCGCCGAGACCAAGGCGCCGGCGGCCTCGGGGGTGCCCGTGACCGAGGGCAAGGTCGCGACGGAGGATGTGCCGGTATTCCTCAACGGCATCGGCACCGTCCAGGCCTCCAACATGGTCACGATCAAAAGCCGGGTGGACGGCCAGATCACCGCCGTGAACTTCACCGAGGGGCAGGAGGTCAAGGCCGGCGACCGGCTGTTCCAGATCGATCCGCGCCCGTTCCAGGCGACCCTCGAGCAGGTGAGCGCCACCAAGGCCAAGGACGAGGCCCAGCTTTCCGCCGCCCGGCTCGACCTCCAGCGCTATTCCGCGCTGGTCGGACCCGGCTACCAGACGCGCCAGAGCTATGACACGCAGAAGGCGCTGGTGGCGCAGCTTGAAGCGGCGCTCAAGGGCGACCAGGCGCAGATCGACGCGGCCCAGCTCAACCTCAACTACGCCGATATCCGCGCGCCGATCGACGGGCGGCTCGGCGCGCGCCTCGTCGACGCCGGCAACATGGTGCATGCGAGCGACACGAACGGTCTCGTCACGATCGCGCAGCTGAAGCCGATCTTTGTCAGCTTCACCCTGGCGCAGACTAATCTCGACACGATCCGCGAGCACCAGGCGGAGGGGGCTCTGGTGGTCAAGGCGTACCCGAGCGCCGGCGGCGACCTGCTGGCCGAGGGCAAGCTGACCCTGATCGACAACGCGATCGACCAGGCCACCGGCACGATCCGCATGAAGGCGAGCTTTCCCAATAAGGACGAACGGTTGTGGCCCGGCGAGTTCGTCAGCCTCCGGTTGATCCTTTATACGCGGAAAAACGTCGCCACCGTGCCGTCGCAGACCGTGCAGGTCGGGCCCAATGGCAACTACGCCTACGTCATCACCAGTGACGACAAGGCCGAGCGCCGGCCGGTCGAGGTCGCCTCGGTCCAGGACGGCATCGCGGTGATCGCCAAGGGGCTGAACGCCGGCGAGCGGATCGTCGTCGACGGCCAATACCGGCTGACCGAAGGCGCCCGGGTCAAGGTCGAGCAGGTCCAGCCGAAGCCGGCCGGCTGATCCGCCGCTTAGCCGCCTCCACTCCCCCGATGCTTCTCTGAGGCCATCGCGATGAGCATTTCAGAACCTTTCATCCGCCGCCCGATCGCGACCTCGCTGTTGATGCTGGGGGTTCTCGTGTTCGGCATCGGGGCCTACGGCCTCCTGCCGGTGGCGGCGCTCCCCAAGGTCGATTTCCCGACCATCGTCGTATCGGTCAACTACCCGGGCGCCAGCCCCGACACGATGGCCTCGGCCGTGGCGACGCCGCTGGAGCAGCAGTTCGCCTCGATCCCGTCGCTGTCGCAGATGACCTCGACAAGCGGGGTCGGCTCGCTGTCGATCACGATGCAGTTCGACCTCGAACGCAACATCGACGCGGCCGCATCCGACGTACAGCAGGCGATCAACGCGGCGAGCGGGCTTTTGCCCAACGATCTTCCGTCGCCGCCGACATACCGGAAAACCAACCCGGCCGACCGGGCGATCCTGATCTACGCGGCGTTTTCCGACGCGCTGCCGATCTATCGCGTCGACGATTTCGCCTACACGGTCCTGGCGCAAAAGCTGTCGACCGTGCCCGGCGTGTCGGAAGCCCGCATCTTCGGCCAGCAGCCTTATTCGGTGCACGTCCAGATCGATCCCGGCGCGCTCGCCGCGAAGGGCCTGGGCTTCGAGGACGTACGCACCGCGCTCCAGGCGGCGACGGTGGACCGGCCCAAGGGCATCCTCGAAGGCCAGCACCAGACCTACACGCTCGACGCCAACGACCAGCTGTTCAACGCCGGTCAGTTCGGCAACGTCATCATCGCCTACCGAAACGGCGCGCCGGTCCGCGTCAAGGATGTCGGCGACGCGATCGACACCAAGCAGAACGCGCGCACCGGCGCATGGTTTTTCGATCACCCCGCGGAAGGGCTGGCGATCCAGCGCCAGGCGGGCGCCAACACCAACGAGCTGGTCGACCGCATCCACGCGATGATCCCAAAGATCATGCAGTCCTTCCCGCCCTCGATCCATCTCGAGCTCGTCTCCGACCGCTCGCTGGTCGTTCGCGCGGCGGTGCACGACGTGGAATTCACGATGATGCTGACCGTGACGCTGGTCGTCATCGTGATCTTCGTCTTCCTGCGAACGTTGTGGGCGACCCTGATCCCGAGCCTGGCGGTCCCGCTGTCGCTGCTGGCCACGCTCGCGGTCATGTACGCGGTCGGCTACAGCCTCGACAACATCTCGCTGATGGCGCTGACCATCTCGGTCGGGTTCGTCGTCGACGACGCGATCGTCATGATCGAGAACGTCGTGCGCTATCTCGAGGAGGGCGACCGGCCGATGGAGGCGGCGCTGAAAGGGGCGGGACAGATCGGCTTCACGATCATCTCGATCACCTTCTCGCTGATCGCGGTGTTCATTCCGCTGCTGTTCATGGGCGGCATCATCGGACGTTTGTTCCGCGAGTTCGCGGTCACCGTCTCGGTCGCGGTCGTGGCCTCGGCGTTCATCTCGCTGACTCTGACGCCGGTGTTGTGCTCGCTTTTCCTGAAAAGTCAGCATGAGCGCCCCCCCGGCCGGCTGAGCCGATTGGCCGAGCGGGGCTTCGACGGCTTTCTCAACCTGTACGACCGCGGGCTCCGCTTCGTCCTGCGCCACCAGCTTCCGGCGCTGCTGTCGACGCTCGTGCTGATCGGCTTGACCGGGTACCTCTATGTCGTGATCCCCAAGGGGTTCTTCCCCGAGCAGGACACCGGCTTCATCTTCGGCCAGGCCGATGCGCGCGAGGACATCTCGGTCGCCGCAATGTCGCAGAACGTTCACAAGATCGTCGATGTCGTGCGCAAGGACCCCGACATTTCCGGCG
>DASUIE010000105.1:0-6658 GCA_036273175.1 Allostellaceae bacterium
GACCCGCATGCTGGTCGAGACCGAAGAGCTGAAGGCCAAGCCGCGCACGACGCTGCGCGAGCTGGTCGCCCAGTTCGACGACTGGGCGGAGCGGTCGCGCCACCTGCCGCACGCCGAGCTTGCCGAGCAGATCCTCGACGAGTCGGGCTACACCGCGATGTGGCAGGCCGACAAATCCGCAGACGCGCCGGGGCGCCTCGAAAACCTCAAGGAGCTGGTCAGTTCGATGGGCGAGTTCGAGACGCTCGGCAGTTTTCTCGAGCACATCGCGCTGGTCATGGACCGCGACACCAACGAGGCGCAGGACGCCGTGTCGATCATGACGCTGCACGGCGCCAAGGGCCTCGAATTCAGCACGGTGTTCCTCCCCGGCTGGGAGGAAGGGCTGTTTCCGAGCCAGCGCTCGATGGACGAGCACGGTCTTGCCGGCCTCGAGGAGGAGCGGCGTCTCGCCTATGTCGGGCTGACCCGGGCGCGGCATCGGGCGCAGGTTTCGTTCGCCGCCAACCGCCGCATCCACGGGCAGTGGCAAAGCTCGGCGCGGTCGCGGTTTGTCGACGAGCTGCCGACCGCGCATATCGAGATGGAGACCGAGCCGGGGCTGGGCGGCGTCGGCAACTGGGCCAGCGCGTCGCCCTGGGGCGCGAGCTGGAACGCCGCCAATACCGGCGGCGGCGACCGCATGGTCCACACGCCGCCGCGCCCGCCGGTGCTGATCGAAAGCGCCCGGGTTCCGGGACGCGGCCAGGAGGTGCCGAAAATCGGCGGCTTCTCGGTCGGCGACCGCGTCTTCCATCAGAAATTCGGCTACGGCGTGATCCGCGAGGTCGAGGACAACAGGCTCGCGATCGATTTCGAGCATGCCGGCGACAAGAAGGTCATGGACGCCTTTGTCGAGCGGGCGTGACCGGGTCTGGCGGATCGCCGCCGATTTGCGCGGCGCCGACGCGGCGGCGGCCGTGGCCGCGCTGGTCGACACGGACGATTACGCCATCGCCCTGTTCGAGATCGACGAGGCGGCCGATACCTGGCGCCTGGACGCCTACGCGCCGGCGAAGCGGCTCGACGCGGCGCTGGAGGTGCGGGTCAGGCTGGCGGCATCGGGGAATGGCGGCGAGGTCTTGGTCTTGTCGGAGGAGCCGGTCGCCGAGCGCGATTGGCTTGAGGAGACCAAGCGCGCCTTCCCGCCGCTGCGGATCGGCCAATTTCTTGTGCATGGCTCGCATTGGCGCCCGCCGGCCCGGACCGGCGCGATCGCGATCGAGATCGACGCGGCCAGCGCCTTCGGCACCGGCGAGCACCCGTCGACGAGCGGCTGCCTTTTGGCGCTCGACCTGCTGGCGCGGCAACGCCGGTTCCGCCGCCCGCTCGATATCGGCACCGGCAGCGGCATCCTCGCGATCGCCGCGGCAAAGCGGCTGGCCCGCCCGGTTCGCGCAAGCGATATCGATCCGGTCTCGGTCCGCGTGGCGCGCCACCATGTGCGGCGCAACGGACTTGCCGGGCGGGTGCGGGTCGAATGCGCGCCGGGGTTCCGCGGCCGGCCGCTCAAGGGGCGGCGCCACGATCTGATCTTCGCCAACATCCTCGCCCGGCCGATCGCACAAATGGCGCGCGATCTCTCGCGCGCCATTGCGCCCGGCGGTTTCGCCGTCTTGTCCGGTTTGCTGCGCCGGCAGGAGGCCTTCGTGCTGGCTGCTTACCGCAGCCGGCGGCTCAGCCTCTTCCGGCGGATCGGGATCGGCGACTGGTCGACCCTGATCCTCAGGCGCTGACTAGCGCGCGAGGCCGTGCTTGGCGATAAAGCCTGCGCGCCGGTCGGCCTTGTCGCCGCCGGTTTCCCGGGCCTGCTTCGCGGCGCAATGCGCGTTGGCGATGATGGCCGGGATCTGCGAGCGGTGGATGCCGATATCGGCGAGCGAACGGTCGTCGAGCGCGGCCAATTCGGCATAGGCGCGCGTGCGGCGCCGGCGATCGGCGATGGCGTCACGGGCGGCGGCGAAGAGTGCGATGACTGACATGGTTCGGCTCCTCAAAAATACTGCACTGCACAAATGAGCTTTCGGTTGATGACTATCCAGCGGTTTCCGTGCATTGCAGCCATGCAGCAGGTCAGTAGCACTGACGGATTAACGACGGATGCCTCTGCGCCGCAGCATCGGCCGCGCCGAAATCGCCCGCCCCGCCGGATTCTGCGATAGAGTGTGGAGAAGGGTTTCCGGAGGCGCTCGATGGCGTTCAGTTCAGCGATATTTCAGAGCGAAAAGATCACGCTCGGCAGCCGCGAGGAGTGGATTGTGCGCGGCGGCCGGCATCTGTTTCCGCTGCTGCCCAAGGCCTTCGCCGGGATCGGGCAAATCGGCGTGCTCGGCTGGTCGTCGCAGGCGCCGGCGCAGGCGCAAAATCTGCGCGAATCGCTCGCCGGCGGCGCGATCCGGGTCAAGATCGGGTTGCGCGCCGGCTCGGAATCGATAGCGTCGGCCGAGCGGGCCGGGTTCACCGAGGCCAACGGCACGCTCGGCGAGATGTACGCGGTTATCGCCGAGTCGGACCTAGTGCTGCTGCTGATCTCCGACGCCGCGCAGGCCGAGAATTACGACCGCATCGTCGGCGCGATGAAGCCGGGCGCGACTCTGGGCCTGTCGCACGGCTTCCTGGTCGGGCATCTGCACAGCAGCGGCAAGGATTTTCGCCCCGACATCAACGTGATCGGCGTCTGCCCCAAGGGGATGGGGCCGTCGGTGCGGCGCCTTTACGTTCAGGGGCGCGAGGTCAACGGCGCCGGGATCAATTGCAGTTTCGCGGTCCACCGGGACATCGACGGCAAGGCGACCGACTATGCGCTCGCCTGGGCGATCGGGCTCGGCTCGCCGGTGACGTTCGAGACGACACTGGTGCACGAGTACCGATCCGACATTTTCGGCGAGCGCGGCATCCTTTTGGGCGCGGTGCACGGGATCGTCGAAAGCCTCTACCGCTATTTCCGCGGCCAGGGGCGGGAACGCGACGACGCCTTTCTCGACTCCGCGAAAAGCATCACCGCGCCGATCTCCAAGGCGATCTCGGAGCACGGGCTGCTCGGCGTCTACGAGGCGCTCGACGCGCCGGGCAAGGATGCGTTCAAGCGCGCCTATTGCGCGACCTACGCGCCGGCCGCCGACATCCTGACCGAGATCTACGACGAGGTCGCCTGCGGCAACGAAATCCGCAGCGTCGTCAACGCCGCCGGCCGGATGAAGCGCTATCCGATGAGCGAGATCGCCGGCACCGAGATGTGGCAGGTCGGCCGCAACCTGACGACCAACCGCGAGGCCGTGATCGACCCGGTCACCGCCGGGATCTACGTCGCGACGATGATGGCCCAGGCCGACCTGTTGCGCGAGCGCGGCCACCCCTATTCCGAAATCGTCAACGAATCGATCATCGAGGCGATCGACTCGCTGAACCCCTACATGGACTTCAAGGACGTCGCGTTCATGGTCGACAATTGCTCGACCACGGCGCGGCTCGGCGCGCGCAAATGGGCGCCGCGCTTCGACTATGCGCTGACCCAGACCGCGCTGCCCGGGATGGCCGCCTTGCCGAAAAACAGCGAGACGGTGTTTCGCGGCTTTCTCGACAACGAGCTGCACCAGGCGCTTGCGGTGTGCCTCGAGTTGCGGCCGCCGGTGTCGATCGCGGTGATGGATTGAGGGAGGGCCGGCGATGATCGGTGACCGTACCCGGCTCGCGCAATTGCTGTCCGAGGCCGGCTCGGCCTACGACCCTGACGGTGTCGCCGCGCTGATCGGCGGCGTGCTGGCCGCGCCCGAGGAGATCGGGACGAGCTGGCACGCCCTTGTCGCCGACCCCACCCCGGAGCCGCTCGCCGCCGCGCTCGACGCGGTGTTCCAGGAACTGGCGGCGCGCTACAGCGACGGCATTTCCGGCGGCGATTTCGCGGCGCTGCCCCGCCCGGCGCGGGTCACGGCGCTGCGCGAGGAGCTGGCGCGGCGCGGCCTCGCCGCGTTTATCGTGCCGCGCGCCGACGAGTACCAGGGCGAATACGTGCCGCAGCGCGGCCAGCGGCTCGCCTGGCTGACCGGGTTCACCGGCTCGGCCGGCGCCGCGGTGGTGCTGCGCGACCGCGCCGCGATCTTTGTCGACGGCCGCTACACGCTGCAGGCGGCGGCGCAGGTCGACACCGCGCTGTTCGAGCAGCACCACCTTTCGGAGGACCCGCTGCGCTGGGTCGGCGGCGCGGTGGCAAGGGGCGATGTCGTCGGCTACGACCCCTGGCTGCACACGCCCCACGAGGTCGAGCGGCTGCGGGCTTCGGTCGAGCGTGCCGGCGCCGGCCTGCGCGCGGTTTCCGACAACCCGCTCGACAAGGTGTGGCCGGCGCAGCCGCCGCCGCCGGTCTCGCCGGTGCGCCCGCAGCCCGATGAGTTCGCCGGCGAGACCGCCCAGTCGAAGCGGACGCGGCTCGCCGCCGGTCTCGCCGCCGAGGGAGTCGCCGCCTCGGTGCTGACGATGCCGGAATCGATCGCGTGGCTCCTCAACATCCGCGGCGGCGACGTGCCGCACACGCCGCTGCCGCTCTCCTTCGCGATCCTGCGCGCCGACGCCTCGGTCGCGCTGTTCATCGACCGGCGCAAGCTCGTCCCCGGGATCGAGCGGCGCCTCGGCAACGGCGTCGCGATCGAGCCGCCGGAGCGGCTCGGCCCGGCCCTCGACGCGCTCGCCGCGGAAGGCACGGTCCAGGCCGATCCGGCCACCGCCGCGTCCTGGGTGTTCGACCGGCTCGCCGCTTCCGGCGGCACGATCCACCGCGCCGCCGATCCGTGCCTGCTGCCGAAATCGTGCAAGAACCCGGTCGAGCTCGACGGCACCCGGGCTGCTCATCGCCGCGATGGCGCGGCGGTGACTAAGTTCTTAGCTTGGCTAGAGCGTGAGGCCGCCGGCGGGGAGCTCAGCGAGATCGCCGCGAGCGACCGGCTCGAAGCGTTCCGACGCGACGGCGAGCATTTCCGCGACCTCAGCTTTCCGACGATCTCCGGCGCGGGCTCCAATGGTGCGATCGTGCATTACCGGGCCAGCCCCGAGACCGAGAAGCGGCTCGAAACCGGCACCCTCTACCTCCTCGATTCGGGCGCGCAATATCTCGACGGCACGACCGACATCACCCGCACGATCGCGATCGGCGCCCCGACCGCCGAGATGCGCGACCGCTTCACCCGCGTCCTCAAGGGCCATATCGCGCTGGCGACGGCGCGGTTTCCGGCCGGCACGACCGGCGCCCAGCTCGACCCGCTGGCGCGCCGCGCGCTGTGGCAGGAGGGGCTCGACTACGACCACGGCACCGGCCACGGCGTCGGCAGCTATCTCTCGGTGCATGAGGGGCCGCAGCGCATCTCCAAGGCGCCGAGCGCGCAGCCGCTATTGCCGGGAATGATCGTCTCTGACGAGCCCGGCTACTACAAGGCCGGCGCTTACGGCATCCGCATCGAAAACCTGATCGTCGTGCAGAGATGGGACGCCGAGGACGGACGGGGCGAGGGCCGCGACATGCTGTGCTTCGAGACGCTGACCCTGGCGCCGATCGATCGCGCCCTCGTCGACACCGCGCTGCTCGACCGCGCCGAGCTCGACTGGCTCAACGCCTACCACGCCCGCGTCCGCGCCGAGATCGCCCCGCTGGTCGATCCCGAGACCGCGAAGTGGCTCGACCAGGCAACCGCCCCGATCTCCTGAAGGAACCGCTCATGCCCGTGCAGACATTCGCCCCCGGCGGCTACCGTTTTCTGACCCACGCGTTCCAGTATTCGGGCGGGGTCGCCGCCGAGCCGGGCTTCGCGATCGAGCGCGCGACCCTGGCAAAGCCGCTGCCGCTCCAAGCCGGGTTCGACGCGGTCGAGGCCTATCTGAAGGGGCTCGGCCGCCCGTTCCAGGCCTTCTGCGCCTGCGAATTGCGCTCGCCCGCGCAGTTTACCGACCAGGGCTTTATCGATTTCAACCGCGTCTATGTGCAGCGGCTGGAGAAATGGGGGATTTTCAAGGACGATGTGAACCCGGTCGCCCGCTCGAACGTGTGCCCCGAGATCGCGCCGCCGCGCGAGCCGTCGCTCTACGCCTTCTGCTACACGGTGCCCGCGAGCGGCGCGAAGGGGAGCTTTGTCGCCGCCGGCAGCGGTGAGGCGCGCGGCTCGGGCGGGCCGTATTCGGAGCGGATCGTGCGGTTTGGCGACCAGTCGCCGCAGGGCATGCGCGAGAAGACCCGGCTCGTCGTCGATGTGATGGGCGAACGCATGGAGCCGCTCGGCTTCGGCTGGGCCGACGTGACCGCGACGCAGATTTACACCGTCTTCGACATCTACCCGGCGATGGCTGACGAGATCGTCGGGCGCGGCGCCTCGCCGGCCGGCGTCACCTGGCACTACTGCCGCCCGCCGGTCCAGGGCCTCGACTTCGAGATGGATGTGCGCGGCGTCGCGACCGAGCGGGTGATCTGACGCACCGCGGCTGCATCGTTCCTCATCCTGAGGAGCGGGCGCAGCCCGCGTCTCGAAGGACGCACCGACCGCCGGTCAGCTCCGGCCGCGCCGAGCCAGGGCTGATAGGATCGCAAAATCCCCGCGGATCAGCGCCTCTTTCTTTTCGCGGCGCCAGCCCTTGACTT
>DASUIE010000106.1:0-19922 GCA_036273175.1 Allostellaceae bacterium
GCGCCGGCGGTGCTGCTCGCGCACAAGATTTTCGACCAGGTCACCGGCATCATCGGCCATTCCGGGTGGGAGCACGGCGGGCGCTGGTGCTGGCCGCCCTCGCCGCTTGTCGGCGTCACCCATCACGACCAGCACCACCGCTATTTCCAGTGCAACTATGCGACCCATTTCACGCTGTGGGATCGCCTGATGGGAACGCTGCACCCCGAGCACGATGCCGAGCTGAAATCGAACATCGAGCGCACCGAAGCCGCCCGCAACGAGGCAACCATTCGCGCCGATTGAGCGTTGGCGTGTCGGAGCGAACGCTCCGATTGACGGCAACAAGACCGGCGGAACCCCAAAAATGTCCAGCGAGAACCTGCACGTCCCACGGGAGGTGCTGTCGCAGGAGGCCCGCCTCCTGCACTACGCGATCGCCTCGTTGATGGAAGAGCTGGAGGCGGTCGACTGGTATCGCCAGCGCGCCGACGACAGCGAAGACGCAACGCTCCGCGACATCCTCCTCCACAACATGCGCGAGGAGATGGAGCACGCCTCGATGCTGATCGAGTGGATGCGGCGGCACAACGCCGACTTCGAGGGTCACCTCAAGACCTATCTGTTCACCGACCGCCCGATCACCCAGGTCGAGAAGGCCGCCGAGGCGGCGGATGCCGCAGCCGGTGGCGCGGGCAGCGGCGCCGCCTCGCGCATCGACCTGACGCCGACGATCGGCTCGCTGAAGGGGCATCGGTGATGGATTATCTCAACCGCGACCTGGCGCCGTTTCCGGATTCGGTGTGGCAGCAGATCGACGACGCCGCGGTCAAGGCGGCGCGCGACCGGCTGACCGGCCGCCGCTTTCTCGACATCGAGGGGCCTTTCGGCACCGGCCTGACGACGATCGAGGTCGGCAACGACGACTATTGCCGCCAGCCCGGCCCCGACGAGGCCGGCGCGATCCTCGGCCGCGCCCTCCCCGTCCCGATGCTGCGCAAGAGCTTTCGCCTCAGCATCCGCCGCATCGCCGCGCATGTCGAAAACGGCCAGCCGCTCGACCTCGCCCCCGCCCGCGACGCCGCCGAGGCGGTCGCCGACCGCGAGGAGGAGTTCATCTACACCGGCCAGCCCGATTTCAACATGCCCGGCCTGCTGACCGTCGAGGGCAGGAGCCAGGTGCCCGGCTCGGACTGGTCGAACCCCGACGGCGCCCTTACCGACGTGCTCGCCGCCGCGACCAGGCTCGACGAGAGCGGCTATCGCGGCCCCTTCGCGCTGGTGCTCGACCCGGCCCGGTACAACAACCTCTTCCGCCTCTTCCCCGGCACCGACGTGATCGGGCTCGATCACCTGCGGCGGCTCTGCACCGCCGGCATCTACAAGACTGGGATCGAAGGCGGCGCCCTCATCGACGCGAGCGTCGGCGTCCTCGTGCAAGGCCAGGATTTCCGCGCCGGCTATATCGGCCACGACGGCGTGCACTACCAGTTCTACATCAGCGAGAGCCTGGTCCTGCGCATCGACAGCCCCGAGGCCGTGTGCACGATCGGGGAGGCGGTGACGGGAGCGGCGGTGCGGGGGTAGGCGGAAGCTCACCCATGGTGATGGTGCATAGGTGCGCCGGGTTCACCATAGCCGCGTAGCTTCTGATACAGGGCCTTCTGATCCGGCGTCAGCAGCGCCCGGGTCTCCAGATGCGAGCTCAGATGGACCGACCGGAGCCGACCTTGGAGTTCGGCGATGCTCGCGGTCGCCGCACTCACACGATCGGCGGAAACATCGCCCTTCTGGAATAGCTGGTCCAAGTGTCGCTCCCGCTCGATCAGCTCAACGCCGAGCGGTCTCGCCGCCGCACTCATCCGGTCGAAGATCGCCTGGATTTGCTGGCGCTGATCGGGCGATAGGCTGAGCTGGGCGTCTAGGTCCAGCACATGCCGAGGGCCGGGATAGCCGTTGAGTTCGGCGGCCTTCGCCATCCCCATGCCTTCGCCCCTCTGAAGCGCCACGATATCCTCGGCCGACAGGGACTTGATCGTGCGCGCTTGCTGTCCTGCATAGGGAGCCGGTGGCGCTTCGGCCAGGACGGGTAGCGCGATAAGACAGACACCCAGGATCAGTGCGGTCCGGACCATCATGGCTTCGGCCTCTCAGGGATTAGGCGGCGCACGATAGCCGCGCGAATGAGCTCGGTTACCCATCCAAGGATCAAGCCAAGCGCCGGGTTGACGGTCAGCGTCACCAGCGCCGTAACGCCGATCACCCACCAGCACGAAGGCTTGCCGTCGAACAAGCGACGAGAGATCGCCAGATCGGTTCCGGCGAGGATCAACAGCGCACCGACCGCGCCGATGGGAATGATCGCAAACAGCGTCGCCGCGCGATCGCCGAACCCGACCGCCAACACCAGGACCGCGACGCCAAAGATGATCGGGGTTAGGCCCGTGCGTCCGCCGAACCGATATTGAGCCTGCAAGCCGCCAGCACCGTGGCACATCGGCATCGCCCCAAACGGGCACAACAGGACATTTGCGAGGCCAGACGAGAGGGCCAGATTGCGCTCGCTGGCGATCAGGCCGTCCTCTTGGAAAAGCTCCCGGGACAAGCTTGCCGTGACAAACACCGCATTGGTTAGGGTGAGCGACAGTTGGGGCACCACGGCGATTTCGAAGCTCCGCCAAACATCGTCCAAAGACGGAATGGTCATTTGCGGCAGGCTGGGCGCGAAACTGGCGGGACCCGGCATCACGGCATTATTGGTCGCCCATCCGGCAAGCGCCGCCGCGATCAGCACGATGGGCGCTGCCGGACAGCGTGGGACGCGAGTGAGCGCGACCAGAGCCAGCAGCGAGCCAAATCCTATCCATGGCATCGTCAGGATGAGCTTCACGCCAAGCACACCCATTAGGAGTCCGAGACCTAGTTGTAGGCCGGCGCTCACCGATTGGGGGATCGCGCGGGCAAGCTTTCCGATCCAGCCCGTGAGCCCCAGAGAGAGCAGCACGACGCCAAGCATCATCCCGGCGGCGGCGACCTGGCCGGGTTTCAACCCGTCCGTCAGAATCACCGCTGACACGGCCTTCATGGGTTGAACCGGTAGAGGCAGCCCGTAGAACAGCCCGGTCGAGACCAGGAAGACACCAAATCCGAATAAGACGCCGGCGGGCGCCAATCCGGCAACGGTGATTGCCCCGATCGCATGAGGGATAAATGTTCCGAGGTCGCCGCAAGCCCCGCTGAGCTCTTGAGGGATGGAACGGTCGCCGCGACCGAGCGGTTTCGGCACAGAACGAGCCTCGCCGTGGTGTTCCCACCGACTCAATCACAAAGGGTGATCGGAGCCGATGTGATGTTTCGAGCATAACGAGCCGACGAAAAAATCGCCGCAATTCTCCCCTATCCTTCACCCCTTCGCCGCGCCCTTACCGCGGGCCGGCGCCCCTGCCGCTACGCCGTCAGCACCTCGAGCACATGCCCGTTCGGGTCCTCGAAGTAGAAGCCGCGCCCGCCGCGCCGGTGGTTGATCTCCATGTCGGCGCGGCTGCGCGGGCCGCTGCCATAGGCGATGCCCTCGTCCTTGACCCGCGCGAAGATCGCGTCGAACTCGCCGTCGCCCACCTTGAACGCATAGTGATGGTGCTCGAACTCGCCGCGCTCGTCAAAATCGAGGGTCAGCGCGTCATTGACCCGCACCGGCGCGAAATGGGAATGAAGCCCGTTGAATTCGAGCCCGAAGATGCGGGCGAAAAATCGCGCGGAGGCGATCTTGTCGCGCGCCGGGACGATGGTGTGGTCGAGGGTGATGGACATCGCAAGCTCCTCATATCAAAGCAGCCCGACGCAAGGGAGGGTAGCGCGAAACGGGGTTTCCCCCAAGCCGCCGCGCCCGTAAAAATTGCCGGCAATGAAATTCGGTATCGTTTCCGACATCCACTGCAACGCGCGCGGCCTCGCCGAGGGGTTGCGGCGCATGGGCGATATCGACGGGCTGATCTGCCTCGGCGACAGCATCTGGGAATACCGCTTCTCCAATGACGTCGTCTCCATACTCAAGGAACGCGACGCGCACACGATCCTCGGCAACCACGAGGAATGCTTTTTCGGGCCGCTCGGCGAGCGCGCCCGGGCGCGGCCCGGCAGCGACCCGGCGTTGATGGAATGGCTCGGGGCGCGGCCGCATCGCATCCGCCTCGACGCCGGCGGCAAGTCCCTCCTGCTGGTGCAGTCGACCCCGTGGGAGCCGCGCGGCGCCTATATCCATCCGGAAAACACCGAGCTCGCGCGGTTTGCCGAGGAAGACGCCGATTTCGTCCTCTACGGCCACACCCATGCCCAGGTCGTGCGCCGCTTTGGCCGCGTCACCGTCGTCAATCCGGGCTCGGCCGGCGACGCGCGGGACAGCCGCAATGGCCGCCTTTTGTCCTGCGCGGTGCTCGACACCGTCACCGACGAGGTCCGGCTGATCGACTATCCCGACCCCGGGAGGGAGAGTTGACCGGCATGTTCCAGTATTTCGAGGACTACCGCCCCGGCATGGTCGTGACCGGCGGATCGTTCCCGGTCAGCGAGGCGGAGATCCTCGATTTCGCCCGGCGCTACGACCCGCAAACGATGCATGTCGACAAGGAAGCGGCGGAGCGCGGCGAGTTCGGCGGCCTCATCGCCAGCGGCTGGCACACCGCGGCGATGATGATGCGCATGGTCGCCGAATTGCTGCTGTCGCCGGTCGCGAACCTGGCCTCGCCCGGCATCGACGAATTGCGCTGGCTCCTGCCGGTGCGGCCGGGCGACGTTCTGAGCCTGCGCGGCACGATCCTCGAAGCCCGCCAATCCCGCTCGAGGCCAGGCCAGGGGGTGGTCAAGAGCCTCGTCGAGGTGCTCAATCAGAACGGCGAGGTGGTGATGACGCTGAAGCCGGTTAGCCTGGTGCGCTGCCGGCCCTAATAGCGCCAGCCGAGCCACTCGCAAATCCCCTTCCCCATCACCCATTCGAGGTCGCCGCCCGTGAGCCACGGCAGCTCCTCGGTGAACAGCGCGACGGCCTGGCGGTAGGTGCAGGGAATGCCGGTCAGATCGGTGCCCCAGAACATCCGCCGCGGGCCGAACGCGTCGAAGACCCGGCGCAGAAACGGGTGCAGCCGGCGATACGGATAGGCCTCGCTCGAATAGCGCGGCAGCGCCGAGGCCTTGGCGGCGACATTCGGGTATTTCGCCAGCGCCAAGAGGTTGTCGATGTCGCCGAACGCCGCCTCGTCCTTGCCGTCGCGCACCAGCGCCAGATGGTCGATCACAAAGCGCATGCCGGGGTGGCGCTCGGCGATGCGGCCCACTTCGGGCAGCACCCCCGGCGGCGACAGCATCGCCGGGATGCCGTGCCGCTCCGCCGCTTCCCACAGCCAATCGCCGTTGGGGTCGGTGAACAGCGCCCGCGCGCCGGCGCCGGCCGTCGTCACGCGGATGCCGAGCATCCCCTTCTGCTCGCGCCAGCGGTCGAGAGCGTGCGGCTCGGGGGTGGCGATCGGCGGCCTGCCCATGACCCGTATCCGCCCGGGATGATGCGCCGCCGCGGCGAGCGCGAGGTCGTTGCGGTCGCCCTCCCAGGATGGCGGCACGACGATCGCCCGGTCGACCCCGGCCGCGTCCATCTCGCGAATGAGATCGGCCTCGGAGAACGGCGCCGGGCGGTGCGCGCGGTGGGCATTGCCCGGCGGCCACGGCCGCTCCGGCGTGTCGGCTGCCCAGATATGGACCTGCGCGTCGACGATCATCACGCCGCCTCTCCCGATCGCTTTCCCCCGGAAGGGTCGGCATGCGGCGCCCGCGCTTGTCAAGGCAGCGGGGTCATGCTTCGATCGCCACCCGCCTCGGAGGAGCCATGGCTGACAACATCATCGTCGACACCGCGACCCGGATTTTCGCCGATCTGTGCGAGGCGAAGACCATCAACGCCGCGGAAAAGGGCGAATGGCCGACCGAGTTGTGGGATGCGCTCGAGGAGTCCGGCCTGCCGCTGACCTGGGTCTCGGACGAATTCGGCGGCGCCGGGGCCGAGCTGCTCGACGGGTTCGCGGTGCTGCGCGTCGCCGGCAACCATGCGGCGCCGGTGCCGCTCGCCGAGACGCTGCTCGCCGGCTGGCTTCTCGCCGAGGCCGGGATCGCCGCGCCCGCCGGCCCGATGACGATCGCCCCGGTGCACGAAGACGGGACGCTTGCCCTCTCCGGCGGCAAGCTCAGCGGCCGCGCCCGCAAGGTGCCCTTCGCCAGCACCGCCAAGCACATCGCCGTCCTGGCGAAGGACGGCGGCGGGATGGCGGTCGCACTGGTCGCGGCCGACGCGGTGACGGTCAATCCCGGCAGGAGCATCGCCGGCGAGCCGAGCGACGAGGTGTCGTTCGACGGCGCCACCCCGGTCGCGATGAAACCGGCCAACGGGCTCGACCTCGCCGCGGTGGTGCGGATCGGCGCGGCGGCACGGACCCAGCAGATGGCCGGCGCCCTTGCCCATATTCTCGATGCCTCGGTGCAGTTCTCGCTCGACCGCGTCCAGTTCGGCCGGCCGATCGCCAAGTTTCAGGCGGTGCAGCACAACCTGGCGCAGCTCGCCGGCGAGGTCGCCGCCGCGGGGGCCGCCGCCGACGCCGCCTCCGAGGCCATCGCGACGCACGGCATCGCCGCCGAGCGCGCCATCGCCGAATGCGCGATCGCCAAGCTGCGCGTCGGCGAGGCCGCCAGCACCGGCGCCGCGATCGCCCACCAGGTGCACGGCGCGATGGGCTTCACCTACGAGCACACGCTCCACCACTCGACGCGCCGGCTGTGGTCGTGGCGCGAGGAATTCGGCAACGAAACCTATTGGGCCATCCGCATCGGCAACATGGTCGCCAGCACCGGCGCCGACGAGCTATGGCCCTTCCTGACCGCGGGATCGTGAGGCATCGATGAGCACCAGTTTCCAGTTCGACCCGGTCGATTTGCCGCCCGAATGCGTCGAGCTCCGCAAGGAGGTTCGCGCTTTCCTCAAGCAGGAGATCGACGCCGGCACGTTCAGCCCTCAGGGCGGCCGCAACGACAATGCCGCCGCTTTTGCCCGCAAGGTCGGCGCCAAGGGCTGGATCGGCATGACCTGGCCAAAGAAATACGGCGGGCAGGAGCGCAGCCACCTCGAACGCTATGTCGTCATCGAGGAGATGCTGGCGCACCGCGCGCCGACCCGCCACTACTCGACCGCCGACCGCCAATCGGGGCCGATGATCCTGCGCTACGGCCAGGAAGCCGTGCGGCAGGAATATCTGCCGCGGATCGCCTCGGGCGAGTTGTGCTTTTGCATCGGCCTCTCGGAGCCGAATTCCGGTTCCGACGTCTTCGCCGCCTCGACCCGCGCGACCAAGGCGGATGGCGGCTGGCTGGTCAACGGCCGCAAGATCTGGACCTCGAACGCGCACAACTCCGATTACATGATCGCGCTGCTGCGCACCTCGCCGCCAACCAAGGAGAACCGGCGGCACGGGCTGACCCAGTTCCTGATCGCGACCAAGACCAAGGGCATCACGATCAACCCGATCGTCAACCTGACCGGGCAGCACGAGTTCAACGAGGTCGTGTTCGACGACGCCTTTGTCCCCGACCTGCATATGATCGGCGAGGTCGACATGGCGTGGAAGCAGGCGAGCGACGAGCTTGCCTATGAGCGCAGCGGCCCCGACCGCTGGCTCGAAACCTTTCAGAGCCTCGTCGAGCTGGTGCGCGTCAGCGGCACCGCGCCCGACGACCGCATCGCCGCCGGGCTCGGGCGCGAGGTAGCGCATCTGGCGACGCTGCGGCGCATGTCGCTCTCTGTCGCCGGGATGCTTCAGGCGGGCAAGACCCCGGCCGCCGAGGCCGCCGTCGTCAAGGACCTCGGCACCAACTGGGAGCAGGCGCTGCCCAACCAGGTCCGCGCCCTCGCCCCGGTCGTCGGCGATTCGAGCCCCGACAGCAACGACGACCGCTTCGAGCAGGCCCAGCGCTACAACACGATGATCGCGCCCAAGCTGACAATCCAGGGCGGCACCCGAGAGGTGCTGCGCGGCATCATCGCGCGCGGGCTCGGGTTGCGGTAATGCCCGACCTCAGGCCTCTTTTCGCCCCCGCCAGCGTCGCGATCGTCGGGGCGGCCGGCGACGAGCATTCGCTGCGCGGCCGCCTCACCCGGCAGCTGCTGGGTCACCGCTATGCCGGCAAGGTCTATCCGGTGACGCGCAGCGCCGCCGAGGTGCTGGGCATCAAGAGCTTCGCCACCGTCGCCGATCTGCCCGAAACACCCGAGCTTGCGGTGATCCTCGTGCCGGCGGCGCACGTGGTCTCGACGCTCGACCAGTGCGGCGAGCGCGGCATCCGCGCGGCGATCGTCATCAGCTCCGGCTTTGGCGAGGAAAAAACCGACGAGGCCGCCGGCCGCGACGCCGAGCTGCGCGCGGTTTGCGAGCGTTGGGGCATGGTTGTTTCCGGCCCGAATTCGGAAGGGCTGGTCAACCCGTTGAACCAATTCGTCGCGACCTTCAGCCCGGTCTTCCACGACTTCAACCAGCCGCTGCTCCCGAAGGAGGCGACGGCGAAGCCGATCGCGGTGAGCTGCCAGAGCGGCGCGCTGACCTTTTCATTCCTGAGCCGCGGCCGGGACCGCGGGCTCCAGTTCACTTACCAGGTGAGCTCCGGCAACCAAACCGTTCTCGAAGCTCACGATTACATGGATTGGATTATCGACGCCGGCGGCGCCGACATCTTTATGGCCTATCTCGAAGGCATCCGGCAGCCCGCCCGCTTCCGCGAGGTCGCCGACAAGGCGGCGCGGGCGAAAAAGCCGATGATCGTCGCCAAGGTCGGCCGCTCCGACGCCGGCGTGCGGGCGGCTTCGTCGCATACCGGCTCGCTCGCCCGGTCGGGCGCGGTCGACGATGCGATCTTTCGGCATCACGGCCTCGTCCGCGGCGAGGACCTCGACCACATGGTCGATGTCGCGGCCGCCTTTGCCTTCTGCAAGCTGCCGAACGGCAACCGGGTCGCGATCGTCACCGGCTCGGGCGGCAGCGCGGTGTGGATGGCCGATATCCTGTCGGCGCACGGGCTTGAGCTGCCGGTGCTGGAAGACGACATCCGCGCCAAGATCATGGCGATGCTGCCCTCCTATGCCTCGGCGCTGAACCCGATCGACGCGACGGCGCAGGCGATCGGCGAGGTCGGCTACGCCCCGATCGTCGAGCTGGTGCGGCAGTCGCAGCGCATCGACACGATCATCCTGATCGCGTCGCTGGCCAACGAGTCGACCGCGACCAAGCGCGCCGAGGAACTGGCCGGCCTTGTCGCGGATACCGAGCAGCCGATCCTGCTCTCGACCTACACGACCGCGACCCCTGGGGCGATGGCGGCTTTCGCCAAGGTCGGCATCCCCTGCTACACGATGATGCCGAGCTGCGCCCGGGCGATCCGCGCGCTTGTCGATTACGGGCGCTTCCAGCAGCGCCTGCAGCGGCGCCCGTCCGCCGCCGAGACCCCGGCCGCGGCCAGGCAGGCTGTCGCCGCGGCGCTAACCTCTTCCGGCCCGGCGCTGACCGAGCACGCGGCCAAGGCGCTGCTCGCCCATTACGGCGTCGCGCGCCCGCCCGAGGAGCTTGCCGCGAGCGAGGATGCCGCCGCGGCCGCCGCGAACAAGATCGGCGGCGCCGTCGCGCTCAAGGTCCAGTCGCCCGACATCCTGCACAAGACCGAGGCCGGCGCGGTGCTGCTCAACCTCGGCGACGAGGCGGCCGTGCGCGAGGGCTATCGCACGGTCATGTCCCGCGCGAAGGCGGCCCATCCGAGCGCACGGATCGAGGGAGTGCTGGTCCAGGCGATGGCGCCGCGCGGCCAGGAGATCATCCTCGGCGTCACCCGCGACGCCGATTTCGGGCCGATGCTGATGGTCGGTCTCGGCGGCATCCATGTCGAGGTGCTGAAGGATGTCGCCTTCGCCCCGGTGCCGCTCACCGGCGAAGACGCGCTCGACCTGATCGGCGAGCTCAAGGGCGCGGCCCTGCTCGACGGCGTGCGCGGCGCCCCGCCTTCCGACCGCGCGGCGCTTGCCGAGCTGATGGTGGCGCTGTCCCGCTTTGCTCACGACCACCGCGACGCGGTGGCCGAGATCGATCTCAACCCGGTCATCGTCCATGAAAAAGGCCTGACCGTCGTCGACGCCTTGATCGTGAAGGAGACCTCGCCATGACCGACTATTCCAGCTTCAAGGAAATTTCCGTCACCTTCGACGGCCCGGTCGCGACAGTCGAAATCCGCCGCCCTCCGAATAACTTTTTCGACGCGGTGCTGATCGGCGAGCTGGGCGAGGCCTATGAGAAGCTCGACGGCGACCCGGCCTGCCGCGCCTCGGTGCTCTGCGCCGAGGGCCGCCATTTCTGCGCCGGCGCCGATTTCTCGAAACGGATGGATACCGGCACCGTGCAGGAATCGGGGCGGAGCGGCGCCGGCAAGCATCTCTACAAGGAGGGGAGCCGCCTCTTCCGCGCCAAAAAGCCGATCGTCGGCGCGATCCACGGGGCGGCGGTTGGCGGCGGGCTCGGCCTCGCGCTGGTGCCCGATTTCCGCGTGACCTGCAACGAAGCGCGGTTCAGCGCCAATTTCAACCGGCTCGGCTTCCATCCCGGTTTCGGGCTGACCGTGACCCTGCCCCGGCTGGTCGGCGCGCAGCAGGCCAACCTGCTGTTCTTCACCGGCCGCCGCATTCCCGGTGACGAGGCGGTGAGAATCGGCCTCGCCGATGTGCTGGTGCCGCTCGCCGAGGTGCGGTCGGCGTCCCAGGCCCTTGCGCTCGAAATTGCGCAATCCTCGCCGCTGGCGGTGCTGTCGACCCGCGAAACGATGCGGCGAGGGCTCGCCGACGCGATCGACGCGGCGACCGAGCGCGAGCTGGTCGAGCAGGATTGGCTGCGCCGCACCGAGGACTTCCAGGAAGGCATCAAGGCGATGGCGGAGCGCCGCCTGCCTAGCTTCCAAGGCCGCTGAGCGATAGCTGCCCCGCTGTAATTGCGTAAGACGCGGGTTTGCCCGATTCCGCGAACGCTGTTATATTTTCTGGCGACTTCTGCGACGAGGATTCCTGATTGGGGAGGGAACCGCGATGGCTAATCCGTTGGATTCGCTGGGGACTACGATCTTCCTCGGCTTTGTGCTGACTGTCGTCCTGGTACTTTTGATCCACGCGATCGCCTGACGGGCGAGGAGAACACCCATGCAAGAACTCGTCACTTTCGGCTGGTGGGTCTTCGCGATCCGGTGGCTTCACGTGCTCAGCGGCGTGATGTGGATCGGCCTGCTCTGGTACTTCAACTTCGTGCAGACGCCCTCGATGCCCAAGATTCCGGAGGCGCAGCGCCCCGCGATCACCGGCTTTATCGCGCCGACGGCCCTCTTCTGGTTCCGCTGGGGCGCGATGTCGACAATCGTCACCGGCCTGATCGTCGCCTATATGAGCGGCTATCTGGGCAGCGCGATCAAACTCGGCATCGGCGACCACGATCCCCACGCGACCGCGATCGGTTTCGGGATGTGGCTCGGCGCGATCATGTGGTTCAATGTCTGGTTCCTGATCTGGCCGGGTCAGAAAAAGGTGCTGGGCATCGTCCCGTCCGAGCCCGATGCGCGCCGCAAGGCCGGCCGCGTCGCGGGCCTCGCCTCGCGGGTCAACACGATGCTGTCGATCCCGATGCTCTACGCGATGGTGTCGTCCGGCCGGCCGTTCTTTTAGAACCGGCCGCTAAAACCTTCCGCGCAGGCTGGCGGCGAGCAGCCGCCAGCTCTGCAGCGGATCCGGCGCCGAGAGCGCCGGGTCGAACGGGTCGCCGCCGGCCCCTTTCAGCCTGACCAGATATCGGCTCGCGACGATCGCGGGCAGAAATGCCGCCAACGCGGCGCGCGGCACTCGGTACGTCCGTGCTGCGGCCAGATGCCGCTCCGCGGCCGCGGCCGCCTCCCCGATATCCGGAACGGTGCGGCGCCCGGCGGCCGAATGATACGGCATCGCGCGCAGGAGCCCGGCGATGCCATAGCCGATTCCGACCTCGCGCGCCGCCCGCTCTTCGGCCCCGCCGAGAATTTCCGCCGCCAGATAGACGAGCGAGGCCGAGCTCGCTTCGCAATACGCCTCCAATGCGGCGAGGGTCGCCGGCGCATCGCCGCCGAGATCGCTTTCGCGGGCCTCGATCAGCCGCTCGAAATAGGCCCGTGTCAGCCGGTGCCGCCGGATCGCCGCGCCCAGTGCTTCGACCACGTCGTGGCGGCGAGCCGGCTGCCCGGCAAACGCCGAATCCACCGCCTCGCGCCACCATTGCAGCCGGATGCGGCCCAGCATCTCCTCGCGCACCGTCTCGCGGACGCGGGCAATTTCGTAATTGAAGGCATAGAGCGCAAACAGCGACTCGCGCGCCGATTGTGGCGCGAAAAGCACGGTCTGGAACCGATCGCGGTCATGGGTTCGAACTGCCGCGGCAACTCGTGACATTGCGCCGCGCGGGCGGGATCGGTCAGGATTCTCTGGTGTTGCGTTAGTCATGAGAGTCCGCGGCGCGGCCTCTCAATCATGTGTCACATCTGGGACGGGAACCGACCATCATGGCGTTTGAACTGCCGCCGCTACCCTATGCCAAGAATGCGCTTGAGCCGCATACCTCGGCCCATACGCTCGATCTTCATCACGGCAAACACCATAAGGCCTATGTCGACAACCTGAACAGGATGGTCGAGGGAAGCCCGCTTGCGGCTCGGTCCCTGGAGCAGATCATCCAGGAGACCTATCACGACACCGGCAAGACGGGGATCTTCAACAACGCCGCCCAGGTGTGGAATCACAATTTCTTCTGGAAATCGATGAAGCCCCACGGGGGCGGCAACCCGAGCGGCCAGATCGCGGACGCGATCGGCCGCGACTTCGGCGATTTCGCGAAATTCAAGGATGAGTTCAGCAAGGCGGCCGTCGGTCAATTCGGCAGCGGCTGGGCCTGGCTGATCGCCGACAAGGGCAAGCTCCAGATCACCCACACCTCGAACGCGGTCAATCCGGTCGCCACCGGACAGCACGCGCTGTTGTGCTGCGACGTCTGGGAGCACGCCTATTACGTCGATTTCGAAAACCGGCGGCCCGACTTCGTAAAGGCCTTCCTCGAGCATCTGGTGAACTGGGATTTCGCCGTGGAAAACCTCGGCAAGGCGAAATAGCCCGCTACAGCCGGACCCCGGTATCGAGCAAGACCGAGGCGTACTCGCGATAGGTCATCCCGAGTTCCTCGGCGCGTGCGAGCCGCCGGAGCGCGATCTCGCGCGGCGGCGTCTTCCACGCCTTCGCGTGCGCCTTTTTCCAGCAGTGATGCCGCCAGCTCGCGCCGGGGTCGAGCGGTGGGCCGCCATTATGTCCGATCGGGAACGTCATGGTCGGAAGACGAAGCAAGAATCATGCCTGAGCAACGCAGGCAGCAAAAAGCCCCGCTTTAGGCGGGGCTTTTCGCGGGGCGGGTCGGATGCGCGCTATTCGGCGCGGCCGTGCCCCGAGGTCGACGAGGCATGCTGCGGCTGCGCCTTTATCCGTGCCTTGAAGACCTGGTCGGCGAGCTGCTTCTGCGGCTGCGGCAGCGCGTCGTACAGCGTTTCGAACGCGCTCGTCAGCTTCTCCAGATGATCGGCATGGGTCTGCGCGACCTTCTGATACGATTGCATGTTCTGCAGCGCGTTCATCGACGGATATTGCTGGGTGCGTTCCTCGATGACGCCCTCCATGTCGCGGGCGTTGCCGCGCATCACGTCGGCAAACTTCTTCCACTCGTCTTCCTGCTGCGGCGTGATCTTGAGCTGCGCGTGAAGCTGGGTGATGTGCTGTTCGACCCGCGCCTGGATGTCCTTGGTCTGGGCCGGCGCGGTGGTGGCGGTCGAAGGCCGCGTGGTGGTCGTCGGCGCGGTCGTGGTCTGGGCAAAGGCGAGAGCGGGCGCGCACAGCATTGCGGCGAATGCCACCGGCGCGATGCGCGTGGAGCGGAGGATCGTCATGGGTCTATCCCGATGTGAGAGGGCAAAGAGTGTCAGTAGCCGTAGTAAACGGCCGGCGGCGGCGCGTAATAGGCTGGCGGGCCGTAATAATAGGGCCGGTTGCTGTTGGCGATCGCGGCGCCGACGCCGAGGCCGATCAGGCCACCGACGATCGCGGCTCCGGCAGCGTTGTTGTTGCGGTGATGGTAGCCGTGGTCATGCCAGTCGCCGTGATGCCAATCCCGGGCCTGGGCCATCGGCGCAAAGGCCAGTCCGGCGGCGAGAAGGGATGCGGTGACGGCGCGAAGATGCAATGCCATGCGAGGGCTCCTGTACAAAACACCCCGCAAACAACGCGCGTACGGTCAGGTTCCCGCGGCAAATCGGTTGTCAAATAGGCGGCAGCAGAGCCGCGGCGAGGCGGCGGTCTTCCGCCAGCAGCACGTTATAGGTCCGGCAGGCCGCGCCGGTATCCATCGCCTCGACCGCGATGCCATGCGCCCGCAAGGCCTGGCGGAGGGCCGCCGGAACCGGCGAGAGGCGCTGCCCCATGCCCAGGAGAAGCAGCTCCACCCCGCCATCCGCGATGACCGGCGCGAGACCCGCCTCGCCGATCTCGCCACCCGGCCAGGCGATCGTGCGGTCCGGGAATATCAGAATCGGCCCGCGATAAATCTCGCCGCTGACGCGGAAGCCGCGGGGTCCGTAGCGTTCGACGACCTGCTGGCCGGGACGGACAAGCGGAGTCAGATCCATCTACGGCGGGGCGCGCTCGGTTGAGGCCGCAGCTCCCGCCTCGCGGGCGATCGTCCGCCGGTTCGGCTGGATATAGTAGAGGATCGGCGCGGCGACGATCAGCGACGAGTAGGTGCCGATGACGATGCCCCACAGCATCGCGATGCTGAACCCGCGCAACACCTCGCCACCGAAGATCAACAGCGACAGCACCGCCAGCGCCACGGTGCTGACGGTCAGGATCGTGCGCGACAGCGTCTCGTTGAGGGCGAGGTTGATCAGGTCGCGGAACGGCATCGTGCGGTGCTTGCGCATCGTCTCGCGCACCCGGTCGTAGATCACCACCGTGTCGTTGATCGAATAGCCGGCGATGGTGAGGATCGCCGCCAGCGTCGTCAGGTCGAAATCGAGACGGAAGATCGCGAACAGCCCGATCGTCGTCACCACGTCGTGGATCGTCGCAATCGTCGCGCCGACGCCGAACTGCCATTCGAAGCGGAACCAGATGTAGACCATGATCGCGGCAAGGGCGAGCACGGTCGCCAGCACGCCGGCCCGGATCAATTCGGCGCCGACGCTCGGTCCGACAACTTCCTGGCGCCGATAATCGACCCCGGGACCCAACGCCTGCTTGACCGCGGTGATCGCCTTTTCCTGGCCGGCATCGCCGCCCGGCTGTTCCGGCAGCCGGATCAGCACGTCGTTGGCGTTGCCGAAATTCTGCAGCGAGGCCTCGCCGAGGTGAAGCGAGTCGATCTTCGCCCGCATCGCCGCCATATCGACCGGCCCGGAGGCGAGGCGCGCCTCGATCAGCATGCCGCCTTTGAAGTCGATCCCGTAATTGAGGCCGATCGCGAGGAACAGTGCGATCGACACTACGGTGAGGATCGCGGAAAATGCCATGCCGATCTTGTGAAACCGCATGAAATCGATGGTCGGCGTGTGCCGGATGATAATCAGCGGTCTCACAGCGGAATTTCCTTTGGCTTCCAGCGCCTGAGCCAGGTCACGATCAGGAGCCGCGTCACCAGGATCGCCGAGAACAGCGAGGTGAGGACGCCGATGCTGAGCGTCACCGCAAATCCCTTCACCGGCCCGGACCCGAGCCAATAAAGCAGAAGGCCGGCCACCAGAGTCGTCACATGGCTGTCGAGGATCGTGCCGAAGGCCCGGGTGAACCCGGCATCGAGCGATGACAGCATCGACCGCCCGCTGCGCAATTCCTCGCGGATGCGCTCATAAATCAGCACGTTGGCGTCGACCGCCATGCCGAGGGTCAGCGCGATTCCGGCGATGCCCGGCAGCGTGAGCGTCGCCCCCAGCAGCGACAGCGTCGCCAGCATCAGGCACAGATTGAAGAACAGCGCGATGTCCGCGAAGATTCCGAACAGCCCATAGAACAGGATCATGAACAGGATCACGAGGACGACGCCGACAAGACACGAAACGGCGCCGGCGTGGATCGAATCGGCGCCTAGGTCGGGGCCGACGGTACGCTCCTCGAGGATCGTGATCGGCGCGGGAAGCGCACCGGCGCGCAGCAAGAGGGCGAGATCGCTCGCCGACTGCACCGTGAAGCTGCCCGAGATGATGCCGCTCCCGCCGAGGATCGCCTCGCGGATGACCGGCGCGCTGATCACCTTGTTATCGAGCACGATCGCGAACGGCTTGCCGACATTCTCGCGCGTCGCGTCGCCGAACCGCTTGGCCCCGGCCGCGTCGAACCGGAAGCTGACCACCGGCTCGTTGTTCTGAAACGTCGCCTGCGCGTCGGTCAGGGTGTCGCCGCCGACCATCACCCGCTTATGCACGACATAGGCCGGCGCGTTGTTCCCCCGCCCGCTTTCCTGAGAGTTCAGTATTTCGTCGCCGGGCGGCATCCGTCCACGCCGTGCGTCATCGAGCGTCACCGTGGTGTCGACGAGCTGGAACGTGAGCTTGGCCGTCCGCCCGAGCAGCTGCTTGACGTGCTCCGGATTGTCGATGCCCGGAAGCTGCACCAGGATGCGGTTGGTCCCCTGGCTCTGGATCGTCGGCTCCTTGGTGCCGGTCTCGTCGACGCGGCGCCGGATGATCTCGATCGACTGCGCGACCGCCTGCTGCCGGCGCGAATTGGCCGCGATGCTGTTGAAACGGATCGTCCCCGCCCCACCGGCGCCGATATCGACGACCAGCTCGGGGTCGATCGTCCCGAGCGCCTTTTTCGCGTCCTCGGTGCGCTCCGGCTCGCGCAGGGTGAAGACGATCGCGTCCTTGTCTACCGCGAGGCCGGTGTACCCGATATGGGCATCGCGCAGCTTGTTGCGGACGCTGTCGACGATCGTGTTGAGCCGCTCCTTCTGGGCGGCGGCGAAATCGACCTCGAGCAGCAGGTAAGAGCCGCCGCGCAAGTCGAGGCCGAGCGATACCTGCTTGTGCGGGATCGATTGCGGAAGAAACGCAAGTTGCGCCGGCGTGAACAAATTGGGCAGCGAGAACAGCACACCCAGCGCGCAGGCGGCGCAGATCAGCAGGATCTTCCAGTTGGCGAAGTAGAGCATGTTCAGGGATCAGCTCGGCGGGGTCGAAGCCTCGTCGGCTTTCTCGTCGGTCTTGGCCGCGGCCTTCGCCGGCCCCTTCGTCCGGCGCTCCTTCACGGCTTCGCGCGCCGCCGCCGGGTCGGGCTTGGCGACGACATTGGTGATCGTGCTGCGCACGACTCGCACGCGCACGCCGGTCGCAATGTCGATCTCGACTTCGTCGGCGCTCGTCACCTTGTTCACCGTGCCGATGATACCGCCGCCGGTCACCACCCGATCGCCGCGCCGCAGCGTATCGAGCATGCCGCGGTGCTCCTTCTGCTTGCGCTGCTGGGGCCGGATCAGCAGGAAGTAAAACACGACGAAGATCAGGACCAGCGGCAGAAACTGGACCATTGCGTTCGAACCGTCGAAAAGCCCGCCCGAGCCCTGGGCGTAGGCGGTGGAGATCAGCATCGTCCGGAACCTTCCATTGGCGCGGCGAATTCGTACGCGATGCTCGGGGAAAGGGCAATGCCGGCTCGACATCGGTCGATCCTGTGATAGCGTCCGCGCCCCATGACCGAAAACCCCGATCTGAAACCACTTCTCGACCGCATCGCCGACGCGCTGGAACGGCTTGCCCCGGCCGGCCGCGCCGCCGGCGATCTCGACGCCGCCGACGCCTTCATCTGGCACGCCGATGGCGGCTTTCTCGAACCGGTTCCGGACGTCAATCGCGTCGATATCGGCCTGTTGCGCGGCATCGACCGGGTTCGCGACATCCTGATGGAGAACACCGAGCGCTTTGCGGCCGGGCTTCCGGCCAACAACGTGCTGCTGTGGGGCGCGCGCGGCACCGGCAAGAGCGCGCTCGTCAAGGCCGCGCACGCCGCGGTCAACGCCAAAAAGCCGGGCGCGCTCGCGCTGATCGAGATCCATCGCGAGGACATCCCGAGCCTGCCGCAGCTTTTGTCACTGCTGCGCGGCAGCAAGCGCCGCTGCCTTTTGTTCTGCGACGACCTGTCGTTCGAAAAGCAGGACACCAGCTACAAGTCGCTGAAGGCGGTGCTCGAAGGCGGGATCGAGGGCCGGCCCGGCAATGTCGTGCTCTACGCCACCTCGAACCGGCGTCACCTGATGCCGCGCGACATGATCGAGAACGAGCGCTCGACCGCGATCAACCCGGCCGAGGCGGTCGAGGAAAGCGTGTCGCTGTCAGACCGGTTCGGGCTGTGGCTCGGGTTCCACAATGTCGACCAGGACACCTACAACGCGATCATCGCCGGCTATGCCAAGCATTACGGGCTGACAATCCCGGAAGACCGGCTCAAGGCCGAGGCCGGCGAATGGTCGATCACCCGCGGCGCCCGCTCGGGGCGGGTGGCGTGGCAATACATCCAGGACCTGGCCGGCCGGCTCGGGAAGAAGCTTAGCTAGAGGCGGCGAGGAAGTCCTTCGGATCGACCGGCTTTTGTCCGCGCCGCAGCTCGAAATGGAGCTGCGGCTGGCTGACCCCGCCGGTCGCGCCGACCTTGGCGATGACCTGGCCGGCGCTGACATGCTCGCCTTTCTTGACCAGCAGCTCCTCGCAATGGGCATAGGCCGAAATCAGGCCGTCGCCGTGCTTGACCAGAATCAGGTTGCCGTACCCCTTGAGCTCATTGCCGGCATAGGCGACTTCACCGCCTTCGATCGCGCGGATCGGCGAACCGAGCGGCGCGGCGATGTTGATGCCGTCATTCTTTCCCGCGCCGCCATAGCCGGAGACGACATGGCCGCGCACCGGCCAGGGAAAGCGCCCGGGATGCGTCGCGGGCGGCGAGGCGGCGGCGGGCGGCGGCGACGCGGCTTCGTGCCGCGCCTCCTCGGCGACGGAGCGCTCGCCCGGCGGCGGCTGGGGAGCCGGAGCCGGTGCGGCTTCCGCCGCGGCAGGCGGCGGACCGTCGAGGGGCACGACCGCGGGTTCCTTCGCCGGCGCGGACCGCGATGGCGGGGCCGTGTCGAGCGGGATCGTCTGAGGCCGCGCTTGCGCCACCGGCGAAGGCTCGCCGCCGGGAATCACGAGGCGGGCGCCGGTCTGCACCTTGTAGGGCGGGCGCAGGTGGTTCGCCTCGATGATCGCCCGCTCGGACACATGGTGGCGGGCGGCAATGGCGCCGAGCGACTGGCCGCGCTCGACCGTCACCACGCGGTGCGACTCGGATGAAGGCGGCGACAGTGAAGATGGTGAAGAAGACGGCGGCGGCGGCGGAGCGGCCGCGTGCAGCGGGATCGGGGTCGGCACCACCGAGCGCGGCGGCGGCCGGTTATAGGCCATTGGCGGCGGCGAATAGCTTGGCGGCGGCGCCCCGCCCTGCCAGCCGGCATCGGCGGCGCCTTTCATGACGACCGGCGCCGGCCCGCCCCGGCCTCCGTCGTAGCAGCCTGCGAGCAGCCCGGCGAACGCGAATCCGATTACAGCGCGAGCCACGCCGCGCCGCGTGATGGTGTTGGTCATTCCCCCTCCTGCGCGCCCCCCGACGCGCAGCCTCTATTCTAATTCAAAATCCTCATGCTCCCTAGCGGGCGCGTCGGCTCGCGGCAGACCGGCGACGAGCGGGACGAAGCGGACCCACCCCAAATCTTCCACCGAATTTGCGGCAGCATTTCGACGGACCCGCATCAGAC
>DASUIE010000107.1:0-16074 GCA_036273175.1 Allostellaceae bacterium
TTGTCGGCCGCGAAGGCCCGCGCCGCGGCGGTCGCGGCCAGGGCCGCGGCGGGCGCCTGGATGAGGACGGAACGGCGTGTCAGCATGAACTCGTCTCCCCTGTTCGGCTTGCCTTGCGGCGGCGCGATTTTCGCGCCAAAGCCGTTCCGCCGCAACGGCGGGTTTTACCCCGGCGGCTTCATCGCCACATCGAGCATGACGTTGGGCAATATCTCGCGCAGCGCGCCGCGCAGCGTCGCCTCGTCGGAGGCGGTCGCCGCTGCGATGAGGCGGCGCGAGCCGCGGCGCAGGATGCGGGCGGTGGCCTTGCCGTCGCGACCGGGGCGGATCGTCGCGAAGGCCTCGGCCGCCTCGACCCGGCGCAGCTGCCGCTTCAGCGCCGCGAGCCCCTCGCCGGTCTCGATGTCGTGCGGCGGGGCCTCGCCGGAATCGGGCTCGGCTTCCTCGTCGACCAGGGCGTCGATCGCCTCGACCGGCCGGTGCCGCGACAGCGACTGATAGATCGCCCGTCCGGCCTCCGTGTCGATGCGCGACTGCAATTCCCAGCTCTCGCCGCGCGCCGACAGCTCGGCGACCAGCGCGAACAGATCGTCGCAATCCTCCTCGTGCGTGCACGTCAAGAAGGCGAGGCGGCCGTCATGCTCGATGACCCGGTCGTCGTCCTCGGGAAAGCCGAGCTCGCTCAGCGCGTTGTCGAGCGCCCGGCGCGACGCGACCAGGAGCACGGTTACGTGCAGATGTCGCCCGGCCTCGGGCGCGGGAGTTCCTTCCGCCATCGTTCCCTCCTCAGCCGAGATGGCTTTCGCCCAGCCGGCTGATCCGCACGTCCCTGTGGATGCTGACATTCATCAGCAGCCCGAACCCCAGCATCACCGTCACCATGGCGGTCCCGCCATACGAAATCAGCGGCAACGGCACGCCGACCACCGGCAGGAGGCCGATTACCATCGCCGTGTTGATAAACACATAAAGAAAGAAATTGGTCGCCAGGCCGAGCCCGAGCAGACGGCCGAAATGGTTGCGGCTCCTGAGCGCGATGGCAAAGCAATAGGCGATCACGATCGCATACAGGCTCAGCAGCGCCAGCCCGCCGATGAGCCCGAACTCCTCGGCGATGATCGTGAAGATGAAATCGGTCTGCTTTTCCGGCAGAAAGCTCAGATGGGTCTGGGTGCCCTCCAGGAAGCCCTTGCCGAACAGCCCGCCCGAGCCGAGCGCGATCTTGGATTGCAGGATGTGATAGCCGGCGCCGAGCGGGTCGGTCGTGGGATCGAGAAAGGTGTAGAGCCGCGCCTTCTGGTACTCGCGCAGCATCGACCAGGCGAGCGGCGCGGCGGCGCCGGCGGCGGCGAACCCGACCCCGAACATCCACAGCCTGACCCCGGCGAGAAACATCACCACCGCGCCGGTGACGACCAGCATCACCGCGGTGCCCAGATCCGGCTGCTTCAGCACCAGCCCGACCGGCACGACGATCAGCACGACCGGCACGATCACCTTGCTGATGCGGCCGACCTCCTCGGTCTGCAACGCGTGAAAATAATGCGCCAGGCCGAGCACCAGCGCGATCTTCATGACCTCGGAGGGCTGGAGCTGGATCACCCCGAGATCGATCCAGCGCTGCGCCCCCATCCCGACAAAGCCGCGCAGATCGACCGCGACGACCAGCACCAGCGCCAGCCCGTAAATCCAGTAGGCGAGGCGGAACCAGTGCCGGATATCGATCAGCGCCGCCGCGATCATCGGGATGAAGGCGATGGCAAAGCGCGCCATCTGCTTCTGGGACCAGGGCTGGAGATTGCCGTTCGCCGCCGAGTACAGCGTCGCGAAGCCGAGGCAGGCGATCATCGTGATCAGCGCGATCAGGTCCCAGCGGATGCCCCGCAGCTTGTCGGCGAAGGTGAGCTCGCGCGCGCCGATGTTGGAGGCGATGCTCATCCGGTCTGCGCCACCGTCTCGGGGTGCGGCACGCGTCTGCCGGGATCGCGCTTCTGCGCCTCGACCAGCACGTCGCGCGCGATCGGCGCCGCCACGGCCGAGCCGCCGCCGCCTTCCTCGCCGCCGTGCTCGACGACGACGGCGCAGACATAGCGCGGCGCGCCGACCGGCGCGAAGGCGACGAACAGCGCGTGGTCGCGCTCCTTCCACGGGATCTCGCTCTCCTTGCGGAGCCCGTGCTCGCGCTCGTACTGGCTGATCCGGCGGACCTGCGAAGTGCCGGACTTGCCGCCCATCGCCATTGCCGGGTCGGCGATCCGCGCGGCATAGGCGGTGCCCTGCTGGTCGTTGCAGACGGCGTTCATCCCGTCGAGCACCAGCGACAGCGCATGCGGGGTGATGCGCAGCCCGTCGAAGATCGGCGGGTTATGGTCGCCGCCGGCCGGCATCAGCCCGTTCTGGCGCAACAAATGCGGCACCACGGTGCGCCCGGTGACGAGGCGCGCCACCATCGTCGCCAGCTGCAGCGGCGTCGCCAGCACCGAGCCCTGGCCGATGCCGGTAATCAGCGTCTCGCCCTGCTGCCAGGCAACGCCGGTGGTCGCCAGCTTCCATTCGCGGCTCGGCATCAGCCCGCCGCGCTCGCCGGGAATGTCGAGCCCGAGCTGGCCGCCAAAGCCGAAGCGGTGCGCCATCGCCGCGAGATGGTCGATGCCGGTGCGCCGCGCCGCCTCGTAGAAATAGACGTCGCAGGACCGCTTGATCGCGTCGTGCAGCCGCATCGCGCCATGCCCGGCCGGGCGCCAGCAATGGAACGTCGCGTCGCCGAGCTCGATATAGCCGGGGCAGTTGATCACCGTGTCCGGGGTCACCGCGCCGTTTTCCAGCGCCGCCAGCGCGACGACCGGCTTGAAGGTCGAGCCGGGCGGGTAGAGTCCTCCGATCGCCTTGTTCGAGAGCGGGTTGCGCGGATCGGTCGACAGCTCTTGCCAGGTCGCCGGGCTGAGCCCGTTCGAGAACAGCATCGGGTCGAAGCTCGGGCTCGACACCATCGCCAGCACATCGCCGGTCGCCGCGTCGAGCACCACGCAGGAAACCGCGACCTCCTCCGAGCAGCGCTTGATGACGTAATCCTGCAGCGCCATGTCGAGCGCCACGACCACATCCTGGCCGGGCTCCCCCTCCGCGCGGCCGACCTCGCGCACGACGCGGCCATAGGCGTTGACCTCGACCTGGCTGGTGCCGGCGGTGCCGCGCAGCTTGCGATCCTCGGATTTCTCGACGCCGCTCTTGCCGATGCGGAAATCGGGCAGCTCGAGCAGCGGGTCGCCGGTCAGCTCCTTGTCCGAGACCGCGGCGACATAACCCAGCACATGCGCGGCCGAAGGCCCGTACGGGTAGAAGCGCAGGAGGCCCTGCTCGATCGAGACGCCCGGCAGCTCCGGGATCGCGACCTCGACCCGCGCCATCTCCTCCCAGCTCAAATTGGTGCGCACCGCGACCGGGATGAACGGGTGCCGCCGCCGCGCGTCGCGGGCGACCCGGTGGCGGTCCGCGTCGGTGATCTCGATCAGGGTGCCGAGCGCGTCGAGCGTGGCGCCGATATTCGCGGTCTGCTCCGGCACCAGCACGACGCGGTAGTTCTGGTGGTTGTCGGCCAGGGTCACATTGAACCGGTCGAGGATGCGCCCGCGCGGCGGCACCAGGAGGCGCACGTTGATGCGATTTTCCTCGGCCAGCACGGTGTACCGGTCCTGGTCGAGGATCTGGAGCTGGTAGAGCCGCCCGAACAGCGCGGCGCCGAGCACGGTCTGGCCGCCGGCGAGCAGGGCGGCCCGCCGGGTCATCGATTTCTGTCGCTGGGTGTCGCGCGCCACGCCTAGTTCGGATCGGCTAGCTCGCGCTCATCAGCGCGCGCTGGGTACGGCCGAGCAGAAAGCTCGCGACCGGAAAAATCGCGATCGTCAGCACGGTGCGGAAGATCGTCGTGCGAAAATCCAAGAGGGTGGCGTCGAGCACGCAATGCAGGGCCCATAGCGCCAGCATCGCGCAGAGGGTCAACAGCGTAAAGCCGGTCCACACGAACGGGAAGGTACGGTTGACGAAATACCGCCGATAGCTCAGCACCGAGGCATAGGTCAGCAGCAGCAAAAGGGCGGTGACCCCCACCGGCGCGCCGACCAGCAGGTCCTCGGCGAGCCCGATCGCGAAGAGCGCGAGGGGCGGCAGCAGGTCGGGCCGGTAGATCGTCCAGTGATAGGCCGCCATAAGGGTGAAGGCGGGGGTCAGCGCCGCGTAGCCGGGGATGCGCAGCGGCAATATCGTGACCAGCGCGGCGACCAGCGTGGTGGCGATCGGCAGCAGCCGCGCCAGGCTGCCGTTGACCCGCGGCAGCGCCGGTATGCTGAAGACCTTGAGCGCCATGGCCGGCCCGACCGCGCGGCCTAGCGCGCGGCGGACTCTTTCGCCGCCGCCGCTGCCTTGCTTCGCGCGCCCGGCCGCTCGACGAAAGGCACCGGCTGCGGCAGCGATTCCGACAATCCGTAATCGACGATCATCACGTAGCCGAGCTGCGACAATTCGACAAACGGCTCGACGCGCGGTCCGCCGGCGTCGATCGCCGAGACCACGCCGACCGGCAGCCCCGGCGGGAACACGCCGCCCTCGCCGGAAGTGACGACGCGGTCGCCGACCTTCACCCCGTCCGCCGTCGACTGGTAGATCAGGCGCGGCCGCTCGGAATTGTCGCCGGCCAGCACGGCGTTGGTATGGCTGCTGTCGATGACGACCGGGATGCGGGAATTGAGGTCGGTGATCAGCAGCACCCGCGCCGCCCGGTTGCCGACCTCGGTGAGCCGCCCGACCAGCCCCTCGCCGGTGATCGCCGCCTGCCCGCGCGCGAGGCGCTGCTCCTTGCCGGCGTCGATCATCAGGGTGCGCACATACGCGCCGCCGGAATTGGCGATGACCCGCGCGGTCACGAACGACACGGCGGCGTTGGGAACGGCCTTGACGAGGCCGCGCAGCTTCTGGTTGTCGGCGGCGAGGTCGAGCGCCGCCTGCTGCCACCGCAGCAGCCGCTCGTTCTCGCGCACGAGCCGGAGGTTCTCCTCATAGGTGCCGACAAACCCGCGCACCCGGTCGATGACGTCGCCGACCGCGCCGAGCGGGCGCGACACGGTGGCGAGCGCCGGCGCCAGCCTGTCGGCGGTGAACGCGCTCAGCGAATCGAACAGCATCCGGTCGGCCTTGCCGAGGACGATGATCGCCGCCGACAGCAGGATCAAGACCGGCAGCGTCGTGCGCTGGATCGCGGCGCGCAGTTGCGGCGACAACCGGATCACGCCCCCGCCTCGCTCGTTGCCGCTCCCACGTCAAAAGTTACGTACATGATCCCCCGTCCGTCCCCAACGCCACCCTTACGGCGCAACAAACTCCGTCACCACATGTTGATCAACAGGTTTTTTAACGTCTTCATTTCTTCGAGCGCCCGTCCCGTTCCCAGCGCGACGCAAGTCAGCGGATCGTCGGCGATCGAAACCGGCAGCCCGGTCGCGTGGCGCAGCACGAAGTCGAGATTCCCCAAAAGCGCCCCGCCGCCGGTCAAGACGATCCCCTTGTCGACGATGTCGGCGGCGAGCTCCGGCGCGGTGTGCTCGAGCGCGACCTTGACCGCCTCGACGATCGAGCCGACCGGCTCCGCGAGGCTTTCCGAAATCTGCCGCTCGCTGATGATGATCTCCTTGGGCACGCCGTTCATCAGGTCGCGGCCCTTGATCTCCATGACCCGGCCCTCGCCGTCCTCGGGCATGCAGGCCGAGCCGATCTCCTTCTTGATCCGCTCGGCGCTCGACTCGCCGACCAGAAGGTTATGGTTGCGCCGGATATAGGCGATGATCGCCTCGTCCATCTTGTCGCCGCCGATGCGGACCGAGCGGGAGTAGACGATGCCGCCCAGCGACAGCACCGCGACCTCGGTCGTGCCGCCGCCCACATCGACGACCATCGACCCGGTCGGTTCGGTCACCGGCAGTCCGGCCCCGATCGCCGCCGCCATCGGCTCCTCGATCAGAAAGACGCGGCGGGCGCCGGCGCTTTCCGCCGATTCCTGGATCGCGCGCCGCTCCACGGCGGTAGAGCCGCTGGGCACGCAGATGATGATCTGCGGGCTGGCAAAGCTCCGGCGGTTGTGAACCTTGCGGATGAAATGCTTGATCATTTCCTCCGCGACCTCGAAATCGGCGATGACGCCGTCGCGCAGGGGCCGGATCGCCTGAATGTTGCCAGGGGTGCGGCCCAGCATCAGCTTGGCCTCTTCGCCGACCGCCAGAACCTGGCGCTTTCCCTTGACGCTGGCGATCGCGACGACCGACGGCTCGTTAAGCACGATTCCGCGGCCCTTTACGTAGACGAGCGTGTTGGCCGTGCCCAGGTCGATGGCCATATCCGCCGACAGCAATCCCAGCATCTTCCCGATCATCGTGGCCCAAAATCCCGCAAAACAGGCGCTCCGGGGTTCCGGCCCGGCCCGCGGCGGATCCTCAAATCACAAGCTAATCAGTGGTATAGCCCGTCAAAACCCGCAACGGATCGCCCCGCCTATTCCCGGGGAGCGAGGGCGACCCGCATGCCTTCCCCCAAGTTCGGCCCGATCCTCAACGATCGGCCATTTTATTTCAAGCGATCCGTCCGAGTGGGCGTATTTGACTTGAGGTTGCCGGCCCCTCGGCTGATCTTTCGGACGATGGAGGCGAACGGCGTCGTCAAGCGCTCGGTGCGCATCGCCGGGCACGCGACCAGCATCTCGCTCGAACGCGAATTCTGGGAGGCGCTGGGCGAAATCGCGCGGCGGCGGCAGGTCTCGGTCGCCGCCCTGGTCGCCGCGATCGACGCCGGGCGCGGCGGCAGCCTATCGAGCGCAATCCGCCTCCACGTGCTCGACAGCGCGCGGCGCGGCGAGCTGAGGGAGGGGTGATGGCCGAGATCGTCAATCTCAACCGCTTCCGCAAGGGCAAGCGGCGGGAAGAGGCCAAGGAGCAGGCGGCCGCCAACCGCGTCCTGCATGGCCGCACCAAGGCCGAGCGCGAGCGGGAGGCGGCGGAGCGCCGGCGCTCCGCGGACGAGCTCAGCGGAAAGCGTCTCGACCCAGAGCCGCCCGGTAAGCCGCGACCGTAGCGGCGTCGAAGCAGACGAAGGTTACCGTATCCGGCGTCTCGTTCGCGGCCAGGTGCCCGCGGGCCGCCGCGACCGCGATCGCCGCCGCCCGCTCCTTCGGAAACCCGTAGACGCCGGTCGAGATCGCCGGAAACGCCACGGTGCGAAATTTTTCGCGCGCGGCGATGTCGAGACAATTGCGGTAGCAGGCGGCGAGGGTTTCCGCCTCGCCTTCGCCGCCGCCATGCCATACCGGCCCCACCGTGTGGATCACATGGCGCGCCGGGAGCCGGTAACCCCGCGTCAGCACCGCCCGGCCGGGCGGGCAGCCCCCGATCCCGCGACATTCGGCCAGGAGTTCCGGTCCGGCCACGCGGTGGATCGCGCCGTCGACTCCCCCGCCGCCGAGCAGCGACGAGTTCGCCGCGTTGACGATCGCATCGACCTCCAACCGCGTGATGTCGCCGGTGTCGAGGCGGATGCGCGGGTCGAATGGCATATTTGCCTCCTCGCGTTTTAAGTGATTGGGCGCGCCGGGATCATACTCCGGCGGGAACCCCAGCCGGTGCCCAGACGTTTTTGATCGAGCACAATTTTGATCGAGTACAATCGCGAGGGGACGATTATGGAACGTTTGGTACTGGTGTCGAACCGCGTGGCATCGTCGCTGCGCGCGGACGAGGGGGGGTTGGCGACAGCGATCCGCGCCGCTGTGCGGCAGCGCGAGGCAGTGTGGTTCGGCTGGAGCGGGGAGGTTGTCGACGGCGACCCCGGCCCGGTCCGGGGCCAGGTCGAGGGCGGCTTGACCCGTTTTTTGCTCGATCTCAATCGCGACGACTTTGCCGGGTACTATCTTCACTTCTCAAACCGCGTTCTGTGGCCGTTGTTCCACTACCGGGTAAACCTCGCCGAATACGACGGCGCCGCCTGGGAGGCTTATCAGCGGGTAAACACGCTGTTCGCCGAGCGGCTCGCCGAAATGCTGACGCCGGACGACGAGATCTGGGTTCACGACTATCAGCTTATCCCGCTCGCGGCGGCGTTGCGGCGGCTCGGCTTGCGCAACCGGATCGGCTTCTTCCTGCACATCCCGTTCCCGGCGCCCGAGGTGCTGGCGACGCTGCCGGTGCACCGGGCGCTGGTGCGGGCGCTGTTCGATTACGACCTTGTCGGCTTCCAAACCGAAAAAGACGTGCAGGCGTTCGGCGACTACGTCGTGCGCGAGGCCGGCGGTTGGATGTGCGGCGACGGCGATGCGCATGCCTTCGGCGAGGAGGTGCGCACGGCCGCGTTCCCGATCAGCATCGACACGAGGGCTGTCGCCGCCCACGCGGTTCGCGCCGTCGGCACCAATCTCGCCTCGCGGCTGCGCGAGAGCCTGCGCGGACGTCAGCTGATCATCGGCGTCGACCGGCTCGACTACACCAAGGGTCTCGTCCGCCGCCTCGACGCGGTCGAGCGGCTGCTCGAGACGCGGCCGCAATACCGCCGCGCGCTGGTCATGCTGCAGATCGCCCCGCCGAGCCGCGGCGACGTGCCCGAATACCAGCAAATCCGCGCGGACCTCGACGCCCGGGCCGGGCGTATCAACGGTACGTTCGGCGATCTCGACAGCCAGCCGGTGCGCTATCTCAACCGCCGGTTCCGGCAGGACACGCTGTTCGGGTTTTACCGGTCCAGCCGGGTCGGCATGGTCACGCCGCTGCGCGACGGGATGAACCTGGTCGCCAAGGAATACGTCGCCAGCCAGGATCGCGAGGACCCGGGCGTCCTGGTGCTGTCGCGTTTCGCCGGCGCCGCGCTCGAGCTCGACGCGGCGCTGATCGTCAACCCGTTCGACGCCGACGAGGTCGCCGGCGCGCTCGACATTGCGCTGTCGATGCCGCTCGACGAGCGCCTCGAACGCCACGCGGCGATGATGGCGCATTTGGAAGAGCACGACGTCCACGCCTGGTGGAAAGCCTATCTGACCGCGCTCCAGCGATTCGCCGAGCCCGAGGTGGCCGCGCTGACGGCGGTGGGCGGCTACGCGACGTGGCATTGACGATGCCGCTCGCCGATACCGCGGCCGGCGCCCAGGGCCGGCCGCCGCTCATCGCGGCTGGGAATTCGCTGTTCCTCGATTTCGACGGCACCCTCGTCGAGCTGGCGCCGACCCCGGCCGAGGTGCATGTGCCGGCGTCGCTCCCCACGCTGCTCGCCGGGCTGGCGACGCGGCTCGACGGGGCCGTCGCCGTCGTCAGCGGCCGCAGCCTTGCCGATCTCGCGCCGCTGCTGGCGCCGTTCGCGGGCGCGCTTGTCGGGCAGCACGGGCATGAAATCCGTCACGCCGACGGCCGCGTCGTCCACGCGGCGGCCGATGGGGCGGTCGCGGCCGGGCGGCGGGCGCTCTTGCCTTTCGCCGGGCGCCATCGCGGGATCATGCTCGAGGACAAGGGCGGCACGATCGCGCTGCATTACCGCGGCGCGCCGCAGCTCGCCGAGGATTGCCGCAGCGCGGCGCGCGAGGCCACGGCCGCCAGCGCCGGCGGGCTGCGCACGATCGACGGCAACCAGGTCATCGAGCTGGTGCCGCGCGAGGTCGGCAAGGGCGGGGCGATCACGACGCTCGCCGCGCAGCCGCCGTTCCGCGGGCGGGTGCCGGTGTTTGTCGGCGACGACGCGACCGACGAGGACGGGTTCGCCGCGCTCGCCGCCCTCGGCGGCATTTCGGTCAAGGTCGGCGGCGGCGCGACCGCGGCGCGCTACCGCCTGGCCGATGTCGCCGCGGTGTGGAACTGGCTGGGAAGGAGCAAATGAACCAGACGGGGCTCGACCTCGCGATGGTCGGGAATTGCAGCTACGCGGCGCTGATCGACCGGCGAGGCCGGGTCGTCTGGTGCTGCCTTCCGCATTTCGACCGCGACCCGACCTTTTGCGCGCTGCTCGGCGGCGACGACGCGACCGAAGGGCTCTACGAGATCGAGCTGATCGGCTTCGAGCGCGCGGAGCAATCCTATTGGCGCAATTCGGCGGTGCTGGAGACGCGGCTCTACGACAGCCAGGGCAATGCGATCCGCATCGTCGATTTCGCCCCGCGCTTCGAGCAGTTCGACCGTGTTTTCCGTCCCAGCATGCTGGTCCGCCGGGTCTGTCCGCTGGAGGGCAGCCCGCGCATCCGGGTGCGTTTGCGGCCCCGTTGCGACCACGGCGCCGGCACGCCCGAGATCACCCGGGGCAGCAACCACATCCGCTTCGTCCTGCCCAACCGGACCCTGCGCCTGACCACCGACGCGCCGGTCTCGTACGTGGTCGACGAAGTCTCGTTCATGCTGACCAAGCCGGTCGAGCTGGTGCTGGGTCCCGACGAGTCGGTCGCCTCGTCGCTGCCCGACCTGGCGCGCGATTTCGCCGAGCGCACCGACGCCTACTGGCGCGACTGGTGCCGCACCCTATCGGTGCCGTTCGAGTGGCAGGAGGCGGTGATCCGCGCCGCCATCACCCTCAAGCTGATGAGCTTCGAGGATACCGGCGCGATCATCGCGGCGCTGACCACCTCGATCCCCGAGGCGCCGAATTCGGGGCGCAACTGGGACTACCGCTATTGCTGGCCGCGCGACTCTTTTTTCGTGCTGAGCGCGCTGAACCGGCTCGGCGCCACCCAGGTGATGGAGAACTACCTCGAATTCATCGTCAACATCGTCTCGACCGCCGGTAATGGGTATCTTGAGCCGGTTTACGGCATATTGCGCGAAAGCGATCTGCCCGAATACGAGGTCGCGACCCTGCCGGGCTATCGTGGGATGGGGCCGGTGCGGATCGGCAACCAGGCCGCCCAGCAGGTGCAGAACGACGGCTACGGCAGCGCCATTCTCGCCTGCGCGCAGATCTTTTTCGACCAGCGCCTCGACCGGCGCGGCGACGAGGCGCTGTTCCACGAGCTCGAGCAGCTCGGCGACCAGGCCGCCTCGCGCTGGGACCAGCCCGACGCCGGCATCTGGGAATACCGCAACCACGAGGCCGTCCACACCCATTCGGCGATGTTCTGCTGGGCGGCCTGCGACCGCCTTTCGCTGATCGCCGCGTCACTCGGTTTGCCGCCGCGCGAGAAGGTGTGGCGGCAGCGCGCCGAGCATATCCGAGAAGAAACGCTGAAGCGCGGTTGGAGCGAAAAGCACCAAAGCTTCGTCTCGGCCTTCGACGGCGACGATATCGAGGCCAGCCTCCTGCTGATGCCGCATATCGGCTTTATCAAGCCCGAGGACCCGCGTTATCTCGCGACGCTCGCCCGCATCGAGCGCGAGCTGCTGCACGGCGGCTATATGTTCCGCTACGTCCACGAGGACGATTTCGGCACGCCGGAGACCGCATTCCTCGTCTGCACCTTCTGGTATGTCGAGGCGCTGGCGGCGGTCGGGCGCGTCCAGGAGGCGCGCGATCTGTTCGAGACCCTGCTGGCCCGGCGCAATCATGCCGGCCTCATCAGCGAGGATATCGACGTCAAGACCGGCGAGCTGTGGGGAAACTTCCCGCAGACCTATTCGATGGTCGGCCTGATCCGCGCCGCGACTTACCTGTCGCGGCCGTGGGAAGGAGCATTCTGATCTGGGAATACGAGCCGCCCCCGCCGTTGACGCGGGGGCGGCTTCTCGGCCGCCTACGCGGCGGTGCGGCGGCGCTGGGCGGCGCCGCGCTTGGCGACGCGGGCGGCACGGCTCGGGAAGCGGGGGTCGCGGCGGGCGGCGCACGCCTCGGCCATGACGTGCTCGGCGCGGCGGTCGGGGATGGTGCCGATCAGGCGGCGCAGGGCGTCGCGGCCGCGCGACAGGCGGGAGCGGACGGTGCCGACCGGAACGTCCAGCACCTCGGCGACATCCTCGTAGCGCATCCCTTCGAGACCGACCAGGAGGATCACGGAGCGCTGCTCGTCGGGAAGCTGCGCCAGCGCGCTGTCGAGGTCGCGCAGCTCAAGACGCCGATCCTGGCGCGGCGCCTGGGTCAACAGCGGCTCGGACTCGCTGAGCTCCACCGCGGCGCCTTCGCGCACCGCGCGGCGGATGCGGTTCACGTGCTGGTTGTGGAGGATTGTAAACAGCCACGCCCGCAGATCGGTTCCCTCCTGCCACAAATGCAGCTTGGCGAGGGCGCGCGTCAGGCAATCCTGGACGAGGTCGTCGGCGGCCGCGACGTCGCGGCAGAGGGCTCGGGCATAGCGGCGCAACCGCGGGATTTCGGCCTCGATACTATGGTGAAGATGGTCCATAAGGGACTCCTCTCTACGGCGGCGTCGGCCGCGCACGGCCGTTCCGCATGAGGAGAAGTCTAGTTGGGGCGTGTAATCCGATGATGGCAGCCCAGGCGGTTTGTTGTAAGAAATTGTAACCGAATGTGGCGTACGGCATAGTCGTGTTCCGGGGTCACGGCGGCGGTCGGGGGAACTCCCGCTAAGTATCTTGCGGGTCAGGGGTTTTCGGGCGTGAGCGACAACGGTCATATCCTGATTGTCGACGACCAGAAGGATGTCTGCGAGGTCGTCGAAGATTATCTGACCGGCGAGGGCTATCGCGTTTCGACCGCGCTCAACGGTGACGAAATGCGACAGGTGCTGAGCCAGTCGCCGGTCGATCTCGTGATCCTCGATCTGATGCTGCCGGGCGAGGACGGGCTCGCGCTCGCCCGCTTCCTGCGCAGCGAGTCCGAAGTCGGCATCGTCATCCTGACCGGGCGCGGCGAGCTCGTCGACCGGATCATCGGCCTCGAGATGGGCGCCGACGACTATCTGGCAAAGCCGTTCAATCTTCGCGAGCTGCTGGCGCGGGTCAAAAGCGTGCTGCGGCGCATCCAGGGCGGCGGCGAGGCGCGGCCGGCGCCGGTGCGCAGCCGCGTCCGCTTCGCCGGCTGGGACCTCGACCTGTCGAGCCGCGAGCTGACCGCGCCCTCCGGCGAACCGGTGCGGCTGACCACCGGCGAGTTCGACCTCCTCGCGGTCTTCGTCAACCATCCGAACCAGGTGCTCTCGCGCTCGCGCCTCCTCGACCTCGCGCGCAGCCGCGAGGCCGGCCCCTTCGACCGCACGATCGACGTCCAGGTCGGCCGGCTCCGCAAGAAGCTCGAGGAAGACCCGGTGAACCCGACCCTGATCAAGACCGTGCGCGGCGGCGGCTACATCTTCGCCCCGGTCGTGGAGCCGGTCTAGACCGTCAGGTACCCTCGCACCGCTTCCTCGTCCATCGCGTCGCCGCGGCCGGCGAGGACGACTTCGCCGCGTTGCATGACGACATAGGCGGCCGCGAGGTCGCGGGCGAATTCGAAATACTGCTCGACCAAGAGGATCGCCATGTCGCCGCGCTCGGCGAGGCGGGCGATGACGCGGCCGATCTCCTTGATGATCGACGGCTGGATGCCCTCGGTCGGCTCGTCGAGGATGAGAAGGCTCGGCCGCATCACCAGCGCCCGGGCGATCGCGAGCTGCTGCTGCTGCCCGCCGGAGAGGTCGCCGCCGCGCCGGCCCAGCATGTCCTTCAGCACTGGAAACAGCGCGAAAATGTCGTCGGGCAGGTGACGCAGGCTGCGCGGCAATATCGCGAACCCGGTCTCCAGATTCTCCTGCACCGAGAGGCGCGGAAAGATCTCGCGCCCCTGCGGCACCAGCGCCAGGCCGGCGCGCGCCCGCTCGTGCGGCGCGAGGCCGCCGATCGCCTTGCCGTCCCAGCGGATCGTGCCGTTGCGGATCGGGTGCAGGCCGAAGATCGCGCGCAGCAGGCTCGTCTTGCCGACCCCGTTGCGGCCGAGGATGCAGGTGACCTCGCCCTTCCTCGCGGTCAGCCCGACCCGGCGCAGCGCGTGGCTCGCCCCGTAATAAAGGTCGACGTTTTCGACTTGGAGCATCGGCTACCGCCCCAGATACACGTCGATGACGCGCGGGTGGTTCTGCACGTGGTCCATCGACCCCTCGGCCAGGACCGAGCCCTCGTGCAGCACCGTCACCCGCGCGCCGAGGCTGCGGACGAAGGCCATGTCGTGCTCGACGACGACGATCGTGCGGTCGCGGGCGAGGTCGAGGATCAGCGCCACCGTCTCCTCGGTCTCGCGGTCGGTCATCCCGGCGACCGGCTCGTCGAGCAGCAACAGGCTGCGGTCGTGGATCAGCAGCATGCCGATCTCGAGCCACTGCTTCTGTCCGTGGCTCAGCGCGCCGGCAAGCTCGCCCTGACGCTCCCCGAGCCCGATCCGCGAGAGGGTCGCCGCGATCGCCTCGCGCTGCGCCGCCGATTGCCGCGCGAACAGCGTGCGCCAGGTGCTCCGGCTCCCGGCGAGCGACAATTCGAGGTTTTCGAACACGGTCAGATTCTCGAACACGGTCGGGCGCTGAAACTTGCGGCCGATGCCGAGATTGGCGATCGCGCTTTCGTCGAGGCGGGTCAGATCGTCGCTCCCGTTGAAAAACACCTCGCCGGCATCGGGCCGGGTCTTGCCGGTGATGACATCCATCATCGTCGTCTTGCCGGCGCCGTTCGGGCCGATGATCGTGCGCAGCTCGCCGTTTTCGACGATCAGCGACAATTCGTTCAGCGCCTTGAACCCATCGAAGCTGACCGTGACGCCGTTGAGGTAGAGCAGCGTCTCGCCCGGGCCTTGCGTTTCGGTGGCGCTCATGCGCGCTCCTCGGCGCCGGCCGGCGCCTCCTCCGGCGGCGGCGGGCGCCGTATCCGCAACCCGCGGAACAGCCCGACGATTCCGCGCGGAAACACCAGCGTCGTTAGCACGAAGAGGCCGCCGAGCACGAACAGCCAGATCTCGGGAAAGGCGCCGGTCAGCCAGGTCTTGGCGAAATTGACCAGCACCGCGCCGAGGATCGCCCCGACCAAGGTCCCGCGCCCGCCGACCGATACCCAGATCGCGATCTCGATCGAGTTGGCCGGCGAGAACTCGCTCGGGTTGATGATCCCGACCTGCGGCACGTAAAGCGCCCCGGCGAGCCCCGCGAGGAGCGCCGAGACGGTAAAGGCAAGGAGCTTGGCGTTGGTCGTCGAATAGCCGAGAAAGCGCACCCGGCCCTCGGCGTCGCGCAGCGCCAGGAGCACGCGGCCGAGCTTCGAATTCGTGATGTAGCGGCACACGAGATAGGCGATGCCCAGCCCCACGGCCGAGGCGATGTAGAGCCCGATCCGCGTCGACGGCCGGTGGAGATCGTAGCCGAGGATGTCCTTGTAGTCGGTCAGCCCGTTATTGCCGCCGAACCCCATGTCGTTGCGGAAGAAGGCGAGGAGCAGCGCATAGGTCATCGCCTGGGTGATGATCGACAGGTACACCCCGCTGACCCGCGAGCGGAACGCCAGCCACCCGAAGACGAAGGCGAGCACCCCCGGCACCAGCAGCACCATCAGCGCCGCCCAGGCGAAATGATCGAACCCCCACCAGAACCACGGCAGCTCCTTATATTGCAGGAACACCATGAAATCGGGGAGGACCGCGTTCTGGTACACACCGCGGGTGCCGATCTGGCGCATCAGATACATGCCCATGCAGTACCCGCCGAGCGCGAAGAACGCCCCGTGCCCAAGGCTCAATATGCCGGCATAGCCCCACACGAGGTCGAGGCTCAGCGCCAGGATCGCGTAGCACAGATACTTGCCGATGAGCGGCACCAGGTAGTCGGGGACGGCAAAGGCCGAGTTCGGCGACAGCCCGCGGTTCAACAGCGGCACCAGCAGCACCAAGACGATGCCGCTCAGCGTGAACTGAAACCAGAAGCGCGGGGTCCAGGCGGAGCCGCGCATCGCCTAGCCCTCCGCCTCGGCGGTGCGGCCCTTGAGCGCGAAGAGGCCGCGCGGGCGACGCTGGATGAACAGGATGACGATGACCAGGACGACGATCTTGCCGAGGATCGCGCCGGCGAACGGTTCGAGGATTTTGTTGATGACGCCGAGCGACAGGGCGCCGATCAGCGTCCCGAGAAGGTTGCCGACCCCGCCGAAGACGACGACGAGAAAGCTGTCGACG
>DASUIE010000108.1:0-13507 GCA_036273175.1 Allostellaceae bacterium
CGAGGTTGCGGCTGACGAGAACCGGGTCGCGCTCGGCCTGCGCCCCCCAAACGACGCCGATCACCGAGATATTCTTGACCAGGATGAGATTGGCCGGGACGGCCTGGATGCGGCCTGAGGCGAAGCCGATCACCAGCATCCGCGCCTCCCAGTTGACCGCGCGCATCGCCTGGTCGAAGGCGTCGCCGCCGACCGGATCGAACACGACATCGGCGCCGAGCCCGCCGGTCAGCTCGCGCACCCGGTCGCGGATGCTCTCGCTGCGATAGTCGATCAGCTCGTCGGCGCCGCGGCCGCGCGCGATTTCCAGCTTTTCCGGGCCGCCGGCGGCGGCGATCACCCGCGCGCCCGTCTGCTTGCCGATCTCGACCGCGGTGAGGCCGACGCCGCCGGCGGCGCCGAGCACCAAAAGCGTCTCGCCGGCCTTGAGGTGGCCGCGATGGGTCAGTGCGAAATGCGAGGTACCGTAAGCGACCGGAAAACCGGCGGCGGTCACGTAATCCATCGCGTCGGGGATCGGCACCACGGCATCGGCGTTGGCGACGATTTCCTCGGCGTAAGTGCCGCCGTTGCGCATCACCGCGAGCACGCGCTGCCCCACCGCCAAATGGCCGACCCCGCCGCCGATCTCGATGATCTCGCCGGCGGCTTCGAGACCGGGGGTGAACGGGAAGGGCGGCTTGACCTGGTACTTGCCGGCGATCATCAGCGTGTCGGCGAAATTGACACCGGCGGCGCGGACCCGAATGCGCGCCTCGCGAGGCCCGAGCGCCCGGTACGTCGCCTCCTCGAGACGCAGGTTTTCCGGGCCGCCCCACTCCCGGACCGTCATCGCCTTTGCCATTTCCGGCTCCCGTCCCGCGCTGCCTCTGTAAACAGCGTAATGCGGTCGGAGGTCAACTCGGCGACGCGAGCGTGAGATAATCGCGGGATGGCCGACGCCGATTTGCTGCCGCCCCGCTTCCGAGCCTGGTTCGCCGCGCGCGGCTGGGCGCCGCACCGCCATCAGCTTGCGATGCTGCGGGCGGCGCGCGGGGGACGTTCGGTGCTGCTGACCGCGCCGACCGGTGGGGGCAAGACACTGGCCGGGTTTCTGCCGAGTCTCGTCGCGCTGGCGGAGGCGCCGGCCGAGGGGCTGCACACGCTCTATATTTCGCCGCTGAAGGCGCTGGCGGTCGATATCCACCGTAACCTCGAACGGCCGATTGCCGAGCTCGACTTGCCGATCCGCGCCGAGACCCGCACCGGCGACACCCCGGCCTTGAAGCGCCAGCGCCAGCGCGAGCACCCGCCGCAGATGCTGATGACGACGCCGGAATCGCTGGCTTTGCTGCTCTCCTATCCCGACGCCGGAGAGATTTTCGGCGGGCTCCGGGCGGTGGTCATCGACGAATTGCACGCGCTGATCGGCACCAAGCGCGGCGACCTTTTGGCGCTCGGCCTGGCGCGGCTCGGCCGTCTCGCGCCGGCGGCCCGCAAGGTCGGGCTGTCCGCGACCGCCTCGTGGCCCGACGAGCTGCTGGCCTATCTCGGCCCGGAGGTCGAGCGCATCGAGGCGATGAGCGGCCCCGAGCCGGAGATTTCGATCCTCGCCACGCCGGACGATTTGCCCTGGACCGGACACATGGCGATGCACGCGATCCCGCCGATCTACGACGCGATCCGGGCGCATCGGACGACCCTCGTCTTCGTCAATACGCGGGCGCAGGCCGAGCTGGCGTTCCAAGGGCTGTGGCGGCTCAACGACGACAATCTGCCGATCGGGCTGCATCACGGCAGCCTCGCGGTCGAGCAGCGCCGCAAGATCGAGAAGGCCGTCGCCGAAGGCAAGCTGCGCGCCGTGGTCGCGACCTCCTCGCTCGATCTCGGCATCGATTGGGGGTCGATCGATCTGGTGATCCAGCTCGGCGCCCCGAAAGGCGTGTCGCGGCTGATCCAGCGCATCGGCCGCGCCAACCACCGGCTCGACAGACCGAGCCGGGCGATCCTGGCCCCGGCCAACCGCTTCGAGTTTCTCGAATGTCGCGCCGCGCTCGAAGCGGCGCGGGCCGGGGCGCTCGACGGCGACGCGCCGCGGCCGGGCGGGCTCGACGTACTTGCCCAGCACATTCTCGGGATGAGCTGCGCCGCGCCGTTCGACCCCGACGAGCTTTATGCCGAGATCGTCTCGGCCTCGCCTTACCGGGCGTTGCCGCGCGAGGATTTCGACGACGTGCTGGGCTTTGTCGAGCATGGCGGGTACGCGCTCCGGAGCTACGAGCGCTGGCGCAGGCTATTCCGCGACAGCCTCGGCCGCTACCGCGTCGCCGGCGAGCGCACGGCGCGGCGGTACCGGATGAATATCGGGACGATCGTCGAGTCGCCGCTGCTCAAGGTGCGGATCGGGCGCGGGCCGGTTCTCGGCGAGTTCGAGGAGTATTTCGCGCAAGGGCTGGTGCCCGGCGACACCTTTATCTTCGCCGGCCAGCGCCTGCGCTTTGAGGCGATCCGCGAGATGGAGGTGATCGCCAGCCGCGCCAAGGGCGACGACCCGCCCAAGGTGCCGGCCTATGCCGGCGGCCGGCTGCCACTCTCGACCTATCTCGCTGACGGGGTGCGCGCGATCCTCGCCGACGAGCGGCGGTGGGACGCCTTCCCCGATGCGGTGCGCGAATGGCTGAGGCTACAGGAATGGCGCTCGGTGCTGCCGCCTCGCGACGGGCTATTGGTCGAGAGCTTTCCGCGCAATGGCCGCGAGTACCTCGTCGCCTACCCTTTCGAGGGCCGCAACGCGCACCAGACCCTCGGCATGCTGCTGACTCGCCGGATGGAGCGCGCCGGGTTCGCGCCGCTCGGCTTTGTCGCGACCGACTATCTGCTGGCGATCTGGGCGCTGCACCCGGCGGCCGACCTCGACGCGCTGTTCGACGAGGATATGCTCGGCGACGACCTCGAAGCGTGGATGGCGGAATCGTCGCTGCTGCGCCGCACCTTTCGCAATGTCGCGGTGATCGCCGGACTGATCGAGAAGAAGCAGCCGGGCGCCGAGCGGACCCGCAAGCAGGTGACGATCAGCTCGGACCTGATCTACGACGTGCTGCGCCGGCACGAGCCGGGCCATGTGCTGCTGCGCGCGACCCGCGCCGACGCGGCGACCGGGCTCACCGATGTGCGCCGGCTCGGCGCGATGCTGGCGCGGGTCAAGGGCCGCATCGCCCACCGCCGCCTCGACCGCGTCTCGCCGCTCGCGGTCGCCGCGATCCTCGATATCGGCCGCGAGCAGGTCTACGGTTCCGCCCTCGACCAGCTTTTGGACGAGGCGGAGGAGGCGGTGGTCCGCGAGGCGACGGAGGGGGCGCCGCCGGCGATCGCGGCCAAGGTCCCCGCGTGATCGAGCTCACGCTCCGCGGCGAGACGCTCCTGCCCGACCCGTCGGGCGCGTTGCTGTGGCCGGAGGCGGAGGCGGTCGTCGTCGCCGATCTTCATCTCGAAAAGGGGTCGAGCTATCCGGGGCTACCGCCTTACGACACGGCGGCGACGTTGGCGCGGCTCGGCGACGTGCTGCGCGAGCGCCGGCCGAAACGGGTGATCTGCCTCGGCGACAGCTTTCACGACGGCGGGGCGGCAACGCGGCTCGACCGGGAAGACCGCGACGCGCTCGCCGCGCTCGTCGCCGCGCATGACTGGCTGTGGGTCGCCGGCAACCACGACCCGGCGCCGCCCTCGCTCGGCGGGCGCGTGGTCGGCGAGATCGCGGTCGGCCCGCTTTCCTTTCGCCACGAGGCCGCTGTCTGGGCAGAGGACGGCGAAATCAGCGGCCACTATCACCCGAAGGCGGCCTGGCGGTCGCGCGGCCGCTCGGTCCACGGGCGCTGCTTTGTCGGCGACGCGAGACGGCTGATCCTGCCCGCCTTTGGCGCCTATGCCGGTGGGCTCGACGTGCGCGACCCGGCGATCGCCGGGCTGTTTCCGGACGGGTTCGACATCCACCTGCTGGCGCGCGGCAGGATCACCCGCCTGCCGCGCGAGGCTAGATCGACCGTTTTGATGCCGTCAAAACGGTCGATCTAGCTTGTTATGTTGCCGCATTTTCCGAGTCGTCAGGTGATCCCACCTAACTTGAAAATGCTCTAGGCGTTGATCGTCGTCAGCTCGGCGAGATCGAGCTTGCCCTTGCGGATGCGCTCGACCAGCTCGTCCGGGTCGAAATCGATCCCGACCGGGTTCTTGTCGGTCGCCGAGCGGTTGCGCATGTAGTCCTGCCCTTCCTGGGCGGTGCGGAAATTGTCGATCAGCAGCTCGACCTGGTTGTGGTCCGGGTCGTAGTAGTACATCGACGTGGTCATGCCGTGATTGACGCAGCGGTGCGGGCGGACGCCCTGGCCCTTGAGCTCGACGTAATGGTCGGCGAGCTCTTTCGGCCCGGCGAAGGTGAAGGCCACGTGATGCAGCCCGACCTCGCCGCCCGCCCGCGCGGTCTTGCCCTCGGCCGGAGCCTTCTCGGCGAGCGGGCCGGGATCGATGAAGGCGACGCGGTGGTGCTCGTCGTCATAGCTGATGAAGGCGATGAACTTGTTTTCGTAAAGCAGCTCGGCGCCGAGCACCGTGCAATACCACTCGACCATCTCGGGCCGGCGGTTGGTCTGCAGCACCAGATGCGAGAGCTTTGACGGTGATCCCATGATCGCCTCCTATAGGCGGGGAAATTGGGGTTTCCGATCGGTGCGCCCGATCGCGCCGGAAGTCAATATGTCCCGAGGGGAAGCCAGCACATGGATCACCGCGAGGTCGCCGCCCGCGATTTCTTCTTTGTCGGCGGCGAATACGCCGGCTCGCCCGGCGAGGAACGGATGCACGGCCAGATGCATGTCGAGGCGCTGATTCCGCGGCGGCCGCGGCGGCCGTACCCGCTGGTGATGTTTCACGGCGCCGGGCAGACCGCGACCAACTGGCTGGCCACGCCGGACGGGCGCGTGGGCTGGGCCGAGTATTTCGTTGGCGAGGGCTACACGGTCTATCTCGTCGACCAGCCGGCGCGCGGGCGCTCCGCCTGGCAGCCCGGGATCGACGGCGAGATGATGACGTTCAACGCGCCGCAGCAGGAATGGCTGTTCACCGCATCGGCCGACGATCCGCGCTGGCCGCAGGCGAAGCTGCACACGCAATGGCCCGGATCGGGGCACCGCGGCGACCCGGTCTTCGATGCGTTCCAGGCGAGCCAGGTGCCGTTCCTCGCCGACCAGGTGGAGACCCAGCGCCTGGCGCAGGCCGCCGGCGCCGCGCTGCTCGACCGGATCGGCCCCGCGGTGCTGATGACGCATTCGCAATCCGGCACCTTCGGATGGATCATCGCCGAGGCGCGGCCAAGCCTCGTCAGGGCAATTGTCGCGCTCGAACCCGCCGGGCCGCCCTTCGAGAACACGATCCTGTTCGGCGGCGAGGGACGCGTATGGGGCGTCGCCGATCTGCCGCTGACCTACGACCCGCCCGCCGCCTCGCGGGAGGCGCTCGATATCGAGCTAGAGGCCGAGGCGGACCACCCAGACCTGATTCGGTGCCGGCGGCAGAAGGCGCCGGCACGCCGTCTCGTCAACCTGGCCGACAAGCCGGTGCTGATCGTGACCGGCGAGGCCTCGTATCACGCGGTCTACGATCATTGCACCGCGCAATACCTGGGCGAGGCCGGCGTTCCGGTCACCTTTGTCAGGCTCGAGGACCGGGGGATTCGCGGCAACGGCCACATGCTGATGCTGGAAAAGAACAATCTGGAGATCGCCGCGCTGATCGCCGATTGGCTCGCCGCCGGCGCGCGTCTATCGTAGCGCGATGCCCGACAGATTGCTCGACACCGCGCTCCGCGCCGCGCTCGCCGGCGGCGAGGCGGTCATGAAAATTTACGCCGACCCGTTCGAGGTCTGGCAGAAGGACGACAAGACGCCGGTCACCGAGGCAGACCTCGCCTCCGAGAAGGTGGTGTGCGATATCCTCCGGGCCGAGTTTCCCGAGATCCCGATCGTCTCCGAGGAGACCGCCCCCACGGGCGGGTTTGCCGCGCCGGCCGCGCGGTTCTGGCTGGTCGACCCGCTCGACGGCACGCGCGAGTTCGCCGCGCGCAACGGCGAGTTTTCGGTGCTAGTCGCGCTGATCGAGGATACCAGGCCGGTGCTGGGGGTGGTGCACGGCCCCGCCACCGGCGTGACCTATACCGCGCACGGACCGGGGACGGCCCGGCGGCGGCTCGATGGCGGCGAATTCGCCCCGATCGCCGCGCGCGCGCCGGGGCCGGACGGGATCGTCGTGATCCACAGCCGCAGCCACGAGAACAGCCGACGGCTCGCCGAGTACTTCGAGGGCAAGGCGGTCAAGGAGCGGCATATCTGCGGCAGCGCGCTCAAATTCGGCGTGGTCGCCGCGGGCGACGCGGATTTCTACCCGCGCTTCGGCACGACGATGGAATGGGACACCGCCGCCGGCCAAGCCATCCTCGAAGCCGCCGGCGGCTCGGTGCTTGCCCTCGACGGCGCTCCGCTCGCCTATGGCAAGCCGGCGCTCAAGAACGACGGGTTCCTCGCCTGGGGGGCGAAGGCGGCTTGGTAGGAAGGGCCGGCTAGCTAGCGGGGCGCGCCACTCTCCGAAAGCGGGGCGAGCCGTTCGCGGAGATATCGCGCGATCGCCACGCGGTCCGCGGGCGGGAGCGTGCCGAGCCGCTGGGCGTCACGAGCCTCTATCGTCGCGAGCTTGGCAGGGCGGACCAAGGAAGGCGCCGGCAGCCCCGCCTGCTCGGTATTCGAGACCGGCACATCTCCAGCCCAGCCGCGGTTCGCCGCGCTGGTGATCATCGCCAGCCATAACAGGCCGTGCTCGCTTTCCAGTTGGCCCGCCGCGACTACCAGAGCAGGCCGGTTTTGTCGTACCGGACGATCCGTGTAGGGAAACGGGACTTTGACGATGTCCCACGCCTCAAAGTTTGGCATAGGCTTGGCGATCGGCGTCCGACGCCCACTCGGAGAAGGTCGCGAACGGATCGTCGGCGGACTCTCGATTAACTTTTGTCAGCACAACCCGATCGCCGTCGATGACATAGGCGATTTCGTCGCCGCCGGAGAGCCGGAGCGCAGACCGCACCGGAAGCGGTATTGTCGTCTGGGCCTTGCTGGTCAGCTTGCTTTTGATCATCGTAAGCCATGTAAGGAAATTCCTTACTATCGTCAAGCCGGCGCTTGCGCTTGCTCTTGCTCTCTCCGCCTTCCGCGCGCTACTCGTTGGCGCGAGAAATTCGCGGAGGAAGCGGGATGATTTCGGGCGAATACGATGTCGTCGTGGTCGGCGCGGGGAATGCCGGCATGTGCGCGGCGCTGGCGGCGCAGGAAAACGGGGCGCGCGTGCTCGTGCTCGAAGCGGCGCCGTTCGACGAGCGCGGCGGCAACAGCCGGTACACGGCGGGGGCGCTGCGTTTTGTCTATAACGGCGTCGACGACCTGCTGAAGCTTTGCGACCTCAGCGAGACCGAGCTCGCGACCAGCGATTTCGGCACCTACACGCAGGACAAGTATTACGACGATCTCGGCCGGCTGACCGACTACAAATCGAACCCCGACATGGCCGAGCTCCTGATAACCAAGAGCCAGGAAACCCTCTTATGGATGCGCTCGAAGGGCATCCGCTTTGCCCCGATGTATTCGCGCCAGGCCTTCAAGCACGAGGGCAAGTTCGTGTTCTGGGGCGGGCTCGCGCTGGAAGCCTGGGGCGGCGGGCCGGGGCTGGTCGAGGGGCTGTTCAAATCGGCCGAGGACCGGGGCATCGAGGTCGCCTATGAGGCGCGCGGCGAAAAGCTGATCGCCGACGATGACGGGGTGCACGGCATCGTCGCGGTCATTGAAGGAAAGACGACCTCGATCAAGGCGAAGGCGGTCGTGCTCGCCTGCGGCGGGTTCGAGGCCAACGCCGAGATGCGCACCCGCTATCTCGGCCCCGGCTGGGACCTGGCCAAGGTGCGCGGCACCCGCTTCAACACCGGCGGCGGGATCAAGATGGCGCTGGAGATCGGCGCGATGTCGTACGGCAACTGGTCGGGCTGCCACGCGGTCGGCTGGGACTACAACGCCCCGGAATTCGGCGACCTCGCGGTCGGGGACAATTTCCAGAAGCACTCCTACCCGTTCGCGCTCATGGTCAACGCCGACGGCGTGCGCTTCTGCGACGAGGGCGCCGATTTCCGCAACTACACCTATGCGAAATACGGGCGAGAAATCCTCAACCAGCCGCATCAGTTCGCCTGGCAGATTTTCGACCAGCAGGTCGTCCATCTGCAGCGCGACGAGTATCGTATCCGTCAGGTGACCAAGGTCACCGCCAACACGATCGAGGAACTCGCCGACAAGATGGCCGAGTACGCGCCGGTCGATAAGGCCGCGTTCCTCAAGACGATCGCCGATTACAACGCCGCGGTGCAGCGCGACATCCCGTACAATCCGACGGCCAAGGACGGCCGCACCACCAAGGGCCTGGCGATCGACAAGACCAACTGGGCGATGCCGCTGGAAAAGCCGCCCTATGAGGCCTATTGCACGACCTGCGGCGTGACCTTCACCTTCGGCGGCGTGCGCATCGACAATGACGGGCGGGTGCTCGACACGGCGCAAAAAGTCATCAACGGGCTTTACGCGGCCGGGGAGCTGGTAGGGGGGCTGTTCTATCACAACTACCCGGGCGGGACGGGGCTCGTGTCGGGCTCGGTGTTCGGCAAGATCGCCGGCACCAGCGCGGGCAGGCAGGTCGGGCGGAACGCCTGATCGATGACCCCCGCCAATACGCTCTTTATCTTCTCGGACGAGCACAGCCGGCGGGTGCTTGGCTGCTATGGCCACCAGACGATCCGCACCCCGAACCTCGACCGGCTGGCCGCGGGCGGGGTGCGGTTCGCCGACGCCTACACCAACTCGCCGATCTGCGTGCCGGCGCGGGCGAGCCTCGCGACCGGGCGGTACCCGCACCAGATCCGGTTTTGGGACAACGGCATCCCCTATGACGGCTCGGTGCCGAGCTGGCACCACCGGCTCAAGGCGGCCGGGCACGAGGTCGTCTCGATCGGCAAGCTGCATTTCCGCAGCGCCGACGACGACAACGGCTTTACCGAGGAGGTGATGCCGCTGCATGTCGTCGGCGGGATCGGCGACCCGCTCGGCTGGCTGCGCGATCCGCTCCCGGAGCGGCGGGCTTGCCTGCGCCTCGCGAAAGATGCGGGCCGAGGCAATTCGAGCTACCAGGATTACGACGACAAGATCACCAATGCCGCGGTGGCGTGGCTGAAGGCGCGCGCCGCCGCCCGGCCGGGCAAGCCGTGGGTGCTGTTCGTCTCGATCGTGTGCCCGCATTTCCCGCTGATCGCGCGGCCGGAATGGTACGACCTCTATCCCGAGGACAAGGTGCCCCTGCCCGGGCTCTACGCGCCCGACGAACGGCCCAACCACCCCTATGTCGCGGCGATCCGCGAGTGCCAGATTTACGACCGCGGCTTCGACGCGGCGAGCCTCAGGCGGGCGATCGCCGCGTATTTCGGCATGGTCAGCTTTGTCGACCACAATGTCGGGCGCCTGCTCGCGGCGCTGGCCGAAACGGGGCTCGCCGAGACGACGCGGGTCGTCTACACCAGCGACCACGGCGACAATCTCGGCACGCGCGGCCTCTGGGGCAAATCGACGATGTACGAGGAGGCTGCTGGCGTGCCGATGATCGCGGCCGGTCCCGGCCTGCCGCGCGGCGCGGTGTGCCGCGAGCCGGTGTCGCTGGTCGATCTGTTCCCGACGCTGCTGCAATGGGCCGGGGTCTCGCCCGACAGCGCCGACGAGGATGCACCCGGGACCTCGATCTCCGACATCGCCGCCGGGCGGCGCCGCGATAAGCCGATGCTGGTCGAGTACCACGCGACCGGGGCCGCGACCGGCGCCTTCATGATCCGCCAGGGCGCCTACAAATACGTGCACTACGCCGGGATGCCGCCGCAGCTTTTCGACCTCGGCGTGGACCCGCGCGAAACCAGCGACCTTGCCGGCGACCGCGACGCGCGGTCGGTCATCGCCGCCTGCGAGAAAGAGCTGCGCCGGGTCGTCGACCCCGAGGCGGCCGATGCGCTCGCCAAATCCGACCAGGCCGCCCGCATCGCCGCTTTCGGCGGGCGCGAGGCGATCCTCAAACGCGGCAGCTTTGGCTATTCGCCCCCGCCGGGGACCGAGGCGGTCTACAATTGAGGAACGCGCCACCTCCGAGGCGTTAATAAAAGAGAGAAACAACTCGGAGTATCCGAGATGGATACGATTCGTCCTGACCGCAACCAGAGAGACATGTCACGGCTGCATCCGGCGGTCTACAAGATCATGCTTGTGCTGGTCGCGTGGATGCTTTTGATGGCCTGGGGTTTTGTCGCGAGCGGCTATGCCGGCATCGCGCTGACCATGGTGAGCTTCTTTTTCGTCGTGTCGATGGGCCTGCTCTTTGTGCTGTGGCGCATCTCGCGGCGCGGCATAGGACGGGGCCTCGACAAGGGACGGGACCGGGCCTTCGGCACCTGGCTCGGCGGCGAGCTGGATACCTGGGGCAGCCGCCTCCATGGAAGCCACGCCGCGACGCAGATCATCTTGCCGATCGCCGCCGCCGCGGTCGGGATGACGCTGTTGATGATCGTGCTGCACCTCGATTTGGCGACTTAGCGCGCGCAGGTAAGGTCGCCCTCGGGGCAATCGAGCTGCTTCCTCAGCTCCGCCGCGCGGGCGACCGTCTTCTCCCGATAGCACAGGGCTAGTTCCATCGTCCGGATCGAGCCGCCGATCGAATCCTCGGTCTCGAAATCGCATTCGCGGTCGCGATAGGCGAGCCACGCCCCTTCCGCCGCGACGAGGCGCTTCCGCGAGTTGGGATCGGTCGTCCGGGCCTTGAGCCTGGCATAGACCTGGTTGAGCGCGGCGTCCGCCTTGCGGAAATCCCGATCCGCGCACTGGTTGATCTCGAATTGCGTCTTCGCGCTCGCGCAATCGAGCGCCGACGCGGCCGCCGGCCAAGCGGCCGCGAGCAGGATCGCCGCGATGCGCCTCACGTCGCCGACCGCGCATCCTCGCGGATCATCGCCGCGGCTTTTTCGCCGATCATGATCGTCGGCGCGTTGGTGTTGCCGGTGGTCACCCCCGGCATGATCGAGGCGTCGGCGACGCGCAGCCCGCCAATCCCGTGCACTTGCAGCCGCGGGTCCACCACGGCCATCGGATCGGTGCCCATTTTGCAGGTGCCGACCGGGTGAAAGACATTGGTGCCGTTGGTGCGCGCGAACTCGCCGAACTGCTCGTCGGTCTGAAGATCGCGGCCCGGCAGCGTTTCCTCGACGACATAGGGAAGAATAGCGGGCTGATCGAAAATGCGGCGGGTGTGGTTGATGCCCGCGATCAGCACGCGCAGATCGCTCGGCGCCGAGAGGTAGTTCGGCCGGATCGCCGGGTAGCTGAGCGGGTCGGGCGATTGCGCCATGATCGTGCCCCGGCTTTCGGGGCGCACCGGGCAGACCGCGACGGTCATGCCGGGCTCGCGCTCAAGCTGGCGGAACACGCCCTGCGCATAGCTCGCCGGGGTGAAGAGAAGCTGAAGGTCCGGGCTCGACAGCCCCTCGCGGCTGCGGCAGAACACCATCGCCGAGGTGACGCCGAAGGTCAGGGCGCCGTTGCCCAGAGTCGCGAAGCGGGCGATCTCGCGCAGCAGCCGCGCGCCACGGGCGAGCTGGTTGATCGTCTCGGCGCCGCGGACGCGGTGCGCGATGCGGACGACGTAATGGTCGTTGAGATTGGCGCCGACGCCCGGAAGCTCGTGGACCACCGGGACGCCGATCGAATGCAGGTGCTGCGCCGGGCCGATGCCGGAAATCTGCAGCAGATGCGGCGAATTGACCGCCCCGCCGCAGAGGATCACCTCGCGCGCGGCGAGTTCCTGGCGCTCCGCCCCGCGCTGGCGGTAGGCGACGCCGGTGCAGCGCTTGCCGTCGAAGAGGAGACGGGTCGCGATCGCGTCGGTCTCGATGCGGAGGTTTGAGCGGCCGCGCGCCTCGCGCAGAAAGGTCCGCGCGGTCGAGCCGCGCCAGCGGCCCCGCCGGGTCATCTGAGAATAGGCGACGCCTTCCTGCGTCTCGCCGTTGTAGTCGGGGGTGAAGGCGAAGCCGGCCTGCTGCGCCGCCTCGACAAAGCGGTGGGTCAGTTCGAGGATCGTGCGGTAATCCTCGACGATCAGCGGGCCGCCCTTGCTGCGGTATTCGGGATCGCCGTTGCCGCGATAGGTCTCGGATTTGCGGAAGAACGGCAGCACCTCGTCATAGCTCCAGCCGCGGCACCCCATCTGCGCCCAGCCGTCGTAATCGGCCGGGTTGCCGCGCACGTAGAGCATGCCGTTGATCGAGCTGGTGCCGCCAAGCGTCTTGCCGCGCGGCCATTGCAGCGGGCGCCCGGCGGTGCCCGGCTCGCCTTCGCTCATGTAGTTCCAGTTGATCTTGGCGTTGTTGAGCACCTTCAGCACGCCGGCCGGGATGTGGATCATCGGGTCGCGGTCGGGCGGACCCGCTTCGAGCAGCAGGACCTTGGCGCCGTCCTCGGAGAGCCGGCTCGCCACCACGCAGCCGGCCGAACCGGCGCCGATCACGACATAGTCCGCGTCCATGTTCTTTCTCCCATCGCGCCCAGGAGCGCCCGCACCACCGCCTCGGGATCTTCGGCGCGCATCGCCTCGCCCATCACCGCGACCCCCGCCGCGCCCGCCGCGAGGCAGGCGCCGGCATTGGCCGGAGAAATCCCGGCGAGGGCGAGAACCGGCCCCTTGGCGGCAACGGCCGCGCGAGCGAGCCCGTCGAGCCCGAGCGCCGGACCATAGCCGGGTTTGCTGTCGGTCAAAAAGACCGGGCTGACCGTGACGTAATCGGCGCCGCCGGCGATCGCCGAAGCGGCCTCGCCGGCTTCGTGGGCGGAGACGCCGATCAGCGCGCGCGGCAGCTTGCGGCGTACGGCGGCCGGGTCGCCGCCGGCCGGCAGATGCACCGCCGCCGCCCCGGCGTCGAGATCGTCATGGACGCCGACGACCGCGCCGTAAGGTCGCGCGAGCACGGCTATGTCGGCGAGCAGAGCACGCCTTTCGGCGGCGGGCAGGTCTTTTTCCCGCAGGCTGAACCAGCGGCACCCGCCGGCAAAGCAGGCTGCGGCGGTCTCGGCGAGCGGATGGCGCGCCTGGCTGCGGTCGGAAATCACGAGGAGCGGCGGGGTCGGGAGGAGCACGGCCCTCACCCTTCCCACGGCTGCGCCGCGGGCCCCTTCTTTCTCCCGCACTGCGGGAGAGGGTGGCGAGAGCAGCGAGCCGGGTGAGGGGTCACCCCAGCGCCGTCAATTCCCGCGCCGACAGGCGTTCGAGGTTCTTCAGCCGGCCGAACAGCAGTTCGGGCGCGATGTGGGCGCCGCCGGCGGCGAGGCAGGAACGGAACTTGTCGAACAGCTCGCCTTCGGAAAGCGGC
>DASUIE010000109.1:0-9920 GCA_036273175.1 Allostellaceae bacterium
ACTGGCCGGAGCCCGTGCTGAGCGATCTGCTGGCGCGACATCCCCCGATCGCGCTGAACATGGTGCGAATTATCGGCGCCCGGCTTCGCGACATGCAGGAGCGGCTTCGCGAGGTCGGGTTGCTGCGGGTGGAGCGTCGCATCGCGCATGTCCTGCTCCGGCTCGCCGCGCAGGCCAGCCACGGCGATGCCGGGGCGAGGACCATTGACTTTCCCCTCACCCGCAAGGATGTCGCGGACATGTGCGGCACGACCCTGCACACGGCCAGCCGAATACTTGCCGCGTGGCAAGAAGCGGGATTGCTGACCACTGACCGGCAGTGGGTCACTCTGCATGACGTGGCCGCTATTCGCCACATCGCCGACGAAGGCGCTCTGGGTTTTTGACGTTGGGCGCTCGGTCGAGTGCAGTCGTGAGTTCGGCCTGTCGATGCAGCGGCATGCTGCTGGCCTTGATCGCGGAGCACCTCCCTCATCACGTCAGTGCGCCCGAAGCGCTGTGATCCCCTGGGTTTTGTTGGCCCCCGGCTGCGGCCGGTTCGTCATCACATCTCAACGCTCTCACGTCGCCGGCGCCTAAAGACGGAAAAGAGGACTTCGTGGCCGCCTGGAATTATTGACCCGGATCAATGCGCCACGCGGCAGCGCCAACCGGTAGGAACCACGATCATAAGGCCCCAAGAACCTTCGCACATCACATCCGATGATCATTCCGGGTGCTCTCTTTGGGAGAATTGCGATGAAAGTAGCGGACGCGATGTCTCATGGCGTGATCACGATCGCACCCGACCGTTCGTTGACCGAGGCGGCAAGCATGATGTTGAAATTCGAAATCAGCGGACTGCCCGTTGTCGACGCCCGGGGCAAGCTCGTGGGAATTGTTACTGAGGGTGACTTCCTGCGGCGGAGCGAATTTGGCAATGAGAACCGAGAGAGGCGGATCGAATACGTGAGCGAAATTGGACCTCTCGCTGAAGAATATACGCGCTCCCACGGGCGCAACGTGTCTGAAGTAATGACTCGTAACGTAGTGACCGTTACCGAGGAGACCTCCATCCAAGAGGCAGCGCGGCTCATGGAGTGTCACCACATCAATCGGGTTCCCGTGCTCAGAAACGAGGAACTGATTGGCATCGTCAGTCGCAGCAACCTTTTGCACGCCTTCATCGTGCTTTCTAAACCGGCAAATTCCGCCCCGGTGAGCGATGCCACGATACGCGACCAGATTTGCGCAGAATTGGCAAAACAGGGCTGGACGGCGTCCTCCACCGTGAAGGTTCTCGTCACTAACGGGATCGTCGACCTAGAAGGCACGGTATCGGACCCGCGGCAGCGTATGGCCGTGCGCGTGGTGGCGGGAAATGTTCCGGGCGTCAAGGAGATCCGTGATCGTCTTGCTCTCCGCCGATACGCTGGGACGCTGCGGGTCAGCAGCTTCGCTGACAGGTGTTTGTCTGGTCCGTAGCCGAGCTTCCGCCTCAGCGCATGCCCTGCTTCTCGGTTCGTTGCCACGTCGGGGCTATAGCCATAGCGGTCGCAGCACGTCGGCGGTCATATTCCAGACGCCGTCTGACGGCGGCAGGACGCGAAAGCGATCGGGCAGCGCCGCAATTCGTCATCAAAACGACGCCTGCGCGCCGATCGGCGCGAAAGAGGTCACGCATGCCGGTGTTCGCGCCGTGAGGTTTCGATCGCCGGATGGAGGACCGGCCGATAACCGGCGCGTAGGGCCGCAAAGGTGGATGGCGGGGTCAGCAGCCCGTCGGCACGATGGATCTCCTGCGGCGTCTCGTACCCTTGCTCGGTCCAGCGGAACGCCCGCCGGCCGGCGATCGTAAAGGCCGAGCCGGAGGCCGCGATGACCGCGCCGTCCGGCAGCTCGGAGAGCGGACCCGGTATCGCGTGAATAAGCTTGTGTCCGTGCTGCATACGCTCCCGGTGCAACACCGCGTCCATGTCCGGCGCGGAGGGTTTTTTCTCTCCCCTCCCGGCCGCCCAGGCCGCGCGAAACGCAACCGCAGCGGCGCGCCGGCAAAAGAAACACGGACGATGACCCGCGGCCAGCGCGACCGCCTCGTCCAGGAAAAAGAGCTCGGTCCAGCTCCGGCCTGCCATCACCTGACGCCGCCGGCCCTTGTAGTCACAGACACAAATCAGCCACGCCTTGCCGGCCCAGCGCTTATCCAGCAGCGTCTTCGTCGCGGGGTCATGGATGATGCCGCGGTTGCCTGTGAACAGCCCTCGTTGAGGGATCGCCACGATGTCGCCGAAAGGCGTGACCCGGTTCTGCAGGTGCATTGCGAGAGCCGGCCTCCTGTGGGCGGCGACCTCAACGGCGCCATGTCGCTTCCCGGTCGAGCAGCGCCCGCTTGCGCTCCACGCCCCAGGCGTAGCCCGAAAGCGAACCGTCGTTCCTTACCACCCGGTGACAAGGGATGGCGACGGCCAGCTTGTTGGCCGCGCACGCGCCGGCGACGGCACGGGTTGCCTTGGGCGCGCCAATCCGGCGAGCGATCTCCGCGTAGGAGACCGTCTGGCCCGCTGGGATTTCCTGAAGCGCCTGCCACACGCGCTGCTGGAAGGCGGTGCCGCGAACGTCGAGTGGCAGATCGAGGCCGAGGCCCGGCGCCTCCACGAACCCGACGACACGCGCGACGAGGGCTTCATAGTCGCTGTCGGCCCCGATCAGCTTCGCCTTGGGAAAGCGATCCTGAAATTTACGCACCAACTCGCCGGGGTCGCTGCCGAGGAGGATGGCCGCGACGCCTTTCCTGCTCGACGCCACCAAAATGGCACCGAGCGAGCACTGTCCGATCGCGAACCGTATATCCTCGTTCGTGCCGCCGGCCCGGTATTGGGTCGGAGTCATCCCGAGTATGTCGGTGGACTTCTCGTAGAACCGTCCGCTCGAATTGAACCCGGCATCGTAGATCGCCTCGGTCACGGTGTTGCCGTTCGCGAGACCCTCCCGGACCTTCGTCGCGCGATGGGCGGTGGCATAATCCTTGGGCGTCAAGCCTGTGCCCGCCCTGAATAGACGGTGGAGGTAACCGGCGCTGCGACCGACCGCTTGCGCAAGGACGGTAAGCGATGGCTCCGCCTCGCTTTGCTCGATCAGACGGCACACCTTTGCGACGATGGCTGCATTCTCGCAGTCGATAGAGGGGCCGTCCGGATTGCAGCGCTTGCACGGCCGGAACCCGGTCGCCTTCGCCGCCTCGAGCGTGTCGTGGAGTTGAACGTTCTGGGAGTTCGCGGTTCGCGACGGACACGACGGTCGGCAATAGACCCCGGTCGTTATGACCGAATACCAGAACTGGCCGTCGGCGGTCCGGTCGCGCGCGACGATACGTGCCCAGCGCGGATCATCGGCGACAGCTGTTCGTCCAGATTCGCTGGGATCTTCCAACGCCGCGGCCATGTGGCGGTTCATTTCGCAATCTTCCGTCTGCGCCAATCTTATCCTTTGCAACGCGCGCCGCACTCCGGCTCTTGCTTTCAAACTCGATCCTGCCTCGCGGCCGGCGATTGACGGTCGCCGCGCCTCATCGCCCGCCGCGGCGCCGACACGCCGCGGGCAAGCTCAATTCAATGGCAAGGAACGGAGTGCCCCCGTTCAGCCGCCGACGCAAACCCGAGCGTGCCCAGACGCGCGATCGAATCGTTGCCGATCGTGCCGCGCGAAATTGCGATTGGAGTTCAGTCAATGATAACCCGGCGCCGCGAATGAAGGCGGCCATGGACACCGGGCGCGGCTGGCTGGTGGTCGCTGCGGCGTTTTCGTCGAGCTTCGTCGTCTTTGGCGTCGTCTACAGCTTTGGCGTTTTTCTGCAGCCGATCGCGGCCGAATTTCACGCCGACCCGGCGGCGGCATCGGCATTCTTCTCGATCACCGCCGTCGTCTATTACGGGCTCGGGGCATTCGCCGGTCGCGCCGCCGATCGTTTCGGGCCGCGGGCAATCGTCGCGGCCGGCGCCGCGATCCTTGGGCTCGGCCTCGGTCTGACCGCCCTGGTCCATCAAATCTGGGCGGGCTATCTGACCTACGGCCTCGGCGTCGGCATCGGCGGCGCGTGCTGTTATGTGCCGCCGCTCGCGTCGGTCGGCGGATGGTTTGACAAGCACCGCAACACGGCGCTCGGGGTCGCCGCCACCGGCACCGGAGCCGGCACGATGGCGGTGCCGCCGATCGCCGCTGCGCTGATCCACCACTTCGGCTGGCGTCTAACCGATGTCATTCTCGCCGCCGCCGCCGCGATCATCCTGATCGGCTGTGCCGTCATGGTCCGGTCGCCGCCGAGTTCCGGCCGGGCGGATGTTGCACGGCGTCCGCTGAGACACCTGTTCCGCCAGCGGGAATTCCTCCTGCTCTACTTGTCTTGGGCGCTGGCGACGACCGCATTATTCGTCCCGTTCGTGTTTCTTCCAGCCTTTGCCCGCGACCACGGCGCGAGCGACATCGCGGGCGCCGCTCTTGTCTCGCTGATCGGCGGAACGAGCATCGCCGGCCGCCTCGTGCTGGGGCCGATCGGCGACCGGGCCGGGGTCCTGCGGCTTTTCAAGATAACGACCCTGACGATGGCGCTCAGCTATGCGATCTGGCTCTTCTCGTCATCCTATGCCTGGCTGGTCGTGTTTGCGGTGGTGCTCGGGGCCGGCTACGGCAGCCGCATCGCGGCGGTACCCGCGGTGCTGATCGAATTTTTCGGCTTGGACAATCTCGGGACCACACTCGGCGCCTTCTTCACCGCGACGGGCCTTGCTGCCCTCGTCGGTCCGCCGCTCGCCGGGATCGCGGTCGATCTCGGCAGCAGCTATGACGGGGGTATCCTGTTCGCGCTCGCGACGGGCCTTCTCGGCTTTGCGGCAATCGCGGCGCTCCGGTCCGAACCTTTCGGCCGCCACCGAAGCGATCGGGCGTGACGGCGTGCCAGGCAGGACCGAATGTCGGCGCGTCGTTTCCGGCAACCCAGGATAAGCGTGGCTCGCAGCAGCCGACTGACGGCGCTGATGGCGTTGGGGTTGATAGCCAACCTTGCGCCGATCGCGACCTTCGCCGCGGTGATGCCCGAGATCGTCGCGGCGTGGGGTTTGAGCGCCAGCGAAGCGGGCTGGATCAGCGGTATCTATTTTGCCGGCTACGCCACCGCCGTCCCATTCCTGGCGAGCCTTACCGACCGGATCGACGGCCGCTGGGTATTTGCCGGCTCTTCTCTGGTCGGTGCCGCCGCGAGCCTTGCCTTCGCCGGCTATGCCGACGGTTTCTGGATGGCCTGGGTGTTGCGATTTCTGAGCGGCGTCGCGCTCGCCGGCGTCCACATGCCGGGCCTCAAATTGCTGGCGGAGCGCACCGAGGGACGGGCGCGGGCGCGCGGCAGCGCTGTCTACACCGCGTCTTACTCGCTTGGCGCCGCCGTCTCGTTTTTTATCACGGGGGCCGCCGCTGCGGCGCTCGGATGGCGAGGGGCGTTCGCGATTATCGGGATCGCTCCGCTCTTCGCAATCTGGGCGGTGGGGCTGCTGCCGGCCGCATCCGCGTCCGCGCCGGCCGTGGCATTCAGCTTCGACCTTCGGCCGTTGCTGCGCAACCGCGCGTTGGTGGCCTACGTCCTGGCTTTTGCCGGCAACATCTGGGAGGTCTCGGCGGTGCGGGCGTGGTTTGTCGCCTACCTCGCCTGGACCCTGGGGCAGCCGCACAATCAGCTGCCTGTGCCGGACCCGGCGGTAATTTCCGGACTAGCCTCGCTCCTCGGATTCCCGGTCGCCATCGTCGTGGCCGAGTTCGCGCTGCGCTGGGGATTGCGGGCCATCGTGGTAACGTGTCTCGTCTCGGTCGCGGTGCTGCTCGCGCTCGCGGCGACCGCCGGCGGGCCGAGCACCCTGATTCTGCCGTTGTTGGTCATGGCCCAGATCGCCAGCCTCGCCGACGCGAGCGCGCTCGCCAGCGGCGCAGTCGCCACGGCCGACCCGGCACGGCGCGGCACGGCACTCGCCCTTTTCGCCTTTGTCGGCTACACGGCGGCATTCGTCGGTCCGGTCGCGGTCGGGATCGCGCTCGACGCGTTCGGCGGCGCCGGCAACCCGACCGGGTGGACCGCCGCGTTCGCGACGATGGCTCTGGGGTCGACGGCTGCCGCCTGGGCGATGCGGGGCGCGCGCGCCCGACCACCCCGGGCATTGACAGCGCCAATCTCCGATGCCGGAAAATAGCCGCGCGGCAAGCGCAACCGATGAGGCGTGTTTATGAAACCAGCGAGCCGCTTGTTCGAGCCGATCGCCCTTGGCGGTATCACCCTGGCAAACCGTATCGCGGTGTCGCCGATGTGCCAATACAGCGCCGAGGACGGATCGGCCAATGACTGGCATCTGCAGCATCTCGGCTCGTTGTCGCTATCGGGCGCCGGGCTGCTCGTCGTCGAGCAGACCGCGGTCGAGCCGGCCGGCCGCATCAGCCACGGCTGTCTCGGCCTCTATTCGGACGCGAACGAGGCGGCGCTTGGCCGTGTGATCGCCCTATGCCGCCGCTGGGGCTCGACCCGGCTCGGCATCCAACTCGCGCATGCCGGGCGCAAGGGCTCGGCGAAGCTCCCGTGGGACGGCGGCGGACCGCTTGCCCACGACGCCGGCGCCTGGCCGTCGATGGCGCCGTCGGCAATCCCGTTCGACGGCCATTGGCCGGTTCCGCAGGCGCTCGACGAGGCGGGGATCGCCCGCATCGCCGTCGCCCACGCACAGGCCGCGGAGCGCGCCGACCGACTGGGCTTCGACCTCGTCGAATTGCTCGCCGCGCACGGCTTTCTGCTGCACAGCTTCCTGTCGCCAATCTCGAACCGCCGTTGCGACCGCTACGGCGGCAGCCTTGCCAACCGCATGCGCTTTCCGCTTGCCGTGGCGGCGGCGGTGCGCGCGGTATGGCCGCGCGCCAAGGCGCTCGGGATGCGTATCACCGGCTTCGATTGGGTCCCCGGCGGGATCACCCCGGAAGAAGCGGGCATCTTCGCCCGCGAGCTTCGCCAGATCGGTTTCGATTATGTCTGCGTGTCGTCCGGGGGGATCAGCCCACAGGCGCGCGCAAACCTCGCGCCCGGCTATCAGGTTCCGTTCGCCGCGGCGGTCGGAAAGACGAGCGGCATCGCCGTACAGGCGGTCGGGATGATCGTCGATCCCGATCAGGCGGAAGCGATCGTGGCCGACGGGCGCGCCGACTGCGTGGCGCTGGCCCGCGCCTTTCTGGACGATCCGCGCTGGGCTTGGCACGCCGCCGATGCCCTCGGCGCGGAGGTTGCCTGCCCGCCGCAATATCGGCGAGCCCGCCCCGATCAGTGGCCGGGCGCCGCACTCGCGCAGACGTTGCGGATCGCCGCCCCGAGCGAGGCGTGAGACGGCCTGGGTGGGATCGTCGGCCAGCGTGGCGGCAGCGCTTTGCGCTGGCGCAACGACGGCGGGGAAGGCGCGAAGCCCTCTAGAGAGCCGCCGCCCGAAGGCGTGCCCAAGATCGCCGGTCAATTACGATGAGCACGGGATGTTCCTCACCCTTTCATCCGGCGAGAGACCCGGGCGATGAGCCTTTTGGACGAGGCGCGGCCGTGCTGACCTGTGGATTCCGGCCGTTCTTCCTCGCGGCGGGGCTGTGGTCGGCGGTGGCGCTCGCGCTGTGGATCGTGATGTTTACCGCCGGCAGCGCTCTGCCGAGCCGGTTCGACCCGCTCGCGTGGCACTCCCACGAGATGTTGTTCGGCTTTGCGATGGCGGCGATTGCGGGCTTCCTGCTGACCGCGATCCCGAACTGGACCCGGCGCCCTCCGGTCAGCGGCGCGCGGCTCGCGCTGTTGGCGGGGTTGTGGATGGCCGGCCGCATCGCGTGCCTGTTTTCGGCATTGATGCCGGCGTGGTTGCCAGTGCTGGCCGATCTCTCGTTCCCGACGGTTCTGAGCGGGATTGTCGCCTACGAGATCGTCGCCGGGCGGAACGGGCGCAACCTGCCGATGGTCATGCCGGTGGCCATTCTCGGGATGGCCAATCTGCTGATGCATCTGGAGGCTGGCGGGGCGCCCGTACCGGCAGGGCTCGGCTGGCGTCTCGGACTTGCTGCGGCGATCATATTGATCTCTGTAGTCGCCGGCCGGATCGTGCCGAGTTTTACCCGGAACTGGCTCGCGGCCCGGGGCGCCGCCGGCCTTCCCGCTGCTCGCGGCTGGATCGATCGTGCCGCGCTCGGCGTCCTGCATACCGGCCTTATCGGTTGGGCCTTCCTTCCCGCATTCCGCCCGGCCGGCGTAATTCTTCTGTTCGGCGCGATGCTCAATCTATGGCGCCTGCTGCGCTGGCGTGGCGTCGCGACAACGGCGGAGCCGCTGCTCCTCGTTCTCCACGTGGGTTATGGCTGGATGGTGCTGGGGGCGGCCCTGCTCGGTATCGCCATGCTCGATTCCCACCTGCCGCAAAGCGGCGCAATCCACGCTCTGACCGCCGGCGCCATCGGGACCATGACCTTGGCGGTGATGACGCGGGCGACGCGGGGCCATACCGGCCGCGCTCTATCGGCCGACCGCGCCACCAGCATGATCTTTCTGTTGGTCACGCTCGCGGCGACCACGCGCGTCGCGGCTGCCTTTGCGCCGGAATGGAGCCTGCCGCTGCTGATCGCGGCAGCGGGCTGCTGGATCGCCGCCTTCGGCGCCTTCGTGCTGTGCTATGGGCCGATGCTGGTTCTGCCGCGTCGTTCAGAATAGCGCGCGGCTACCGGGGCCGACCGACGACATCGTTGCGTTTCAGCGCGCCTCGGATCGCGCGCATCGGTTCGGCGATCGGGCCGCTCCTGGCCGCGCGGGCGACCCGCGACCGGTTTGTCATTGGGCCGTGTCCTTCACCGTCACCGACCATGAATTGCCTTGGGGTGTGAGAAGCGATTTTCCGGTTGCACCCCGGCCCCATCACTTTATGAGAGCCAGCACGTCACGGAGATGCGGGTCTTCCCCGGTCCTCAGCCATTCGAATACGACCATCTCCGTGGTCGCGACCTCCGCTCCATTCCGCTCCATGCGCCGGATGGCTGTTTCCTTGCTTTCCGAGCGGCGCGAACCAAGCGCGTCGCGCACGATAAAAACGTGTCTCCCCGCACCCAGCAAACCCAGAACGGTTTGCAAAACACAGACATGGGCTTCGCATCCCGAAACGATGAGATTGGTCCGATCGGGCAGCTTTTCGAGAAACCCAGGGGTGCGGCAGGCGTCGAAGGTCATTTTATGCACGATGTCGCTGGCACTCGATCCGAGCTCCGGCACGGTTGCGCCGAGGCCACTGACGTTCTGTTCGGTGTATAGGATCGGAACACCGAGCATTTCAGCCGCACGGAGGAGGCGCCGGGCGTTGGCGACGACCGCTGGGCCGTCTTCTATCGCCGGCATGAGCCGGGATTGAAAGTCCACGATCAGCAAGGCAGAGGTCTCACGATCGATTATTGGCATTCGTGGCAATCCTTCACGATTTTTACGGCGCTGCGCATGGGCCGTCGGCGAGCTCATCCTTTGGTCGCGGATTGCGGCTTTCGAAAGTCTTACCGGAAGCGGCTTTGACCCATTCACCGGCGATCGGCATCCGCTTGAATTGGCCGTTGGCAAAAGGGTGGTGCCGCATGGTCGTGACGGTTTGTGGCATGGCCATTGATCAACTCCTTTGATCGAACTGGTGCCTCAGAGCCCCGATAAGACAAACCGCGCCGACCACGTAGGCGACGTTGCCGCGGATGGACCGTCCAATATTGCAGTGATTGCGGGCGGACGTGGCGGCTTGCTCATAGGCTTGACGGCGCGAAGCGTCCGCGCCGCGCACGATCGGGCTTACCGTGATCGTCGTGAATGTCGCGGCGCAACCATCGCTCGCCAGCAGACCCTCGGCATGTACATCTAAAAGGGAGTACGG
>DASUIE010000110.1:0-6212 GCA_036273175.1 Allostellaceae bacterium
GCCGCCTCGCGACCGCCGACCGCAACGGCGCGCCGCATGTCGTGCCGGTCTGTTACGCGGTTGGCGAAGGTGTGGCTTACATCGCCATCGACGAAAAGCCGAAAAACCGCGCCCGACCCTTGAAGCGCGAGCGCAACATCCTCGAAAACCCGCAAGCCGCCCTCGTCGTCGACCGTTACGACGAGGACTGGACCCGGCTCGGCTGGGTGATGCTGCGCGGTCGCGCCGAATTGCTGACCGCGGGGACGGAGCGCGAGGCGGCCCAAGCGCTGTGCCGCGCCCGCTACCCGCAGCTCCGGACCATGCGGATTGAGGCGCTGCCGGTCATCGCGCTAAGGATCGAACGGGTCGCGAGCTGGGGCGATCTGTCCGCCGGGCACTAGCCCACCGCACATTATCGCCTGTAAGCTCGCCGCAAGCTTTGCACAGGAGTTCCCCATGCATTTCGGCGCGTTCATGTTCCACACCGACTATTCGATGCCGATCGTCGAGCTGGCGCAGGCTTGCGAGGCGCGCGGGTTCGAGTCGCTGTGGGCGCCCGAGCATTCGCACATCCCGCTCTCGCGCAAGTCGCCGTTTCCCGGCGGCGGCGAGCTGCCGAAAATGTACTACGACGCGATGGACCCATTCGTGATCCTGACCGCCGCCGCGGCCGCGACCAAGACCTTGAAAGTCGGCACCGGCGTCTGCCTGGTGATCCAGCGCGACACGATCCAGACCGCGAAGGCGGCGGCCTCGCTCGATCAGGTCTCCGGCGGCCGGTTCCTCTTCGGCATCGGCGGCGGCTGGAATCAGGACGAGATGGAAGACCACGGCACCGATTTCGCCTCGCGCTTCAAGCGGATGCGCGAGCAGGTCGAGGGGATGCGCGAAATCTGGACCAAGTCGAAGCCCGAATACCACGGCGATATCGTCGACTTCCCGCCGATGATGACCTGGCCGAAACCCAAGCAGAACCCGCTCCCGATCATCGTCGGCGGCGCCTTCCCGCATGCGGCGCGGCGCGCGGTGCGCTACGGCAACGGCTGGATTCCGATCGCCGGGCGCGCGATCTACGGCAATTTCGACGACTACTTCCCCGAATACAAAAAGATGCTGGCCGAGGCCGGCCGCAGCCTTACCGACGCGCCGATCACGATGTTCGGCGCCGCGCCCGATCTCGACCAGTTGAAGAAGTATCGCGACCTCGGGGTCGAGCGCGTCGTCGCCGGCCTGTCGCCGGAGGGCGCCGACAAGGTGCTGCCGGTTCTCGACAAATGGGCCGGGCTGATCCGCCAGGTCAACGGCTAGGGGAGGGCGGAAAGATGCCCGACATCAAGATCGTCGCCGACGGGCTGGGCTTTCCCGAGGGGCCGGTCTGGATGGCCGACGGCTCGGTCATCCTCGGCGAGATTTCCGGCAAGAAGGTGACGCGGGTCGCGCCCGACGGCAAAAAGACCGAGATCGGCAAGGCCGGCGGCGGCCCCAACGGCGTCGCCACCGGCCCGGACGGGGCGCTCTATGTCTGCAACAATGGCGGCGCGGTCTACGAGACGACGCCGAGCTTCCTGTCGACCGGCCCGGCGCCCGACTACAAGGGCGGCTCGATCCAGCGTATCGACACGAAGACCGGCGAGACCAAGACGCTCTACACAGAGGCCAACGGGCACCGCCTGTCCGCGCCGAACGACATCGTCTTCGACAAGCAGGGCGGGTTCTATTTCACGGATCTCGGCAAGCGGCTCCTGCATCACCGCGACAATGGCGGGCTTTATTACGCGCAACCCGACGGGTCGAGCGTGATCGAGCTCGTCTACCCGATCATCACCCCGAACGGCGTCGGCCTCTCGCCCGACGAAAAGACGGTCTACGTCGCCGATACCGAAACCTCGCGCATCTACGCCTGGGACATCGAGGCTCCCGGCAAGGTCAAGCACCTGCCGTTCCCGTCGGCCTATGGCGGGCGCTGCGTCTGCGGGCTGCCGGGGTTCCAGCGCTTCGACAGCCTCGCCGTGCAGGCCAACGGCGACATCTGCGTCGCGACGCTGATGACCGGCCACATCACGGTCATATCGCCCGGCGGGCGGGTCGTGCGGCAGGTCAAGGTGCCCGATGTCTACCCGACCAATATCTGTTTCGGCGGCGCCGACATGAAGACCGCCTACATCACGCTGTCGGGCACGGGGCAGCTCGCCTCGATGCCGTGGCCGGAACCGGGGCTCAGGCTCAACTTCATGTGCTGATCTGGGGAAGCTCGCAGGGTAAAATGAGGCGATGCTAGAGCCTATTGAAATCGCGCGCGAAGCCACGGCGATCGCGCGCAAGAACTTCGGCGTCGATCGAGTGGTTCGGGCGATCGTCGAACCGGCGCTCGACTCAGTCGGTGACGCGGCCTGGCGGATTACCATCGTCATCAAGCCGGAGGCGGTCGCCGCCGTAGGCGGAGAGGCCGTCTTCAACAATTTCATGCAGATTGGCGACCGGCTTCGAGAGAGCGGAGACGAAAGCTTTCCGCTGGTCCGGTACGCCACCGAGGAAGAGCTTCACGAACGTGCCGATTCCGAATCCTGAACATTTGCTCGACCAGGCGGAACGCATCCTTGCGTCGTCCCCCTCTCGCAGGCCCCGCCAGGCCGATCTTAGGCGAGCGATTTCGACGGCGTATTATTGTCTGTTTCATGCGACGCTTGCGGCAGCGGCCGATCAAGTCGTGGGTCGCTCTCGGCGCACGAGCCCGGCCTACGGGCTCATCTATCGGAGCGTTGACCATCGCGTAATCCGAGAACTCTGTCAGCTGGTCCGGCGGAGATCGTTCGCTCAGAAATATCGGCAGTACATCCCGTCGGCAGGTTTCGGTGCCGACTTGACGATCTTTGCCGGGGCGGTAGCCGACCTGCAGGAACGACGATATGAAGCCGACTACGACCCCATGCCCTTGTTCAAGAATTCCGACGCGCGCTACGCCATCGGTCTGGCGCGGTATGCGCTGACCGCCTTTGAAGCGGTCCCCGCGCGTTCGCGGGAGGCTTTTCTGTCGCTGCTCCTGTTCTCGCCGAGATAGGAGTGCATTTTACCTTCCCCAATCTCCGGGAACGAACATGCTGATCGAGATCATCTGCACCGGCGACGAGGTGCTCACCGGCAAGATCGTCAACACCAATTTCAGCTACATGACCCAGAAGCTCGAGGATGTGGGCTTGAGCGTGCGCTGGGGCACCACGGTCGGCGACGACCGCGACACGCTGCTGGCGGCGTTTCTCCATGCCGGCGAGCGCGCCGACGCGGTCATCGTCAACGGCGGCCTCGGCCCGACCGTCGACGACCTCTCGCAGGAGGTTGCGGCGCAGGCGGCGGGGGTCGATCTCGTCCTCAACGAGGAATGGCTGACGACGATGGAGGCGTTCTTCGCCAGGCGCAGCCGGGTCATGTCGCCGAACAACAGGAAGCAGGCGATGCTGCCGACGACGGCGGAAATCCTCGACAACCCGATCGGCACCGCCTGCGGGTTCGCGCTCGATATCGGCAAGGCCCGCTTTTTCTTCACCCCCGGCGTGCCGCGCGAGCTCCGGCGTATGCTCGAGGAGCAGATCATCCCGCGCCTCCTGGCCCGCGGCGGCGCGCCGTCGGCGATCCAGCTCAAGCGCTTTCATTCCTACGGGCTCGGCGAGAGCCATGTCGATGCGATGCTAGCCGGGGTCGAGGAGCTGGTGCCGGACGGCAGCGCCAAGCTTGGCTTCCGCGCGCACTATCCGCAGATCGAGACCAAGGTCACCGTGCGGGGCGCCGACGCCGCCGATATCGAGCGCAAGCTCGGCCCGGTCGTCGCCGAGGTGCGGAAGCGGCTCGGCAATTTCATCATGGCCGAGGACGACGACACGCTCGAAGGGGTGATCCTGAAGCGCCTCGCCGGCGAGAGCGGCTCGCTCGCGATTGTCGAGATGTTCACCAGCGGCGGCATCGCCTCTCGCATCGCGCCGCTGCCGGGCGCCGAGGAGGTGTTTCGCCGCGGCCTCGTCAGCCGCGATCTGGCGGAAATCCAGGCCGCGCTTGGGCCCGCGGCCGGCGCGGACAGCGAAATCACGCGTGAGTCCGCGGAGCATGTCGCCCAGGCGATCCGCCGGGCGAGCGGCGCCAGCCATGCGCTGGCGGTCTTGATCGATCTCGACACCGGTCCCGACCGGATCGATTTCGGCGGCACGATCTGCATCGGCATCGCCACCGAGAGCGAGACCGAGAGCCGCCGCTCGCGCATCCTCGGCGGGCGCGAATGGGTACGGCTCGGCGCGGTCGAGCTGGGTCTCGATTGCCTGCGCCGGTTCCTCTATGGGCTGCCGGTCTCCGAGCGCATCGATTTCGAGCGGACGTGAGGGTTCAGTCCGCCGTCCCGTAGCTGAGCATCGTCATATAGGCTTCGCGCCCGAAATCGCAGACCGCGACATTCGAGATCCAGGTCACGAGCTGGCAGTTGTCGGCCGTGTAATCGCCGACAGGGTTCACCTTGTCGATCGTCGGGATGAACGGGTGCTTGCCGGTCGGTCCGCGGTAGAAGCGGTCGAAGGGCTGCCCGGTCATCTGGCACCGTCCCCGAGCCCGGATCACCATCCCCCAAAACTCGTCCCTGGTAAGCAGAAACCGGGTGCCTTTTTGTGGTGCCGCGCGAGCCCGCACGCGATAGGCTTTTTCGTATTGGTCGTACCACAGCGTGGTGAATTCGGAATGAAATTTACCGAGTTCTTCCAGAACCTTGAGATCGCGGGGCTTGGCGGTCATCGATGTCCTCCACATTCCTTTTGTTGTCACAAACAGACAACGGTCCCGCCCCGCGGGTAAACGAACCATTTACGACAGAACTTGAAATGCCGAGTAATCGCATGGATTTAGCAGAAAAGCCCCGCTCGCCCGACGGCGAGATCAGGCTCGTCCACAGCTCCGACGTTCACGTCGACGACGATCGCATCGCCGCGATGCATGGCGGCGACGGCACCGGCGGGCTGCGCGGCGTACTGGAAGCGGGGCGGCGGCTCGGCGCGGATATCGTGATCCTCGCCGGCGACACGTTCGACAACCACATGGTCAACGCCGCGACCGTCGAGCGGGCCGGGCGCGTCTTCGCCGAGTACGGCGCGCCGATCCTGCTCCTGCCCGGCAATCACGACCCGATAACCAAGGATTCCGTGTATGCGCGCGGCGGCTTCGCCGGCATCGCCAATCTGCGGATTTTCGGCATCACCGACGACAGGACGATCGCGTTTCCGGATTGGCAGCTCGAATTCTGGGGCAACGCCCATCACGACTATCTCGACAACATGCCGCTGCGCGACCCGGCGCCGCGCACGAGCCGCTGGCAGGTCGCCATCGGCCACGGCCACTACGAGCCGCCCGAGACCTGGCACAACCCGCTGCGCCCATCCTGGCTGATCAGCGACGCGATGATCGCCGCCACCGGAGCCGACTACGTCGCTCTCGGCCATTGGGACCGCCCGATGCAGGTCGGCGACGGCTCGATCCCCGCCTACTACTCCGGCTCGCCTGACTGGGCGAAGACGGTGAACCTGATCCGCCTGACGCCTGACGGCGAGGTCGAGGTTACGCGCGAGCCGGTCGATTAAGAGGTAGCGATAACGTTGCGTCGCTAGATTATGATTGCGAATGCGGCCACCTGATCCCGCCGCGATAAAGCAGGCGGAACGGGCGGACCCAATTCCGCGAGGACCCCCATGCCCCAGGAAATCCGCGCAATCGTCGTCGATTCTTCCGCCGAGGGGCGCCTCGGGATCAAGCCGGTCCAGCTGCGCGATGCAGACCGCGATGAGGTCGTCGTCAAGGTCACCGCGATCTCGCTCAATCGCGGTGAGACGCGCCGAGCAGTGCAGGTCGCGGAGCCTGGCTGGCGGCCGGGCTGGGACTTCGCCGGGGTGGTCGAGCGCTCCGCCGCCGACAACAGCGGGCCAAAGCCCGGCACGCGGGTCGTCGGCCTCTTGCCCAGCGGGGCCTGGGCCGAAAAGGTCAATTGCCGCAGCCACGCGGTCGCCGCTCTGCCCGACAAGGTCACCGACGCCCAGGCCTCGACCTTGCCGGTGGCGGGGCTGACGGCGCTTCATGCGCTGCGCCAGGGCGGGTTGCTGCTCGGCCGCAAGGTGCTGGTAGACGGTGCCTCGGGCGGCGTTGGCCATCTCGCCTGCCAGCTTGCCGGCGCAGCCGGTGCGCTGGTCTGGGGCCATGTGCGCCGCGAG